>JAYQON010000069.1:0-16401 GCA_038144835.1 Bdellovibrionales bacterium
ACTTTATTCAACTTATAAAATCAAGTTTCCCGATGGCAGCTGGTTGATGGTCATAGGGCATGCCAATGGATTTCGCGAAGTCGCCAGAAAGCAGTTTGAGTTGGATACAGCCGCTCCTGTATACAACCGACAAATCCGTCAAATCTTAAGCGTCAATCATCCGCAAATTCTTCGCGATTTGAAAGAAGATTTAGACTTTGCCCGCACGGCCATTGACAATGGCGCTCGATTCATTGGGGTCGAAGCTGCCCCCGACACACTTCAAGACTGGAAATATCAAACTCGTGAACTATATCAAAAGATGATTTCTTATGGAAAACGAACTGGCAATATTGACCGACAGTTAATCCACGATGCGACTCTCACGGCTTTGGGAGCCCCGGTTTACCTTGCACTTCACGAGCGCAAAATATTGGGCTCAACGCAAGTCATTGGTTTAGAAAGCTCTGATTCAGTTACTAACGATGCGGTTGAGTATAGAGATTATAAAAATGATTATGCCGCTTTGGTGGACTTAGCCCAAGATGATGAGATTTTCAAATCTAAGGTTCTTAAAACTTTGGATACCGAGTTGATGTTAAAAACATATCCAACCTACGAGCCAAACGACCCATTTTTTCAGCAAAGGTTGATCAATGAGCTACTCGCAAAGACTCCTACAAAATACCATCAGGCCATGCTTTTATTTATTGATAGTGCCGTGGCCTATATGGAAGCGCTGAATAGACGAGACACCTATTCAGCGACAAAAATGGTCGGTCGAAATCAATCTGGAATATTTTTTGTTGGTGCCATTCATGCGCCAGCTGTAGCTAAAAAAATTCGTGAATTCTGCCTTGCCTCGCTCCCCGCTCTGCCGAGGACCGTCCAAACTGAATCAGCGTCGGCAAACATCACACGCTGATGCTATAACGCTGTCGATTTTTTCAAAATCGCGCGCGTCAGAGTATCTGGAACCAAGCCTTCTCGTGAGAGCCTTTTCGCTGCCTGCGACCAAGATTCAGGGATAGCATGATCTCCTTGCTTCCAAGCCGTTTGCTCCAAGGTCTGCTCCAGCGGAGATCTGGGTCGAGAATCCTTAAGTGGTGTCCACACAAAATCGGGATGCATTTCACCGTACCATTCGCCACCAATAATTTCATTTTTCTCATTGAGCTCAAGATCATAAAAATAGTTTACCCAGTTCACCGCATCCCGCTCTTCTGAATCTTCTTGCGCATCATCGGCCATAGTTTCCACCATGTAACCAATGACCATAGATATACCGACAATCTTACTCACCGAAGAAGAGCGATACTTGGCAAAAGGATCATTTGTGTATTCCGCGGGCTTGACTGAAGCCGCGCTGGCATCGTCAACCAGTTCACGACTGATCGGATTGAAGTGAGCATAAAGATACGCCAGTATCGGCTGATTCCAAACTTCGTAATCGTAGGTCACATCAATCACAAATGATTGCCGATGAATGCCCAATCGATTCACAACCGCCTGATGCCAAATGGCTGGATTGAGATCAAAACATTCTGGATCGATCAAACGTCCATTGGCATCACGCTCTGGATCTATTTTATTGCAGCGCTGTCCAAGAAAAGTGACCGGAAATGGATTGTAAGCCCAATTGTAACTGACCAGTCCCTTAATCTCGGAGGGCTTCCATGGAATGCGCCAATTTCCGGTGGCGGCTCGCAGTTCAATCTGACGTGCAGGCCTCGGCTCCATCATTGCAGCGGCGGCCCATCCGTGACAGATTCCCATCCAGTCCTCGACTTCACCAAAGACATCGTAATACCATTTGCCTTCTGCCCACTGGTATTCGGTGAGTCCACCTTGTTCATCACCAACCAAGAGATCATATTTTTCTGATGGACTGAGACGATTCAATGCTTTGACTCCCTGGCCTGAGAGTAAACTTGCCGCTGAGTTTGCTTCGATAAATTGGAAGCGCTCGAGCCAATTTGTCAAAAGATCAAAGGCAGGATCGAAAGTCCGTGCCCCCAGAATTCCGCGTGAGAAGGCCCAATAGTCCCCGGACCATGGTTGGCGTTCAACCTGTCCTTCTAAGAGACCGAGGCGTTGCATATCGTCAAGTCTATTGATGAGCTGGTCATTTTCAATGAAGGCCTTTAGATCTAGCTTAGACTGCCGGGGCTCAACCAGCTCACTCGGCTCAGCCGTCTGACGGCAAGCCTGCCACTCTTGGCTCTTAAGCCGAACAAACTCTCCGCTGGCAATTTTTTCTTTACTGAAATAGCTACGTGTCTCAACACGCTGGCGCAGTTTCGAATCGCCAAACTTCTCTGGTACTCGTTGCGGCACTGCACTCGCCATCTGCGAAAATATTAGGATGACAATGGTACCGACACAAAACGCTCTTGGCATAACCCCTCCCCAAAAAGCTTTAGGGAAGCATCTCTTATGCCAATATTTATTTTTTGTTTTGCATTGAGTTTAGTCTAATTGCCCCACTCACGATTAACGGGTTCGCAGTCAACGGAGTTGACTCTCCAACCGGCAGCCTTACGAAAACTGACAGCGCAATCGTAAGCCTGCGAGCCCAAGCAACCGTGACGTGGACCGTGCGTATAGGCGGTCACAGCAAAATGATTTTGCGAGGAACCACGATTGAGCTCTAAACCCCAAAGCCCGTGCATGCCACAGGTCTGACCATTCTTACGAGTTCTAAGTTCATGTGCAATTGCGTCGCGAGCCAAAATGATAGCCTTGGCTTGATCAATACCTTCAACTTCACGCCATCCAGCAATACTGAGTTGCTGATTTTGCGCAAAAACATTGGCTAAAGAGAAAAGCGCGAAGATGAATACCATGAACTTCTCCTCTTTTCGATTCAGCTTCGGTCTATCGTTAATTTAGCGATCAGCCAAGCCTTGTGCGTTATGGTCTGGTTTTTACCGTCAACATCCCGCAATATAATCTAAGCCCTTGTAAATACTCATAGTAAATCAATACAGACAACGCACTTGGTCTGCATTGACTTACACTAAACTTACACATAATCTAGAAAATGTAGTAAGTTGATTGTAAGTGATGTGTATAAAGATCATCACACGAATCAACAAACGTATAAGGCCAATTTCAGGGAGACCGCCATGGCACCTCGTAAAAAACCTTTACCTTTATCGCTCAAAGAGCTGCGCGTAATGGAGTTTATCGAACAGTTTATGCAAGAAAGGTCGGTGGCTCCCACATACCAAGAAATAAAAGAACATTTTGGTTTTGCTTCATTCAATTCCGTTCAGCGTTATCTGAAACAACTGCAGGACAAAAACTACATCTTTATTCCAGGCGGCAACCAAAAGCGCGCTCTACAAATTCTGCATTCTTCAAAAGCTTTGATTTCCCAGGCTGAGCGAATAGTCGCTACACCTGGGCTTTTAACAAACCAATACCCATCCCTATCCCATAAGAAAGAGGCTCCCCTGTTGAGTTCCAGGCCCGCATTTGCCAACGAGCCTTCGTCTCCTCCTCAGGCGGAGTCTCTTTCTTTACCTTTACTCGGCAGGGTGGCTGCTGGTTTACCTATCGAAGCCTTTACTGATAATGAATTTGTCGATGTTCCAGCTAGTTTAATACGTAATCCTTCTAAAACCTTTGCGCTCATAGTGCAGGGTCAATCCATGATTGAAGATGGAATTATCGAAGGTGATATTATTTTTGTACAAAAGCAATCCTATGCCAGTAACGGCGAAACAGTTGTCGCCATGATTAACAATCAAGCAACGGTAAAAAGATTTTATTTACATAGAAAAAAAGATATCCACATGAATCCACAGGTTCATACACATACTCCACCACAACAACAAATTGAACTAAGACCCGCCAACTCGAATATGCAGTCGATGTGGTATCAACCTCAACAAGTTGATATTCAAGGCATCGTGGTGGGCTTAATGAGGCGCCTCTAAATACGTAAATAAAAACGAAAACTATACAAATTGAATTAAGGACAGACCCAAAACGGTCTAGGAAGGGCTTGTTATGTCCAAAAAGGCGCTACGAGAAAAGCCGGATGCTTTTCTCGAAACAACTCAAATTGACAATTTATCGACGACTCGTCTTGAAGAATTGAAAAGAGAGCTTGGTCCTCATTTACTTTCCATGGAACAAGTCACACCCCCTTCAGGATTGCCGACGGGTTGGACTCAGCTTGATAGGTTTTTATTATGGCATGGATTCCCCAAAAGTTCTGTATCTTTGCTGATTAGTGAATCTGGAGGCGCCTCTTCACTATGGATTCGCAGCGCGGCCCTGGTGACTCAAGCAGGTCACTGGGCAGCCTGGATGAATGATCCTCACACTCGGCTTACACCTTGGAGCTTGAAGCATAAAAACGTGGATTTATCAAAACTGCTCTGGGTATCTCCGGCACAAAGCAACAAGCAAACACTCTGGGTAATGCAAGAACTCATGTCTTTGTGTCTTTTTGAACTGATCGGCTGCGATTTAGGTCAAGAGCAGCTTAAAGAGCATCAGATTCTTAAGTTAAAAAAATTATCCCTACGTTACGGCTGTGCGGTTGTTTTAATTACCCACGCTAAAAATGTACTATTAAGCCCTTTTTTCTCATTGATTCTTCACTTTCAGCGACAACACGTCACTATCATCCGAGCTCTGCATCGCCATACCCCCCATGTTCTAGAAAAGAGAGATTTATATGCGGACACTTTGCCTCTACTTGCATCAGGACGCCGAGCCCTCTGTGGCTGAGCACTTTCTAAAATTCAGTCCACGCATACACTACCGTTCACCTGGGCTGGTATTTATAGATGTTACTTCAACAGCTAAACTTTTTGGTGGCGAAAATCAGTTAATGAACGCGGCTTTGAGTACTGCACGTCAAATTTTTCCTACTGCTAGTGGCGCCATCAGCGATACCCCCTGGGGAGCACAAGCTTTGTTGCATGAGCGCCCTGAATCTATCATTCCTCCCCGCTGCGAAATTGAAGAGTTGAGTGTCGCACCTCTTTCTCTCTTGCACCATTTTGAGGGCCTAGTGGCTTGGAGGTCAGCACATGAAATTGAGCGTATTATTGATTTTTTTTATATGCTGGGCCTTAACAAAATTGGCCAAATTCGCCAATTTGAAATCGACTCCTTCCGTCAACGCTGGGGAGAGGTCGGCACCTTAATCTGGAAGCGTCTGCACGGAATTGATCAACAAATCATATCTCCTTTATTGCCAACCGAAGCACTCAAAGAATATGCACACCTGGATTTTCCTATTTCATTGCTACCTTTTCTTTTGCACCGTCTCGAGAAAATGCTCCAGCACCTTATCGCTCGTCTGCAAGGTCGTGGCGAGTACGCCACAAAAATCATTGTGCGTCTGTTTTGTGAATATTCCGCAGAACTTCATACCCTTGAATTACAACCAACTTCCCCCGGTCGCCAGTTTGAGTTGTTTGTTAAACTTTTAGAAAATAAACTGACCACAATCAATCTCGACAACCCTATTCAGCAAATTGAAGTAGAGGTCATTCCTTGTCCCGAAAAAATTCAACAGTTGTCATTTTTTGAGCCACGCATCAGTGATCGCGAAAAATTGAGCCAACTGATGAGTCTATTACAACAATCTGGTTTGACGACTGGCTTCCTGCAGCCAAAAGATGAAGTTCTTCCCGAAAAGGCGTGGACACTAACCACTGATTTTAAGGTGCATCAACCGCTACAAGATAGCGTTACAATTGCGGGCGAGAGCTTTCAAATACGTCCTGCCTACAGCGCTGCTTTATCACAAGCGCCACGTCCTTCACGTCTGCTCATTAAACCACGAGCGTTAAACTTGGATGAGGTAAAACGTTTAAATTTTTTAAGTACTCAACCTATTGAGCGCCTAGAAGATAGCTGGTGGGATTGCGCTCGTGGTCGTGATTACTATTTCGCGCTTTCGCCCAAGGGCGAGTTTGTATGGCTGTTTTATGATCAAAATGAAAAGCAATATTATTTGCATGGTTTTTTTGATTAAAAATTTTTTTAAGGAGGCTGCTTTTGATGCAATCACCGCGCGAACGCGATTTACCCATTGCACACATAGCTTTTATTTTAATCGCTATTCATTTTCTGATGGCCATATTAACGCGCTGATTTTCAGCACGACACTAGAGAATACGCGATGAATAAGATCTCGCGCACACCCGCTGACAAGAATTTACAACAGCACAGTCTTACCTGCGGCAGGTTGCCAGAATTCGTTGAGCTCCTTGGAAGATCAAATTTTTCTTTTCTGCAAGGAGCTTCACATCCCGAAGAGATGGTTTTGCAAGCCCAGGCCTTAGGTTATAAGGGCATGGCCATTTGTGATTTAAATGGTCTATATGGAGTGGTCAGAGCCTTTCAGGCAATTGAATATCCATCTAATTTCTTAGGTCAGACAGAAGGTATTAGCCGTGATTTTAAGGTTCACTGCGGCGCCGAGATGCAACTTGCGGATCGTAGTTCGATCACACTTTTACCTATGAATAAAGACGGTTACACCCGTCTTTGTCAGATCATTACCGACAGCAAACGGAGTAGTGCCAAAGGCTTTTCCAATCTCCATATAGAGGATCTTGTTCAGTATTCAGACGAGTTGTTGGCCTTGGCGCTTCCGCCTTGGAATCTTACTCAACTCTATCGTTTAAAAGAGAT
Source organism: Bdellovibrionales bacterium (assembly GCA_038144835.1). Classification (GTDB taxonomy): domain Bacteria; phylum Bdellovibrionota; class Bdellovibrionia; order Bdellovibrionales; family UBA1609; genus JALHOQ01. The sequence goes on from JAYQON010000069.1 coordinate 6,646, forward strand.
TTTTTTTGATCGTTTGTATCTCCCTGTTTGGAAAGACTACACCTGGGAGTCGCTTGAGCTTTATCGTCAAGCCTTAAAATATGAAGAGCTTGGCTTTGAGCTATTTGCTACTCAACGTCCACTCATGCATGCGCCTGAACGCAAGCCCTTGCACGACGTGCTCACCTGTATCCTACACGGCACCACCTTACGCGAAGCCAAGACACGCCTAGCCACCAACAGTGAGCGTCACCTTAAACCCCTGACTGAAATCGGCAAGCTCTGGGCTGATCGCCTCGATCTGGTAGGAAAAACCGCCAGCATTGCCAAGCGTTTGCAATTTTCACTGAAAGAGCTGCGCTACGAGTACCCGCAAGCGGCTCGACCTCCCGGCAAAGAGGCCAGCGAGTATCTTCGCGAGCTCACTTTGCAGGGATTAAGCCAAAGGTTCCCATTAGGAGTGCCTGAACAAGTGCATCGAACGGTTGAGCGTGAACTACAATTAATCTCAGAACTGCGTTACGAAGACTACTTTTTAACCCTTTGGGATGTCTGCCAGTTTGCTTTGCAAAAAGGCATCCTACACCAAGGGCGTGGTTCAGCTGCCAACTCAATCGTTTGCTACGCGCTGGGGCTCACTGCCGTGGATCCCACCAAAGTGCAGCTGCTGTTCGAACGCTTTTTATCTAAAGAACGCGGCGAACCCCCTGACATAGATATCGACTTCGAAAGCGGGCGACGCGAAGAAGTCATTCAGTATATTTACAAAAAATACGGAGCCAACCACGCCGCCATGGTGTGCACAGTGATTTGCTACCGCTCGCGTATGGCACTCAGGGAAACCGCTAAAGTTCTAGGCTTGCCCCCGCAAAAAGTGGATCAAATCGTAAAATTTATGGGACGTGAAGGTCTTGCTCTTTTACAATCCGCGCCCGAAAAAGCTCGCGAGTGGTCCATCGATGAAAAAACTTATAAGCTCTTACTCACCATAGCGCAGGCCCTCATCGGCTTTCCTCGTCACCTCGGCATTCATACCGGTGGATTTTTAATTGCAAAACGGCCTATCACCGAATGTGTGCCCGTTGAAAAAGCAAGCATGGACCAACGCTATGTGATTCAATGGAACAAAGACGATCTCACCGTTTTAAAAATGCTCAAAATTGATGTTTTAGGCTTAGGGATGCTTACAGCTCTGGAAAAGTGCTTTCGTCTGCTAAAAGAGCAGCGCGGGCACGACCTCGATCTTTATAGGATTCCCAGTGATGACTCACCCACCTATGCAATGATTCAACAAGCCGACACAATAGGTACTTTTCAAATCGAATCACGGGCGCAAATGTCTCTGCTTCCGCGTCTGAAACCGAAATGCTTTTACGACTTGGTGATTGAAGTTGCTATCGTGCGTCCGGGGCCGATTCAAGGCGGAATGATTCATCCTTTTTTACGCCGGCGTGATGGTTTGGAACCAGTCACTTATCCACACCCCGATTTAAAAGCCATCTTGGGTAAAACCTGCGGAGTGCCAATTTTTCAAGAACAAATCATGCAAATCGCCTCGACCGTAGCTGGCTTTACACCGGGCGAAGCCGATGAACTTCGTCGAATCATGTCTTCAAGTTGGAAGCGAAGTGATTTAATGGCCGGATTACGCCAACGCCTAATCAACGGTATGCTCAACCACGGTCTAACTATGACTTATGCCGAGCAAATTTACCAAACCATTGTGGGCTTTGCCTCCTATGGCTTTCCTGAAAGTCACTCCGCTAGCTTCGCACTTCTGACCTACGCCAGCTGCTACCTGAAATGTCACTATCCTGAAGTGTTTGTATGCGCTCTACTCAATTCACAACCCATGGGCTTTTACTCTCCTCGCGCGCTGATCGCTGATGCTCAACGCCACCAAGTCAAATTTTTAAATATCGATCTGCAAAAGTCAGAGTTTGATTACACCCTTGAAGGTCGAGATGTGCGCGTTGGTTTGCGTGCGATTTACGCAATTAAAGAAAAGCATGTGCACACGCTTATTGAAGAGCGGCGGCGCGGTGGACCATTTAAAGATCTCAGCGATCTTATTCGCCGTACCCACCTGCACAAGAGCACGCTGATGCAATTAGCCTCTGCTGGAGCCTTGGAGTGCTTGGGCTTGGACGCCCGTGAGGCTCTATGGAAAATCCAAGCTCTTAGCTTGGACGCCCGCAGTTTATTTTTCGCTGAAAATCTGGGTGGCCACGACGCCAATTTATTACCGCAAGAAAGTGAATGGGAAAAACTCAACCGCGAATACCGAATGCAAGGCTATTCGGTTGTGCAACATCCGTTAGGAGTTTTACGACCGGCGATTGAGCGCTGGTCAGAATCCTTGCATCAACGTAACTCCACACCTTTTACTAAGGCCGAACGCCTACAGCATCTAAGCAACGGTTCGCGTGTGCGCCTCAGCGGACTCCTCAGCTTACAACAACGCCCACCCACAGCCAAAGGTGTCACCTTTATAACTCTCGAAGATGAAACCGGCTTGATGAACATTGTGCTGATGCCCGACATCTACAAGCAACACCGCTTAACGCTGCTTTATCATCCGTTACTACATGTATGCGGAATTTTAGAAAAGGCGCAAGGAGTAGTGAATATTCGCGCTCAGGCCATCAAACCCCTGCCCGTGAATAAACTTTTAAATCTAATAGAATGAACCCTTCCTTTTGTTTAAAAACGATGTCGATAAAGCCAATTCGTGCTAGACAATCCCCTTATGCAGGAGAACTCCACTTTTTGGGCTCATGTCTCAGCTATCGTCGATGCTGGTGCACGCATCGGAGCCGGCACAAAGATTTGGCACTTTTCGCACATATGCGGCCACGAGGTCACAATTGGTGAAAACTGCTCCTTCGGGCAAAACTGCTACGTCGGCCCTCATTCCATTAGTAATTAAAAAATCGACCCATGTCTCACATTGAAACAAGCCCTTGGCGTAAGAGCAAATACGTTCACTTTCAAGATGCATCCCACAGATTCCCCTCCAATCTTAAGCCCGATCAGAGGCATACTTTTAAGCATGACTCTCGATCATCAGAACTTCTACGTGCAAAAGGCCCTAGCCTCTTATCTTTGCCTCATTCTCGCATTGGTCACATCTACCCAAACCGCCGGAGCGATGACGGCTCAAGAATGTGATAAAAAGCTCTCAGAGATGGAAGAAGAGGGGAAGCAGGCATTTAACAAAGCCAGCGGAGCAGCCAACCAAGCTGCATCAACAACACCTACAGGTTCAGGAGCAAAGCAAGGTGGACGGGCTCAGTCAAATGCTGCAACTGCCGCCAATACGGAACTTCAAAAGGGTATAGAACGGCTCTCCAACATGAAGGATGATCTCTGCGAATGTGAACCCCCGGATCAAAAGGAAAAAGGCCAAATTGAAAAAAGAGTAGAACAGTGCAAAAAAAAATTTGATAAAAACATCAAGATACTCGAATCTGCGAAAAAAGCCAACAAAGCTGGCGGGGACGGAGGCAAAGAAGTTGCTGAGAAGGCGGGGGCCGACGATAAGGGTAAGGATAACGAGAAACCACAACAAGCTCAGCAGCAGCCGCAACAACAACCACAGCAGCAACCTCAACAGCAGCCGCAGCAACAACCAGAGCAAAAGCCACAAGATCAAGCGAAGAAAGACGAGACTCAGCAGATCGACTGCAGCAAGCCTGAAATGGCAACTAATGTTAAATGTAAAGTCGCCACAATCGACAAGTGTTCCAATTCCGAATATGGCAATACGCCTGAATGTCAGAACAAAAATACAGTCGATGCGATCTGCAAAGATCCGGCAAAAAAAGGAACTGAGTTATGTACCAGTTTTAGGGTGGCGTCTTTTTGCGAAGGGGGCAGTAATTCGGCATGCCCCAGCTGTGCTAAAATTTCTCCATCCTCATTTAAAGCCATGTCAACTAGCGACCTTAGACCCATGTGCAGTGGCGGGTGTAGTGGTGACCCGCAGTTTGGTCCCGATCTCGCCGACCGTTGCCGCAGCGTCGTGGCCGAATCTTTGGGTGGAGCATCAGGATACTCCTCGTCTTCAGTCGGAGGAACTGGTGGCGGTGGCAGCGTTGGTGGCGGAGGAAGCAGTGCCGGTGCAGGTGGAGCTTCTGCCAATCAAACTGGCCTTCAGGATGCGTCGGGCTTAAAGGAGTTGGTAAATAAAGCGGATTTACCTGAGATTGGAGACTTACAAGCCGGCGGTGGTGGCGGCGGAGGCGGTGGTAGCAGTGGTTCCGGATCCGATTTTTCAATGTTTGGCCGTGATCGAGATCGCGATTCAAACCGAGCTGGTTCTGGGCAAGAAGGTCGTTCGTTGGCCTCGTATGCGCCAGCGGCGGCAGGAGCATCGGATATCGCCCAACGCACTAGCCCCAATGTTTTTCGGATTCTAGAAGACGTCATGCGCAGCCGCTGTAACTCTGGACGCTTTTTGCATTGTGGACCACTACCTAGCAAATAACCCCACAGAGAGAACCTCAAAACGGATCTATAATTACAAATTCTTGCGTCGCAAAAACGTAAATAACATTTTGGGCCATCACCACGACCGGGCTTTTTTTGGGTACATTGATACACAACTCATGCAGGTCGTTGGGATCATCAAGCGCGCAAAAATACACACCATAACCAGCAGCCTGCAAACTCTTATGCGCAAACACTAGACGTTGTTTATATTCAGCAACGATTTTTTCTGCTTCTGGCACTCTCGATTCGCAAAGTGTCAGCACGTCGGTGCCTTCAACCAAGGGCAGCTTCATCTTGCGCAGTTTCAAATCTTCAACCTGCACCACCTTAAAACCTGGCAAGAGCTTTTTTTTAGACAGAGCTTGCAGCAACTCAAGTCCATCGCGATTTTCTCTCGCCAATAAAACCGTCGAAAAAATCTTTTCAACAAAAAATTGATCGCCCACCTTTTTGTTTCGCTTGCCTACAGCGAAAACTTCACCCTCGGCGCCACCGCCCAGAAAGAACCTCACCTGACGCTGCTGCGTTTGATTTAAACGGTCGGCAAGTTCGACCAAAGTCATGCGAGGAACTAGAGCATTTTCGCAGCTCTCCTCCGCCTGGCATACGAGCGCGCCCGCACCCGTAAAGGCGAATAAAATAGCAATGAAAAGGCGTTGCCATACTGATCTGATGGCCCTGTCGGAGCGATTCACACCCAACTCGTATGCAATGGAGAGTCCAAAAAATCCTGTTTAATCTATCTGGCCCAATGCCAATAGATTGGTACTCAAGATGCAATGTCATACCCGTGCCAAAGGGAGGGCTCTCATCTAATTGAGTAAAGAGGCTTAAACGAAGGCTTGTCGGTGCTGCAAAATGCGCTTAAGAATACGCAGAAAGATATTTAATTTTCAATGGTTTACAAAATATATCACTTGCTAAGCAAAACCCTAAGTTCAAAGGATGTACGCATGCGGCCAACCTTCAAATCAGCTTTAAATCTTGTCCTTGTGGCCGCATTTTGCGTCAACCCCATGTCTCCTGCCTTGGCACAGCCCCCTACACTCCCGCGCACCGAAGCTGCCGTGGCCGAGGCCAAGGAATTTCAACAACTGATCCGAAGTAGCGAGCACTTACCGGCTGGCCAGCCCCGAGGAAGCTTTGCTCCTGATCGCTTTTTGCTACTTGAGCAACAGGTACATCTTAAAACCCGCGTGGGTCGAGCGTTCTCATTTTTTTCGACTCCGGTTGAGCGAGAACTCGAAGAGCACCGCTACCGCTTGGATCAAGCGCGAAAAATTCACATAAAAATTACGGATTTAATTGGCTCCTCGCCAACTCACAAAAATGCTTGCATGGGGCTTAGCGAACGTAACGAGTTCACATCCGAAAGTATATTTAAAAACGTCGTACGGCATATAGACTCTGGACGCGCTTCCAAGGATATTCCGCTTTTTGTGTGGAATTCAAAAGATAAACCGCAAGAACTTGCCTGCCTCGAGGAGAGGGTGCGTCAGCTCATCCAGCAATGGAATTACAAAATCAGCGATTTGTTTCAGATTCGTGAGAACATCACAGAAGTCCCAAACATAACTCACGCACCCCTGACAGAACTACGTCGCTACTACAATTGGTGGCAAACTTCGATCGCTGTTAAAAGTTTCAACGATAACGATGTCCTCGAACATCTCAACCTCAGGCGCACCGCCGACGGTCACTCCACCGACGACGGCAATTCTTATGTCTGCCCCAATAGCGATTTGTGTAAATTTGATCTAAAGGCCGGCCAAGACACTCTGCATAGTTTTCATCTGCCTACGCGCGCTATCACCACCTTTGGTCCCTATGTGGTATTTGTGCATAATCAATCCTACGATGAACAAACCGGCGTACAGTATCTGTCTTTTTTAGATCTGTCTTTCTACGGACCCTCTATTGGGCGCACCGATATTCCCGTCTTTCGCCTGCCTGTTGCCTCCTCGCAAGCCATAACTTCTCTGGGCGTTAAAAACAAAAAATTGATGCTCAACAATAAGGCCACCGTCGCCATCGAAGCGTTCATGGCGGCTTCTGAACTTCAGCAAGCCGCTTTTAATATCACTGCGAATTTAGTCGATCCGCAGGATATTGCAGACGTCATTCCCTACATTGAATCCTTGCAAACCTACTTCGAAAAAATCATGCAGGCGCAAATCCAAGAAGCCAGTGATGCGCCAGAAGCGTCAAAGCGCGCCAAAGTCCAACTGCTAGAACTTAGTGAAAATATAGGTAAACAGATTCAACAAAACAAAAAACTCACTGAATTTGCTGGCAAGGCCAATAATCAACTGAGCCCAGAAGAGGTGGCTCAACTTTCTACCGAATTACGTCAGCTGATTGAACCTTACAGCAAAGGTGTCGAGACAGCAAAAACCGTAAATGACCGTATGTCGGCGGTGGCCCAAAGATTTTCCGCATCGCGCGGCATGAAGGCCCGCCTGGAAGCGTTTTTTAGCCGAATCCTCAGCCCCGTACCTAACGCCAGTTTAAAAGTTAAGCGTGCACTGGTGTATGTTGGGGCCTTCCGTAATCAAGAACGTGGAAAATTCATGGATTTTCTTCTCGACCGCCCGTACCTTTCGTCGTTTTTAATGGCGGCCTCGATGATGTCTGCGGCCTCACCTGAGGCATTTTTGGAATTGCTGCGCGGCTCGCTTGCTCTAGGCAACGGAATTTTTGACTACTCGAAGTTTGCGTTACTTGGCTTGGGCGAGGCCTTCGTGAAAGGCACTATCGCCACCTTTAGTCCCGTTGCGGACTTAGGAACTGGCTTTTATAAGCAGTACCTCGCCGGGGACAACCTGAGCAAGACACTGATCGGCTTGGGTGCTTTTGTTCCATTTATCATGTCGCTTTATTTTATTCCGCACATGATTTTCAATTTGCATAAAATCTACCTCGATTGGCGTAAGCCGTCGTGGAAGGGGTTCGTTCAGAATCAGCAACAATTTGTAAGCGAATATTATGCACGCCTTGCGGAAGATGAGGCTAAACGTCGCCATCTTAACGAAAAAGAAAAGGCTGAAGCAGCCGTTACCTTCACGGCTGAAGAAGAGCTTGAGATCAGGCAATTTATTGAAATGCGTAAGACGGAAAGCCCCGCCTATCGCACTCCCGGATTTTTAGGACGATCCTGGCGCGCTTTCGGATCCTCTATGGCGAAGCTCAAAAGCAAAATTGGTATGGGCAAATTAAAGAGTGAAACTTGGTCCGCACTGACAAGTGTAGCGTTCTCATATCCGGCAATGGAGCTCACTCTCGGACGCTGGGTAAAATTTTGGAATTGGTTTTCTGGTACGCGCTACACAACCGTTGGTTTTTTGACCTTGCGAGATGTAGGGCTAAAATACAATTTTCCCATTTTTATTCGGCCCAAACCGATTTCTGCTGCTGTTCGCATGACCTTCCCTGACTTCTTCACAACCGTTGTGGCTAAAGGAGGCGCGCTCAAAGATGCGAACGGAAAAGCCATCGGTCACGAGGTCTCCGTACCAACGGTCCTCAACGGCGGTACCCGTTCTTGGGAAATCCGCGACATGATTTGGCTCAAAGAGACCATCTTTGGCAAACCTTCTTCGGTTCAAGCTGTTGAAAACGAAGTGGTTCGCGAGCTGTCCCTATCACAGTTAAAGGGGCTAACGGAAGCCTTCGAAAAAGAGATCGTGGCCGTCGAAAGAGAGGTCTTTCAGGTTGCATTCCAAGCGGCACTTAGACGTTTACCTGACTTTTTGACGGACAAAAAAGAACTCATCAATTTATTTATCCACTCGCCAATGAAAACGGCGTTCGAAAAACGCATTCGGGCTTTTCCCGTCGAAGTGCGCACATTTTTGCGTCTCTACTTTGAGGAGGTCTATGCCGCAACCATGAGTGATTATCTAAGGCGCGAAATTGTACGCTTTGAACATTCTCGTGCGGAAAACTCCACGCCCAAAGAAATCATGGATTCTTTGTCGCTAGCCGGCCTCAAAGCCAAACTCCTAGAACTACGAAAAGAAGCCCGCTCCACCGATGCTTTCCACTTCAATTCGAGAGAAGCCTCTGGACTCGCTCACAAGCACGGTCTAGATCAGGCCATTTACGATCGTGTGGCAAAACAAGCTCGCAAAGGAGAGTTATCGCTACACAACTGGATTGTGAATCGCAAATACAATCTAATTGCAGACATGGATCCTAAACAAAATGGGTCCATGGAACGCTACGCGACTGTTCAAGAACGTCTCAAATCACCCAACGCATTGTCGCGCGCCGTGAGAGCCGAGATTTCAAAATTATTAATTACATTCCCCTTGGACTTGGGTTTTAAGCTCGTGCTTTCAGCAGGCGTCTTCGAAGGCGCTTTCAAACCGATCCAAGATCAAATGTTTTCTGACAATTCAATCTTCTATCTCTCTCGTGATTCTTTTTATATGCTTACTGCCGCCGGCTTTACGATGAGCATGATGGCTGACGCTTGGGTTAAAATTCAACAAGATGCACGCCAAGATGATATGGGCGATTTTGGACAAATCCCGCAAGGACAAGATGCCGCCGGAAGTTTCTTTCGCTGGTACATGAAACAGTTTAATGCCAAAAACAATTCGCTTTTGGGCAATTGGGCGTTTAGCAACAAGATCAGTTTTTGGAACTTACCTGCGGCTTTGGTGAACATAGGTTTATTCTCTTACATGTTTTCAGGTCGCGTTGATCTCAGTTACCTCTTGGCTGGTTATGTTGTTGCATTCGCAACTCCAGTCAGCGCTTTTTATTTTAAGGTGGATCAGGCGTTTGAGCGTGCGGTCGACTATGCTGCTCGTGGCATCAAAGATGAAAAATGGATGGCTCATCCAGAAATTCAGGAATTAATAGCTAAAGAGCGCCAATACTACCGCAATCGCTTTCAGTGGTTGAATGACATTTACGGCAATATTCAAGGCAATTGGTTGCAAAACGTAGAGGTGATACCCACTTCGCAGGGCACTCGTGGTTTTGTGCGATCACTGCTTGGTGGTTACCTTGTGGAAGAGGCTTTAGTTGAAAAGCTGCTGAGACCCATAGGCAACGCCGCACAGACAGTGCCCGTTGCGGGCTCGATAGTTAAGCGCATCACTGATGCCTGCGAATACCTACTCACCAACGGCAACACCGACCTGCGTCTCAAAAAGTAACAGGGAAGGTACGCCCTTCTTTTTATCATCGCTAAAAAAAAACGCGTAACATACCCCATGCCATATAGTGTAAAAAAATCAAGGGGGATTTGGTCACCCACGAAACCCCAAACAA
>JAYQON010000070.1:0-15337 GCA_038144835.1 Bdellovibrionales bacterium
AAATAAAACTTGCGTGTCGGCATTGCCGGAGTAATTGTCCTTAAGCTCAATCGGGTAATTGGGAGTACCGACGGATTGCGAATGAATCGTATGGTTAGTTTGATCGCGATATCGACTATGACCAATGGTCATACGCCCAAGCGAATCTATGCTGACGTGTTTTTTGAGATCGCCGTCAACGATATTCACAGAAGAAAAAGATAAGCCTTGTGATGCTCCCCAAGTATCATCTTCATAGGCCGCAATGCGGACTCGAACTTTGTTGACGTAACCTCCAGAGCTGGTGTCATCACTGGCAAAGTCTAAAGCTCCCAGCTGGTCACCGACTGTCCATGATTGATTGCGATTGTCACCAATGGTGAGGCTGGCGGCAGCGCCAGAGATTGCAAATAGAGAACTGGGTGTCGCCGTTCCAATGCCTACATAGCCAATTTCATTGATGCGTATTCGTTCGGTGCCGTCGGTGGTGGCGGAGAGTATTCCTGCGCTGGGAGAATACCAACCAGTATCATCGTCTCCGCTGAAGGAGTAAGTTGGGGAGCTGGCGGATCCGCCACTGCCCGTGAGTGGAAAGTCGGGCATGCCAATCATATTTCGCCAGGCGCCACCTTCATAAGCCTCCAATTTTGCCGATTCTGTGTTGTAGCGAATCATACCATCTGTTCCAAACGGTCGATTGCTGGTTGTGTCGCGTGGAACAATGATCGCGCTGTAAGTTCCTAGCGTGTTTATGTCCAGGCCAGCCATGGGCGCTGTCGTGCCGATCCCGACATTGCCGTCATCGCGCACAATGAGAGCGCTTTGTCCAGATCGGCTCTCAATTTGAAGCGCATTGGTGGAGGCATCGGAGCCTAAACCTTTAACGTGCAGACGAGCGGTTGGTAGCGCGGTTCCAAAGCCGTGTTTGGTTTGGTTTGCTGAGTTATTTTCTAGCTGTGGAAAGGAGCCGTAAGTAAACGTATAGTCTTGAGTCGTTTGTGCGTAGCTGCCAAATGCCCCTGAATAAACGCCGTTAGCCAAGGCTTCGGCACCGACCGCAGTGGTATTGTTATTCAAGGCTTTGGCATTAAAGCCCACAACAGTTGCATTGTGCGAATTAGTTCTCGTATTTGCACCTATGACCACATTTTTGGGTTGAGTGCTTTCACTGCGGGCATTATATCCGATCACAGTTTGAAAGTAATCATTGCCGCCACCGTAGGTGGTGGACTCACGACCAATCACCACATTGTAACCACCCTGCCCAGGAGTTCCTGCGTCGACGTCGATATTCTGGGCTCCGATCAATACTGAATTGTTTTGGTTAAATGTGGATTGTCCGAAATCCTGATTGGTGATCAGGATGTTGCTTCCTCCGGAATGCGTGGCCGATATTTCCACACCCCCTTGAACCGAAAGTGGCATGGTCGGGGCAGTGGTGCCGATACCGACATTGCCGTTATTAGAAATGCGCACACGCTCTACGGCGTTTGTTGAGGCCGCCAGTGTATCAGCCTCCGGTGAAAACCAACCCGTATCGGTGTCTGACGTGAAGGTATAAGTAGGATTATTGGCTGTGCCTGAGCTGCCTGCGATCGGGAAAGTGATTAATGAGTTTACGGCAGCCGCTTGCCACTGAGATCCATTCCAACGTAAAACATCGTTAGCTGTGGGCAAGTCACTGCCAATCGGATGCGATCCTATCCTGACGGCATTAAGATTAGTCAACAAGCCACCATCGACCGCTGGGATTCGCCCTTCAGCGTCGAGCTCAACCAACTCTCCTGCGGAAGTGCCGTAGTTTTTAAGGGCTGCCAAGCCCCAGCCATCCACATCGTACATATTTAATGAAACGGCTCCAGTTTTTCCGGCTACTGAAGTCACCGGCGCCAGATTGTCGACGTTGGTGCATTGCCAACCCAATGCCGTCCAAGACATAACTTCACTTAAAGAGCACGTGGCGTAAGTCACTGAACTCCCCGTAGTTCCATCAGTCATCAAAATTCGATTTACGGCAATATCAGTTGCATTGATTTTGGCAGAAGTGATCGAGTCATCGGCAATCTTAACCGTAGTCACAGCGTTGGCATTAATGCTCGCAACAACGGTACCAGAACCGGACGCTGAGATATCTCCGGTGAGGTCGGTAATTCCCAAATCTGCAGAAGGAGTCCATGCGGATCCGTTCCATTTTAAAATTTCTCCGCTGGATGGAGTCGCCGTCGCTAACGCGAGCCCTTGCAAACGAGCGGCATTAACGTTGGTAAGAGATCCTCCGTCCACGGCCGGTAGATTAGGAATCCAGGCTGAATTCAAAAGTCCCGAGCTATCAAGAAAAGCTTGCGATCGAGCGGCAGTGCCATCCCAAAATCGTAAGCTCTTGTTGTCTGTATTGAACCACATTTTACCGGCATCGTTGGCTCCAAGAGCAGGTTCGTTGACTGTATCGAAAGTGCCGATTTGCAAGAGACTTGCCGGCGACATATTGATGTTGCCAGTGGCGTAAAGATCAAAACCGCTCATGGTGATTGGGCCGCTCATAGTGCCACCGGCTAAAGGTAGTTTGCTGTCATCCAGGGCGTTGGGTATGCCCGTTGTCCATTGGCCAGCTGTTGCATCCCAAAAAATCGTCGCGCCATCGCCCACCATCGCGCCGACACCGCTGAGGTCGACGGGTTTGCCGCCAATGTTGCCGTCGGTATAGGTTTTATTAACTCCGTCACTGCCGACTGTCGGGGCCGCGACGTTTGTTAGCCGTTGATCATTGAGTGAAATGGGCGAAGAAGCATTCGCGGGCAGATATAAGGCAGACTGACCGCTCAGCAAATCTTGTAGTTTGGGGTAATTGCTAGTGCTGAAAATATTCTCCAAGTTGGTCTGCACCAGAGCTGTATTCGCGTCGTTGCGAACTTGCACGAAGTCGGTGACCGTTTTTCCAGACAAGCTGTCGGCAATCATGGCGTAGGCACTGGTTGCTATTGGAATATCGGGAGACATGGCGATAAAGCCGCTTCCGATGTCATAGTAAATTCGAACGAGACGTTCGTCTCCGGGTTCATTTGTGACACCTGGAGCACATCCGTCAAACGCGCCCGTGTTGCCGGTGTTGGCGAAAATCAGAATATTAAATTCAGAGTTGCCACTGAGTTTGTTAATGGGGTTTGTTCCGCGTCCAAGAGCTAAAGAGAAACCACCGGATGTCGAACTTAAATCTTGGCCTACGTGCTCTTCCGAGTACAGGATGCACTCGGCGTCGTGGTCCCAGACTTCAACCTTGAAATGAGCCGAGGCTTCAAGAATGGGTTCACCTTGGGGATCAAACAGAAAGCCGCTAATATTGATCGCTGAGGGTCCGTTGTGGCCAAAAGCTAACAAAGGAGACAGCGCTAAGGCGCTTCCCAAAAACCAATATTGAAAGCCTTTAAAAAAGCCGCTTTCCACTCACGTCCTTTTCTTCAATCTGCGTTGCGTATCTATATATTCTAATCGGTTTCGTGCGCTGAAATTGTTAGGTTGGCCATGGGGATTCTCGACTTGAGACAGGGCCACGAGCGCAAATTATTGAACATTATCTTATAATGAGAAAATCACATGGAGCCAGCCGTACTTTTGCCCATCTTTTTTAGTGGTCTGTCTGCTAAAACACATCACGATAACTGACCAAGCTTAATTAAAAGTCATTTTTAAAATTTAGAGTCAATTGCCTTTCTTGCGCGCCAGGATTTCTTGAGTCCACGGCTTGCAACAAGCGAGCGCGAAGGGGAATTTTATGAAACAGCAGCAGCTCGATATCAGCACCATACCCCCATTCAAAAATGTTTGCCGGGTAGGTCGTCGACGTGCGGTCTAGAGAAATTCCTTGCGCGATTAAAAATGGTGAAGCCCGATTAAAACCAACTGGTATGCGAGTCGAGTGTGCGTTGATGTCAAAGGCTTTGTGGAACTCAAATCGAGCGTACGCCGCTGTCTGGGTCAGATAACTGCCCTTGGTTGTGAGTCGGGGGATGCGCGGTTCATTGCTCAATTCATCTGAAAAATATTCGACGGCGACGTCCCGCTGATCAGCCCAGGCCAAACCCGCAAAACCGCGCAAGAAAAATTCGTCTGGAAATCCATGTGTGTATTCGGTGCGAAGTAACCATTTGTGGTGCTGTTTGCGCCAAGATCCGGCTCGAGTTTCTAGTTTATTAAAAGCATCTGCTTTCCAAAGGCGCCAAGGAAAAAATCCCAAAATTGTAGGCACCCTATACTCGACAGATAAGTTTGTGAGTGTGCCATAGGTTTCTTCAGGTGGGGTAACGACTCGGCTGGGAGTTACTAGTGTCGAAGTATCAATCTTTCCCTGCCTATCATCGTAGGTTAGCGAAACTGAGCCTACAGCATCCCAGCGGCGCTGGCGCAATAAAGGAATCTTTAAGCCTACGGCGAGGTTGTGCTCGTTGGCGTATAGCTCGTACCCGCTTTGTTGCTGCCACCAGTTTTTTTTGAAAATGTAGGTGATGAAGGTATCGATTAAGGGGCGTGAGTAGGTGTAGCCGATCAAAAAAATTTGATCTCGATGTTGCGTGCCAGAAAACCCAAGAGTCACGTCGTGATATTCCAAAGGGTCATTAAACTTGGCGAAAAGCGTTCCACCTAGGCCGGCTTCACCCGCAGCGGTGAAAGTCGCATCCAAGCGTGAATAGCGCATCTCCCGGAGACCATTATAAACTTCTTCTTTGGATCCCACTAAATCATTGCTCAGAGCAAAATTAGGACTGAGGCTTTCGCTGGCAAATGGGTAAGAGTAAACTGCTGGAGTTTGTGCTTTTGGACTGGCTTTGGTCAAGAACACGGAATGGCCGCGCGAGCCGACCTCAGTCACCAAGAATTCATTATTTTGGACTTGGCGAGCATCGATGATGCGATCGGAGCGCAAAACCCGTGAGACTTCTCCTTTGCTGTAGGAGTAGAGAGTAGAGCCGTAGTCGGTGTTGGCGATAAAATAAACAGTACCGTCGGCGCTGACTTCCGTAAGTTTTCCATAAAATCCGTCGAATTTGAAAAGCGGTTGTCGATTGCGATAAAGGATTCGCTGACTTCCATTTTGCCGGAAGTAGTAGACCTGTCCTGTTTGATCGAGAATGGGTTTTGAATGGGCGATGTCGTACGGTTTTCCGTTTAATAACGCTTGGGGGTCGAGCCACGAGTGTTCGGCGTCAAGGGCCACAGTTTTTCCGGCTCTTTGATCGGTGACAATTTGTCCGCGAAACCGTGAGTCGATACGGGCGCCTTCAGAGTACAAGGAATATTCTATGCGTTGTAAATTGTGTTTTTGGGAGGCGGCAACCAATGGGGTGTGTCCGTCTAGAAATACTTTTCCCATGGGCAGGTCAATGTATTTATAGTTCAGTCGGCGGTCACTCTTGCGGAATGAATAAAGACGTGGGAGGCGTTTGCCGTCACTGGCTAAAAAGAAAATCCGATTTTCATCGTGGTTCATTCCACCAACAAAGATAGTGTCCACAAGCGAATCCTCTTCCGTGGTCTCTTGCCGTTCAGCCAAAGATTGCATGCCACGTACGTATTCGCGTATTTCTAGAGGATAACTAGCGCCAAAGTGTTCGCGGAAAGTGTTGTTTAAAATGAGCGGCCAAAGGTAGTGGCTGCCTTGTTTCACAAAAAAATTATTGGTCTTCTCGATTCCATACTTACCGGCCAAATGAGCAGAAAAGTAGCCACCTTGCAAATACGCCTCTTCACCGAACGGAAAGCGAAAGTCGTCATTGATGAGACGATTGGGATCAATATCTCCCGCTCCAATCTGAGCCAAAACCAGGGCGCGTTTTTCTCCACTGTGGAGACGCCCTCCCATGTTGAGCCGTGACTCATTGAGAACGGCGTTGCCCTCTAATAGAAAAGTGGGCGTAAGGTTGTTCGGATGAATGTACACGGGGATAGAAAACAGTGAGACCATCTGAGTATTGCCAAAGACCGTTTTGGCGTGCTCGTTGAGGCCGTGTTTGGAGTTGAGTTGGTAGAGGTGTGCGGTCTCGTGGGCGGAGAGAGTAAGAAGCCACGAAGATTCAGCCATCTCTTCAAGAAGGCCGGCCCCCGAGGGGTACCATACAGTTTTCAGGTTGGGCGTTAACGTCGCATAGGCGTTGGCGATTTGCTGGTGAGGTGAAAGCAGGATAAGATCCAGTCTCTCATCCAATCGCCAAGAAAAGCTGCGTTCGTACATACCGAGAATTGCCTCGTTGTAGGCGATCACCTGATTTACAAACTCTCGGCTATTGGACGTAAAAATATACTGAGTTTGTTTTTGCCGAATGCGGTAGTAAGGTTGGTCCCCAGGCATAACTAAGCTTGCAAAACTTATTGGTGTAGACAGTGCTGTCCATGTAATGGTTAAAGCCACCGCTAGAATTTTCAAGATGTGCATTCTGTTATTAGTGAGCGATCTACCTGGTGTTGTCCATGAAGATCATACGTGTGAAGTCGCCGTGAATCTTAGACAGGCCTTACAATTTTTCAAAAAAGGATTGCGTTCTGGAAACGATAATGCAATGTGTCTTCGAGTGTGGTAGGAAGACGATTCGCTGTGTGCGTAAATTGACGAGTCCTTCTCTGCGCGGTTCTATTGAGATTCCGCAGGATTTGAAGTATATACAAACAATCAGTTGTTTCATCTCGTCTATTCGATGCAACGGCAGTCTTTAAAAAAAGATGCGCCTGGAGGGTAAATGCTAAATAACGTCGATCTTCATATTAAGCCGCAAGATGTGAAACCGCTTGTTCAGAATCCTGATGTCGATGACGACTTCGCCATGTTGGATATGATCGATAACATCTTGGACCTGTCTGAAACCCAGTACCCACGTTTCACTCTCGCGAAAAACAAAGCCCGTTTCTTGCGTATGCTCAGTTACTACAAAAACAAAGAAGAGTGGTTGGATGTTGCTCCTTTGAGTGGCGTAAACAAGTTATTTAAACAGCAGACAAAAGAGCTTGAAGGGATTCGATCGAGTAAGTTGGACTATGAAATGGAACTTGAAACAGGAACCCTGACTCCATCACAAAGATCTTATCGAAGAGATGAGCTCAAAATGTGTAAGGTTCAGGAAAAAATGGCGGTTCACTTGATTTCCAAGATGCAGGTGAAGATCAAGTCCGGTCGGCGCTAATCGAGTTTCGGCTTTTTATAACGATTCTAAAAAACCCGCGTTGTAATGCGGGTTTTTTGTTTTATGGCCTTTTGATATAAGAATACGACCGGCAAGAGCCTGGACCGGCAGGAAGTTCCATTTTTGCCTCATTAATAAACGTGAGTCCTTTCAGATACTTATTTCATATTGAGAAATCATGGGCAATTTTTTCCTAATTTCTCACTGTGAGCCGCCGATAAGTCTTTTGTGAGTCAAGAGTGGCTTACAATGAAATTAGCGGAGGTTTTAAAATGGCACGTACTACGGTGGTTTTGGTCGGAGATGATCGCGAACAGTGCGACAAGCTCAAGACTTTAAGCCAAGGGATGGGTTGTTTGGTTCACATTTATACCCCGGCGGAATGGGCCAAAGGTTTTCAAGACGGTAGTGTGCGCACTGCTCTCGCGGGTGATGTTCCGGCTTTGAGTGTAGGGGCCAATCCCGTCAATGAAGGTGCTAAAATTCTTCAGTTTCCTCAACCATCTATGGTGTCTGAGGAAGATAAAAAAGTTCGCACCATTAATGAATTAGAGAGTATCGCGATTGAGAACGCGATTCATGAATTTGGCGGCAATCTTACAGAAGCTGCAAAGGCTCTCGGTATTGGTCGCGCCACTCTTTATCGAAAAGTAAAGCAATACAATATTGATCCCGCCAGCGCCCGCAAGAAGCGCGCGGCTTAAGCACTTGACCGTATGCAGGAGCCGACGTTTTATCGATACATGCGTCGGCTCTCTGGTTTCTTGTTATTTCTAATCTGTACTTTCGCTGGATGGTGGCTTAGCGGGTCTGGTCATCCGCGGGAAGTCTTTCGATCTGTTTGTGACCTTGTGGATGATCATTACTACAAAGTTGATGATCGACTTCAGCAATGGTTGCGTGAATGCCACTCTAAGGCTTCGGCGTTGCCCTCTTGGGCTTCGCAGGCACAAATAATTTCAAACCTTCAAGATCATATGAATGAAATGAATGTGTCGCATTTTCAGATCTACAGTCCGGCTGAAGATCGCAAACTGTGGAAGGGAGAAACCATTGATACGGGAATTCGTTCTCGTTATGTGGAGGATCATTTAATCGTATACCGGGTTTTTGCAGACAGTGCGGCTGAAGATGCAGGCATTCGGGTAGGTGATGAAATTGTGTCTTTGCCTGGTTCTGATCAAGTCACTCCTTATGGAGCTCAAAGTCGTGCTGGCATGTTTACTCTGAAGAGAATTGGTGAAATTTTTTATGCTGAGTTGAAGCCCAAGGCGCTGGTGATTGATTCCAAGCCGCAACTCTTTGACTTAGGGCATGGTCATGGACGTTTGGAAATATCAAGTTTTCGCTCTGAGTACTTTGGATCTGAGTCATGGAAAGAATTGGCTCAACAGTTTTCTAAATTTCAACATTTGATTATCGATATCCGAGAAAACGCGGGGGGCAATTTTGTAGCCATGCTGCGAGCCTTATCGACGTTCACCTGCTCACCTCGTTTGATGGGAAGATTGATACAGCCGCGCAAGGCTTTGCCGGACAAAGAATCTTTTGATGACGACACTTCTGACCAACATCAAATTAGCGAATTGGAAAGCAACAAGAGCATAGGCCTGAAAACCTTCTCAAGCTATGGTTGCTATCGCGGTAAGGTCACGGTTTTGGTGTCTGCCGAGACGGCGAGTGTGGCTGAGATTTTTGCGCACAGTTTTAAGAGCCGGACAGGATCTAGGGTTTGGGGTCAACCGACTGCAGGGGATGTAATCTTAGCCGTATGGTATGATTTACCGGCGCTTGGGGAGGGGTTTTCGATATCTATACCTGAAGCCTTGTACTTAACTCCTGATAACGTTGAGCTTGAATCTAAGGGCGTTGATCCCAGTCGGGAGTTGTTTTATGAGCTTGCGCCCTCTTTACACGGCAAAGATAGTTGGTTGCTTCAGGCGTTGAGGGTTGATGGTTTTGTTAAATAATTGATTCTACTAGATTTTTTAATGGTACTATGAGAAATAAAAATATATGGTAAAATAGTATCATGAAACCTTCGGGAAAATTTGTTTTGCGATTGGATCCGGAGTTGCACCAAGAGCTAAAGAGTCAGGCCCTTGCTCACAAGATGTCTCTGAACGAATGGATCAAACATCGCTTGCAAGGGACGCAAGCTTTATCGCCCATACCGATAATAGATCGTCTGCTAAAAACTTTTTCGGGAAATTTAGTTGGTGTTGTCCAGTTCGGCTCCAGCGTTCGCAATGAAATGCACAAGAGTTCTGACGTGGATTTGCTGCTTGTTCTTAAAACTGAGTTTAAATTTGATCGATCTATTTACCAAAAATGGGATCGGGAATTTAACGGCAAACAAGACGCAGTCCTTTCGCCGCAGTTTTCACATTTACCCGTGAGTGTGGAATACTCGAGTCTATGGCTGGAGATAGCTTTGGAGGGCGTTATTCACTACGACCCCACCGGGCAGGTCTTTGCGACTATCAGAAAAATTCGTGACGCCATAGCTGAAGGCCGTTTCCATAGAAAATTGAGCCATGGTCATCCCTACTGGGTTCGAAAGGAAATTCCGCATGCAGAATAAGTCACTTGCGTACGATTACATAGAAAGAGCGCATAAAAGAATTTCTGCTCTCAAGGCTCTCCATAAGGAGAGCGCATGGGCTGATGTCGTGCGTGAGTCACAGGAAGTCGTTGAGTTGGCTCTCAAGGGGCTTCTTCGTCATTTCCATATCGAAGTTCCTAGAATTCACGATGTCTCGGCGATTCTTGAGGAGGAAAAGTCACGCTTTCCCTCCAATGTGCAAAAAAACTTATCCAGATATATTGAAATTTCGCGATCCCTTCGCCGTGATCGAGAGTTGGCCTTTTATGGCAGTGAAGATCTTACACCTCGTGAGTTCTATAAAAAAGCGGACGCTGACGTCGCTATGTCTTCTGCCGAGTGGGTTGTAGAAACACTGCTTCCGGTAATTGTCTGAGACGGCAAGGTGCTCGTTTGGGAGCGCCCGATCAAAATCGGCAACTGTTGGCCGCCTGTGCGTATTTGGCTGCCATCGCTGAGTTCTTGGTTTGTTTCATTCGGCCAGAATAGGCATGAAAGGTGTCGACGGTTTCTGGGTCTGACTTACAAGCCTTGATAAAATGGGCCAATGCTTTTTCTGGGTTACCTTGCTCAAACAGCGATTGAGCTAAGCCAAAATGGGCACGCCCAGAATCAGGCTTTGAGTCGACGGCGGCTTGAAAATAACGAGTTGCAACTGGATAATTCTGTTTTTTAAAAAAGAGTGTGCCTGTGCCCCACTGTACAAATTCAGATTTTGGGAATTTCTTTGCCGCACTTACGGCATGTTTTTCTGCAATCTGGTCTTCCTTCTGATCGCGTAGTGCTTGAATAAGATAAACGTAGTGATCAGGGAAATTAGGAGAAATCTTGATGCTCTCCCGACAGTGCTCGACGGCCTGAACCAGATACCCATCGACCGCATCCAGTCGACAAAGCTCTTTGAAGAGATCCGGCCGTTTGCCAAATTTATCGATGCCTTCGCTCAGAAGCTCGCGAGCTTCATTGTTCGCCTTTTGTTTTAGTAAGGTTGAGAGCAAAAGATCAAAAGCGGGTTTGTAATGCGGGGCCATTCGCAATGTTTTGCGCAAACTCTGTATACCTAAAGTCAAAAGTTCTGCAGAGCGGGGAGTGCCAGGACTTTGTGCTGCCTGCATGAGGTATGATTGTGCCAAAAGCATTAACCACTTATGATTGGACTCCTCTTTTTCTGATACGATTTTTAAGATGCGCACGGAGTTGGCGTGATCTTTTTGTTGTGTGTAAGACATCGAAAGCATAAGAAAACCGCCGCTGTCGAGTTGGTCGGTGTAAGGGTTAAGTAAATCAACGACTTTGTCGAAGTGCTCTTTTTCGAAGTGGTGGCGAGCGACCTGAATACGAGCTCGGATATTGCCTGGGTTCCGTTTCAGCTCGACCTCGTGCAGGTTCAAAGCCTCCTGTGCCATGAGTGTGGTCGTCATAAAAAAGGCGGCAAGAAGAGTAACCATAATTAAAGTTTAAAAATTCGTCATCGGATCTGCAAGGATTGTTTAGCGGTTTGGGCTGGCTTCCGCGTTTTCTCCCTCAGAGGCGGGCGCTCGGGGCGGGCTCCATATCGCTGGTCGAGGAGGATCAATAAATGCCTTTTGCGCCTCGGGGTTTTTTCGAGACAGTGCAGGATTCCCGGCATTTGAATTGACGTATTTATCTAAGTCAAAATCGGTTCGCCGAGTTTTGCGCGAATAAGAAGTATCGGTCGGTCGCAGTCGCGAGTTTTTTGATCCAAATCTCGGGTCGTCGTCCAGTTCTTCTTGTAGAAAATCCTCTGCGGCGTCAGTAACTTCGTTGCAGTTGGCGGTTTGGCAATCATGTTCGTCTGTACCCGTAGCTCGCGATAAGTCTGGTAAGATCAGGCTTAATATAAATAAAAAAATTATATTAATATTTTTGACAGCTGACCTCACCCTTAGCCTCTAATGCAAAAGGTTTTCTATCATCATTCAGTGACTCCCTTATCTTATCGGCATGTAGGACCTACGCTAAAACTAGGATTATCACTCAATATTTCTCAAGGAATTCCGATGCAAACCTAGGGCAGAGCGGGAGTCGTTAGATTGTGAGAGAGTGCATAAACTGTTTGCATCTGACTTAAGTCTCGACGGTGAGTCTCGAATTGAGACGACCAGCCAGCCGGTGACGTAAAGTGCTTTCAGGTGTTGAGGAAGTAGCCGCTAAAACCAATGACCCTTTTGGTTTGGCTGGGCACGGGTCTCGCAAACTCCTCTGTGTAGGAGGGAGAATATGGATCAGGACCAAAAAAGTAATAATGTGCTTCAGTTCCCAGGCAAGCGTAAGGAAGAAGAGGTGGCTCAGCCAGTCGCTCAAGGTGCGCCTCACAGCAATTCACTGGCATTCACTTCTCGCATCCTGTCTAACAAGCTGATCGCGGGAGCGGTCCTTGCGGTTATGGTCGCTAGTGCCGCAGTAAATAATTTTGTATATCGCTCGGCATATTTAAGATCCGAAGATCTTGCTTCCAACTCTCAAGAGAGTATGAATCGAATGATCGCCTCGGTTGAAAAATTCAAATGGGAGCGTGATGCAGCTTGGGAAAAAGACTTGGCTGAGCGTTTAGCGTCGTCGCACATTCGTTCATTGGCCTCGACCAATATTGGAAGAGCAGCTACGCAAGAAGAAAAACTGCGTTGGGGTGTGTTAGAGGAGAAGTACACGATCACTTACCGGTCAGATTCGAGCGATCAAATTGGTAGCATTCTTTTGCAGGGTGATAAAAATGAGCCCGCCTATGTGTTGGATCGAGAAAAGTTTTTAAGTGATTTTGGTCATTTATTCGAAGCGAATTTTGATTTTGCTCAATTAAAGTCTGTTGAAAAAAGTGAACAAAATATCATCGAGTCTTACACGCTTTTTGGTAAAGACAGCCAGCCTAAGGGCGAGGTGCGTTTCGAATTGGATCGTCATAAGCGTTTGCTTTCACTCAAAGTCGGTGGCGCGCAGATCTAGACTTGGCTGATTTTTAAAAAATTCACTTCATTATGAATGCCTGCCTGTCCGATAGAGATGGGTATGGTATCACCAGATTGGAACCAAAGAGCGGCCCAACCGCAACACGTAAAAGAATCGCCAGACCAGCTCGCGAATGAAATTCGCTTGGCTCGGCCACTGGATCGTCTGGCCGCAGCGATTGTCGATGTATTTGTTGTTCTAGCTCCAGTGTACGTACTGGTAAGTGCACCATTCAAGAGGTGGCTAACTACAAGTTATATGCTTGGTTCAGAGCCTGATTTCGTCATGACGTTAAGCATGATGCTGTTGGTGGGAATGAGCCTGGTTATGATTTATCAAACTGTCGCACTTTATTTTTTCTCTACCACGCTGGGAAAAAGATTATTTGATCTTAAGGTTGTGTCTGTCTTCAACCATAAGGTGAGACTTTGGGATTTTTTTATTCGATCTGTTTTATGGATGATGGAATTGCTTCTTCTCGGCTTGCCTTGGTTGGCCGTATTTTCCAATCCAAGACGGCGGCCTTTGCATGATAAAGTGTGCGATACGGTCGTGGTTTCACGTTCCGATACAGGAGTCAGCGAGCCAATGGCGTGGGAGCGTGGTTTGGTGGGAATGGTGTTCGCCGCAGCCGCCGGCCTGTTTGCTGTTTCTATGTTTATCCAGGTTCGGGAAGTGTTTCAAAAATTAAAGATGGAGGAGTCCTTTGCTGCATTGGTAAGTAAGGAACCTGAGCAATGCGAGGCCGTGACTCGAAATCTGGAGAGCGAAGATGCGGCCAATGAGTCAGAGGCACATTCTCGTTTGCAAACAGCCATGCTTCTCTACGCGAGCGGTGTTGTCGATCGTTCTTGTCTTGAAGCAGAAGTTCATTACGAGTCATCCAAACGTCAGTCGATAGCGCCTTTGACTTATCTAGCACAAGCTTTTGTTTATGCCGATGAGGCCGAAGTTTCTAATGCTTATCTGGATCAGGTTTGCTCTATGGAGCCACAGTCAGCTGAATGTGCGATGAGCCGTTTGGTGGGTGCATGGTCGGAAAGCGATTGGCAGTTGGTAGAAGATATCTTGCGTTCTTCTCCTGAGGGCAGCGGCTATTTAGAAATCTGGGGAGTGCGGCATTACATGAAGCAGGCCAAATACGTCGAGGCACTTTCTAAGTTAGACAGCTTACTGACGCGCAAGCCAGTTAAAGAGTTTAGCTTGGTGCAACGAGTAAAGGCGTTGCAGTCCCTTTACAGAGAGCCCGAAGCTTTGAGCGCTTATCAGCAAGCGATGTCTGTTTTGCCGAGCGAAGAGTCACGTGATCTTAGTGCTTGGCTGTGTTCGCATCAATTGCAGAATAGCTGCAAGGCACTGAGCGGTATTGCTTGCAAGCACATGTACAAGCCCGAAGACAAAAGTCTTACGGCAAAACTAGATTTTGAACGTCCACCTGAGGCTCTGGCTCAGGTTTTGTCTATGGAATGTGGCTCTGATGTCGATTATCTGAAACTCAGCGAGATCACCAAAGATGAGTCATGGAACCAATTTTTTAGAGCTAACTTGAAACGTCAACGGCAAGATCGAAGCGCGGCAGCAGATCTATTTACCGAAGTTATCGCAAATGAAGAAACCCCTGATATCTTGCGCGTGGAGGCGACTCGCCGTCTGGTTCGTTTTGCCACCACGGCACAAATGGAAAAGGCAGTTGAAGTTTGGCGAGATTTTGATTCTCGCGAAGCCTGGGTCCAAGCGGGAAATATTTTGTTCGCACGGTTAGTGGAGCAGAGTAATGAAGCTTTGGCTTTGAGGGTGGGAAGATATTTGAGT
Organism: Bdellovibrionales bacterium; assembly: GCA_038144835.1. GTDB lineage: Bacteria > Bdellovibrionota > Bdellovibrionia > Bdellovibrionales > UBA1609 > JALHOQ01. The sequence goes on from JAYQON010000070.1 coordinate 14,530, forward strand.
CGTGCTCAAGCCCTCTCTCCTGAAGCCTCCGAAATCATGAATGCGATGGCCGACATTATCGAAGACGGCGGACGTATGCCTGCAAGCGCGAACTCTAAAAAACGGGGCGAGCCTTGATTTTTCCAATTCTAAAAGGCTTGGTGCATTGGCAAAAGGCTCCCATGACCTGGCTGATTGTAGCGTTAAACCTGATAGTATTTATTTTGATCATTTCGATAGGGCAGCGATCCCAGTTCGATCTTGAAGAGCTCATGCGCAACGAATATTTTGTCCAAACTCAAGGTCGCGTTTATGCTCAGTACATTCTGCAAAAATCATCAGCTCATTATCCGACTTTCCTGCGCAAACTCGCTGGTCAGATTGAGTCGGGAGAAAATGAGCGAGTGGAGTTGCTGGGCCAGTTGGCTTTTCGTGATGCGGAGTTTTTAACCACCGCAAAATCTATTTCATTCGATGGAGATCAGGTTGCCTTTAAGTTGTGGAAAAAAAATGTTGAGAATGTACAGTCGTTGCAGCAGATACATCCCAGTTTTACGCTTGGTTTGAGTGTGGATGATTCTGGAATTGAACGCTGGGTAACATACATCTTCGTGCATAGTGGGTTTACGCACCTAGCTTTTAATATGCTTTTCTTTCTCATCTTCGGGGCCGCTCTTGAAGCGATGATTGGTGGGCTAGGCCTTCTGGTGGTTTTTTTATCTTCAGGTATTTTTGCAGCCGGCGTGTTTGCGCTAATGACGGGAGTGACCACATCACCCTTGGTGGGGGCGAGCGGTTCAGTGAGTGGGATCATGGCTCTTTATTGTGC
>JAYQON010000071.1:0-15321 GCA_038144835.1 Bdellovibrionales bacterium
GCCAAGGGCACCAGGCCGAGCGCCATGATCTTATTGGGATTAAGTATTTTTTCAAAATTTCCTGAGATAAAATGGAGTCTCTTGGGCGAATCCTCGGCGAGGGAGAACCAGCCGGGTCTCCTGGTCAAAACCACCTCCGAGCCGTTGCCGTAAAAAGACTCCAGTTGGTAGGCACCCGAGCTCACAATTTGGGTCGGGTCCTTCCATTGCCCGTTAGAAAAATTGAATTCGCACCAAAAGCCGAAATAAACCTTTCTGAGAGTTTCCAAAAAATTGTCGGGTTGGTGTTTAAACCGGAAGAATATTTTTCTGCCTTCAACTGAAATACCTGAAATGTTCTTGGCCTTGCCAGAGACAAAATCCTGCCAGCCTTGAAGCAGATCGAAATCCATGACCGCGGATTTCTGGGACAGGCGCTTCAGCTGCCGTTGCAACTGATCGGCGTAGGATGTAGCAGTAATCGCCGTACCGTCTTGGCAGCTCAGCCCCGCACGAATTGAAAAAGTCCAAAAATGATTACGCTCTTTGGCTTCCCAGGAGTCAGCCAAAAACGGCTCCGGACGCCCCGAGGGGCCGTATTTGACGAGAGTTGCGACTAAATGATCAAGAAGATTCTGATTGGCACTGAAGTCCGATTCTTCCGGGCTCAATGAGAACCGGAAATTCGTGTCCGGTCCCACCACATAAGAGAGTGTTCCCGGCTCCGGGTTATATGTCGTTTTGTGGGCCATTAGGGCCAGCAAGCATAATGTCGGTAGCGCTATCGAAACAATTGAAATCCACTTTTTTGGTTTCTTCATAGGGCCCTAACTCGGCTTGCGCCTTGCAAGGATTGTTATCAGTTTGCGGGTTCAGGGTTAGATTCGTTTGGATCTTTTTGGCGAGCAGCCCGAGTCCTAGCAAAGGTAGAATTAAGAATAGGAGTTTCAGAAGTTTGCGAGCCATTTTAATCCCTCCAGTCAGAGACTCGCTCGTTATAACTGAAAATTCCCGAACTGAACAGAGTGTATGAAATACAGACTCGTATTAATTGTGACTATCGCGCTCTTAGTTTGGCTTGGATTATGTCAGGTCTTGTTTCGGCTTATCCAATTCAACACCACAAAGGAAACCGCGACGTCCATCGAGTTTCAACTCAAGGACGCGGTGGCGACGTCTAATATGGACAGGCTCTATGAGAATCTGGCGACTATTGAATCACTCGGGACCATTCGCTGTGTAAGGCTTAGACTCGATGATCCGCTCCAAACAGTGTTCGATTCAACCCACAGGGGCGAGTGCAATGTTTCTCCGTGGGCTTTAAACGGCGAAAGCTATTTAGCGCATATGACATCTTTGAATGGAGCCGCTTGGACAGTGTCCTTTGTGTCCGTCAATCAATCCTTGTTCGCCATGGCTTTGAGTCTGGCTCGAGCCGGTGGTTTAGTATTGGTTCTTTTGGTGGTGAGTCTGGTCGGAATTCATCACCGAGCCCGGACGCGGTTGGCCGAGGTTCATTGGCAGGCCGCCGAATCGATAAAAAAAATCGGCCGCCAAGTTGCCCACGACATTCGCTCGCCGCTCAGTTATCTGCGCCAAGTGGCTCTGCAATCACCGAACAGCCAGAACGTGAACTTAGCGGTCGATCGGATAGACAAAATTGCCCAAGACTTGGTCGGTGTGGACTGGGACCGGCTGGTTAAGGCGCCAAAGTCGTCGTCTTTGGTTGAATTGGGCCAATTAAAACATGAGGTCAGCTTGCTGATCGATGAAAAGAAAAAACAGTCGAACCGAAAAATTTCCTTTTCTGATCAATGCCGGTCCGGTTCATCGGTCAATACCCACATAACGGATCTCAAGCGGGTGTTATCGAACTTGCTCAATAACTCTATTGAAGCGACGGATGTCGGCGGCGAAATCCACCTAGCGCTCAGTGCTTTCGGCGCTCACCGCGTAAGACTCACTCTGCTGGATAACGGTTGCGGAATGACGGAAGAGCAGATCCGATGGGCTGGAAAGCGTCAACACTCCACAAAGGCCGGTGGCCATGGTCTCGGGCTCGCCGGCGCCATGGAATTCGTCAATGCTTGGGGCGGAGAATTAAAGATCGTTTCAAAAGTCGGCGTGGGAACGCAAATCGACATCGATCTTCCGATGTCTTAAAGAATTAGGACTTTGAAGTGAGTGGTTCTTAGTCTGAGAATTGGTTAAAGATGAGCCAGCAGGAGCGCCGTTGGCCCCAGATGCGACAAAGTGGGATTCTCGAAGGAGTCCGAGCTCTCATCTTCAGCAAGCCGGAGGTGTTCAGGTTAGATGGGGCGCCTTTTTCGCTGCAAGAGCTGATTGAAGAGACTCTAGCGGGTCTGCCTTTTCCACGCGTCTATGAATTCGACTGTGGCCACACTTCTCCGATGCTGGTGATGGCCCAGGGCACACCGCTTCGACTCAACTGCGAGAACGGAAAAGCAAAATTGCTTCAGCTTGGCACTATGGTCTGCTAAGTCTGGAAAACTCGGCACTTGCTGAATTACGTTCATCTCCCCACACAAACCGTGGCTCTGGACGTTAACTCAAATCGGCGCTGCCAATCACTCAAAGATCCATGCACACACTTAGAAATACACAAAGTCGCGTGCAAAAGATCTCTGCGCGATGATAAGCGAGGGTCGTTTTTTATTTCTCCATCTGCTTGTTCAGCAAATTCTTTGCACCACCGAGAATTGCCAATTTTCTCAACACCCAAATCAGCTGCAACCTTACCGCACTTTCCTCGCCAATAGGCTAGACTCGCATCGACCATGAGCTGTTCAGAACTTATTTCTTGTTTACTTTTAGGGTCTTTAAAGTGTCCACCGACCATACCAAGGCGATAGGGCTTTTTTAAAATGTCATAAAGATGCGTGTTGTATCCAGGCCCGATTTCACCATCCCCAGAATTCTTACGCCCAGATACGCGTCCCAAATCTCTGCCGTCGTACTCGCGTTGAAAAGTCGAAATATGAATATCTTTGCAGACCTCAGCGATTTGATACTTGCCGTTCTTAGCCTTATCGCCCATCGCCTTACGACATTCGCTTGATTGCGGAAGACCTCTACGTTTCTCCTCTTTACACAAGTCAATTAACCAATAGGACCGCCATTTTGGATCCAAACCGGAGTAAAGCTGATCCAGATAGTGAACAACTGAAATCAAATTGTCACAACGAGAAATTTGCATCAGCCCCTTGCCTCGATGCTCGCCCCAATTTGCAGAAGTTTTGGCGCCAAGGCGCGGTCTAAAATCAGAATCGCCTTCAACTGCGGTCAAAAGTTGATTGATGGAGTCATTACCCAAGGCCGTCGGCTTTTTAGTCTCGCTCAGCATGGTCATCGCGCCGGACTCGGCAATCATTTGTGCATAAAAAAATGGCCGCTCTTTCTGAGTAATTCCAAATTTTTTAAACCGTTCTTCCAAAATCGGTGCTAACAGCTTAATCATCTCACTGGCCTTTTTTGAGGTCAGAACACCGTAACGGCCTCCATAAATGCCATTTCTAGTCAAACCTTGGAGGCACTCAAGTTCCCTTTGAACCACACCGGCGCCGGGAGTGGTTTTGGGAAAAAAGGCATCGAGTCCGTTTCCGTTGGCTGTCTCAGAGTTTTGAGCATTCACAATAGCCATTAGGCTCAAAAAAATTAAAACCATACGAATATTTTAGCTGCCTACATTAATCCCGATGGGTCCAGAAACAATGCATTATGTATAGCTAAGATCTTCTCACTCACCTTTAGGCTAGGCGATACTTCAACTTTTAAGAAAGTGCACAAATGGACAATTCGTTAACTCTTGCCTTGACCGGAAGCCTTATCACGCTACTTGCCACCAGTGTTGGCGCTCTACCCGCATTGGGAGCCCATAGGGTTTCAAAGGATACTCAAAATACACTCATGGGCTTTAGCGCGGGGGTTATGCTGGCCGCGCTTGGGTAACTATTCATTTTCTGAGTTAACGAGCTCCTGGAGTCCCCGACGATGCGGAATTCTCTGTTTTTGCGGTGGTGGAACTCTCCCCTCGAATTTGAGTAAGCCAGTTAAGGTTTGGCTTAAAATTGCCCACATAGCCTTCCGCCAGTCTTGCAGAAGCTCCAATACTTGAATTCAACATTTTAAAATGTCTGCACATATTACCCGCCTTTCCCTGCTTACACCCCACAGTCGGCCCGGCAATTCTTTGACGACACTGACTCATCGAGGAGCTCGCGTAGTAGCAAATCGTTGGAAATTTGTTTTGTACATGAACCGCAGCATTGAAACCATCCAACAGAACAACTTTCACCCGACTACTGCGAGGAAGCCTATGCCCTATAGCGTTGACCAATTCTCCGGCAGATGAGTGAGCTACCAGAACAAACTCCCGCTGAGGGTTCTTCTGCACTAATTGAACATAATGTTCGATTAAAGACTTAGCACTCTGAGGACGTAAAACCTCTCCCTCTCTCCAACCAGCCCCTTTTGGATAAGGCACACCCGTAAACAGATAACGTTGTCCATACTCAAGATCAGATCGGACCCGAGCCTCCCATGTGCGCATATCTTCTTGGGTTGCGCCCCAACCACCAAAGAAAATCACTTGTGGCTTATCGTTCGATTGAGCTGGTGCTGCACCGATAATCAGTAAAAGACAAAAAGCCAAACTGCTTAGCATCTCAACCTCAAATTCTATGATCCATCATACGCCGCCAAAGAGGTGGAATAAGGGCCACCAATAAACATCCCGCATATCCCGTGGGTAACTGACGAGCGTCGCCTAATAAGCGCAAATCCTGATACTTTTTGGCGGCATGCAGATGGTGATCGGAATGCCGTTGAAGGTGAATCAGCAACTTTCCCGTAAGCCAGCAATCGCTATCCCAAGAATGCCGGGCTCTGACAGGCTCATATTGTCCGTTAGGCAAAACACTGCGTCGTAAACCATAGTGCTCAATGTATTCTGCTGTTTCGGTTAAAAGTATGGCCAACACAGCCTGGCTCACAAAAAATATCACAGCATAAAAGTCCAAATAAAAATATATCGCTCCCGCGATGGAAAGACTGACCAAAGAATAGACCATCGTTTTTAATCGTTTCGATCTCCAGGCTATTAAAAACACTCCCGGTATTACTTGCAAAAAATACGAATACAGAGATTGGCCCTTGCGGGCAGTCACTGGATCTAGAGGAGTTGCAACGTAACGGTGATGTACATGAATGTGGACGATGGCAAAGTGACCAAATCCTATAAATACTAGAATGACTTCACCAAAAAATTTCAACCACCGACTGGGCCGATGGATCAACTCATGGGCAAAGCTCAACCCGATGGCACCCGAAACCATGCCAATAGACATAGTCAAGCCCACAAAACCTAGAGAAAATGGAACTAGGGTTGATGCTTTCCATGCTCCCCATAAAATTAAAATCACATGAATAAAGGTGTAAACGACAAGAATTCCATCAAAAAAAAGACTCGGCGCCAATGTAGCTGAGTGTCGGTCTTTGGGTAGAATCAAATCCAAAAAGGGGATTAATCCGAGGGCTAAAAAGACTGTTAAAAAATAAAAGATTTCTCCCCAGTGCTCGGCTCCGACAGCACCAAAATATGCACTCAGCGCAAACAACAAGGAGAGCAAAAAAGCCATTCCCTATTCTAAGTAGTCTTGACCGCTGATGTCCATGGTGAACACTTAGACAAGCATCAAGTCCACTCAAAACTAAACATCTCATTTTAAGGCATTAAAAACGGCATTAATTTTGAATTCTGTTGCGGCATGTTTGTTCTAAATAGATTTAACAGCATTTCAGTTTGGTCTTTGATAACTTTTTTATGGCTACCTAGCCAAACTTGGGCGCACAAAAGGACCACAACGCCCCAGGTAAACTGCGAAGCTGAACTCGTTGGAGAATGGATTCGTTTTGACAATAAGCGGGTCATGCCTGGCGGATGGTTCAAAGGAAAGTCCCTGAGTTTGGGCTCACCCGCCCCAGCCCTTATCGCGCTTAATCGCAACCAGATCAGTTTTTTTTCTGAAGAGCCTCCGGCAGATTCTTGGATTGCAGGTAACTTTCTGACCCGATCGGGAATCGCAGTGGCCTATGTTCCAAACACCGCCCCCGATGAAGTCAGTCTTCTGCGTGAACTTGAGACTGACGGCGTTTATCATTTGATGATTCGCTTTGTTTTTCCCGAAAACAGAAAAATCAAATTTATGTCCCAACATCAAAAGGCAATTCAAGATAAGCCAAAAGAAGTTGCAGATATCGTCCTTGACTTTGGCACTCATTGCACCAAGGGCGATGAAGCCACGGCAGACTCCATGGTACGCGGAGCAGTTGGGCTGTATGCTTTACAGAGCAGAATGAGCACAACTTGGTTCAAGCTTAGAAGAATCCAAAAAGCGGGCCGCCCTGTCACCGAATTTAAGCTAGATCTCAATGAGGAGCAAAAGCTAGAACTGGCTCAACGCTTTTTCAAACGCACACGCGAAATCAACCAGGGTGAAATGTATAACTCGTTTGCAAAAAACTGTGCGACTGAACTAGTGACGTTATTTAAAGGACTAGAGCCTAATAATCTAGGCTCCCAAAGCCGTCTGCAAAAAATCACCCGCTCCGCAGTGCAATGGACCCCTTCGGGTTTTTTATGGTCTCTACGCGCCCGCGGTATTATTGTTGGAAATTCAAGTGCAGATATTCAAGTTAGCCCACAAGATCAGCTCTAACGAGCAACGCCACCAGTATCATTCTCATCAACCCGGGCCATCGGAGCCACGGGCAACCGTTCTGTAGGATCTGGCAATGAAGATAAACTTTTACCAATAAGCACTGGTTTACCGCGATCAACGGTCGTTGCCGTCGAATGAAGTTGTCCATCAACGACCCTGGATTTGATCGTAATTGAATATTCTCCCAATTGAGTTGCGACTTTTGAATTTACAATAATTGATTTACCATCCGAACATATTCGACTTATTTTTGCTTCTCGACTCTCCCGAGATCCGCTGCTTAGACTATGAAACATGCTTCCTTTTCTATCAGACCAAAAGGTGCTTTCTTCATTAGAAAAATCCACCAAGGGACAGTTAGATAATCCACCCCAAACAGCACAAAACCCTGCCTCAATCTTTTTTCCAGACGTTTTTATACTCAGCTTACCTCCGACGCGCGGTAAAGGGCGCCGGTATATGTGCTCAAGATAGGCTTTTAGAGTTGGATCGCGCAGAATCTGATTCATATTTGTTGCACAGACTTTCTTGCCTGGAATTTTGATTTCGTCAGGCTTCTTGACCTCCGCAGGCTTCTCGGCCACCGCAGGCGTCTCGGCCACCGCAGGCGTCTCGGCCACCGCACGCGTCTCGGGCTCCGCAGGTGCGGAGGCCAAAGCAGTCGGTGTGCGTCTATTTAAAATCTTCGGGTTTTGAGGGGTCCCTAAAGGAGCATCTGGATTGAGCACCGATTGCGGTGCCGCGGGAGGTGCTTCGGGCTCAGATGCTGGCACAGGTGCTGGCGCAGGTTCAACATACGCGTCGAGCCTCCGTGGAGCAGGCGGCGGAGTAACCTTTTTGCGAGCGGACCGAGAACGCTTTGACTTCTTAACCTTTGGCTCGGGACGCCACGCCCACCAAGATGAACCATGCAACAAACATAACCTTTGCTCTTCCCATGGCAAATTTCCACAATCGCTGTCAGCTGAAACAATCCACCCTGATATAGAGAGGACCACTAAAATAAGATTGCGAAAAAGCATAGGCATATTCTGAGACAGTGCAACGATTGCACCATACTTCAATAAGCCCAGCATGACCCTCATTAGACTCTGAGGGCCATCGACCTACCTAGATCATCCAACTGTAAACCATTTCGACACCAAAAACTTGATATCAAATGATGGGTCCAATTTTGTGCGTGCGACCTGAAAGTTCTTGTCTAGGCAAAGACTCACAGTGTAGCCCATATTAAATGATGACTCAAAGGGCTCACACAAGAATAAAACTGTTTGTTCAGCTCCTGCAGCAATATGTATATCGAGTCTGGTACCCTCCCCTAATTGGTGCTCTGGCAGCTCTAGATAATCTCATTCTGATCGTACCCACAGATGGCATACTCATATCTAGCACGATGCTTACACCTCGGCGCTGGTTTGTCCTCGCCATGAGCGTAGTGGTCGGTTCGAGCTGTGGCGCCCTGGTATTAGCTTATCTCGTCGAGTACCAGGGTTTGCCATGGATCCTCGAACTCTTCCCAGGAATAGATCAAACGCCGTATTGGGTATGGACAGAGTCCCTATTTGATGAATACGGTCTATTTTTAGTTTTTGGAGTCGCCGCGACCCCTCTAATGCAACAACCGGTCATTATTCTCGCCAGCTTGTCAGGCATTCCCCTTTTTCCCTTCGGGCTCGCGGTTTTCGCGGGACGGCTAATTAAATTTTTAATCATGGCCTATGTCGGTTCTCATACGCCAAAGCTCCTAAGTAAAATGTGGGGTCTGAGAGGAGAACTCGACGATGCCGGCGTCAAAATTGATTGAATCTTAATCCTGCGTAGATTGACGGACATCTACACCTCTGCCTAGAATTTTGTCCACGGCGGGGGAAACGTGATTTTTTGGGGTAAAGCAATCGTTGCGATCTGCTTGCTTTTCAATGCTCATGCGGAAGATGCAAGCACCAACTCTCGGAGCAAACGCATAAAGGAGCTGCGGCGGATGCTCAGTGGCTCCGCCAAAGAACAAAAAAGACCGTTCGCAACAGCAAACACACCTCTCCGCGCAAAATCAGACATGCGCACACGCGCACTAGAGGAATTGAGCTCGCTCGTCGCCAATGGCCAAGAAAATAGCCATGAAAGCACAGCGGTAGTGGAAACCCAAAGCATCCAAGCGATGGACCCCGTTGAAAGCTATGGCTTGGCTCTGGGTTTGACCCTTCAACCTTATTCGGCAAAAGGCCATGCGCCAATGGTTGCTCTGGCAAGTAATGATCTCAAGCAAATGCCGTCGACCACCATGTTTGGTGTTGAAATGGAGCTTTTGCCCTGGAGAACCTCTCGTGACGGGTCTGGCCGTCTCGGTTTACGTTTTGGGTTCAGTTACGCAAAACAAACTTTAAAGGTTTATAATTCAGGTGGATCTAGCGCTGGCCTCAATCAACTGCATTCACTTCACTCCTTTTTACTGGCGAGCCACAGCTGGCTTTTGCCTAGGACAGAGCACTGGAATTGGTTATTGGCCGCCGGTGGATCACGTTTTGATCTTGTGCAAGTGGGGCCAAGCACACTCAGTGAGGCCAGCGACACACTATGGCTGCTTCTCATGCAAACCGGACCATCGTGGAAGGCGGGGGACATCTCACTATCACTCAATTATGAACGCCGTTTTTCGGCTAGAAAGGGGCGTTGGGCCCAAGTCGCTCAAGACACATTGATCCTAGGTGCACGCTATGAACTGCGTTGAACGAACATTTCTGTCAATTTCAATACTGCTCTTTACGCCCGCTTGGGGCCAGAGTGCGATCAAGGCCCAAGATGTCATCGACGCAGTATTAAATAAAAGTCTAGAGGCACAATCTATTGCCTTAGATAAACAACTGAGTTTTGTACAATCGGAAAGAGCCCAAGAAAAATTTGATTTTAAGCTTATTGGAAAGACCAGCTATGAGTACCGCGAAGCTGAAACTCTTTCCGGACTCAGCAACGCCATCGACAAAACCTTAAGTTCCGACCTATCAGTAAAAAAATCAACGCGCTGGGGATCTCACTTAAGTATGGGATACTTGCACCAAACTCAGTCGAGCATTCTTAATTCTCTCACCACCTCAACGAGAGAGCCAACGCTCACACTTGATACCGCTTATATAGAGCTGCGACAAAATCTGTGGGCAAATGCACTGGGTGCAAGCGATCGGTGGGAATTACAGATCGCCAGAATAAACTTAGTCTCCTCAGATCTTCTCAAACAAGAGGCCACGGAGGACTTGATCCTCACAGCGCTGCGAGCGTTTTGGGAAGCCTATGTCGCACAAACTCAACTCAAAGATGCCATCACAGCCCGGCAAATGTACAAAGAACTAACAGAAGTCGTAAAACGCCGAGGTCGCTTCGGCTTAGAAAGAGGGGGTGAATACGCTCAGGTTATGGCGGACTACACCAGCTCCGAGAGCCAGGTCAAAACTGCGTCTTACAGATATCTTGAAAAATTAAAAATCCTTGAAAATTTGATGCAAGAAAATTTCTCTCAAGACTTAGAGTTTTTGGTTGAAGAGGAAGTGCCTCCTCTGCCAAAATTCAACACTCCCGATTACAATAAACTCCGCAAAATCATAGTCGCCGAGAGTGCTTTGCAAAACGCCCGCCATCAAGCCAATGCGATTGGTTGGCGCGCCCAGCCCCAACTCGATTTAATAGCACGAAGCACTTCTACTGGGGTAGACGTCAGAGCCTCTGCCGCATACTCCGAGTTCATCGCGGGTACAAAACCCACATACTACATTGGCCTAGAATTCTCGACCGCACTAGATTCGTCCCAACGGCGAGCCAGTCAGGCGGAAGCCAGAGTCACCCTTGATCGTCAGCAAAATCATTGGCATCGAGTTCATATGGAAATCAAAACACGTTTAAATCTTCTTGAGAGACGCTTAGAGCAAACTCATCTCAACGCCGCAGGGGCTCTGCAAATTGAAAAATACCGAGCTCGTACCGTGCGCGAACAAGAAACGGAATACCGTAATGGACGCCTGTCTTTAAGAGAGCTCCTGGACACTTACAGAAGATTTTTTGATTCACAATCCGAGCGAGTACGAGCAATCGGTGATTACCACCTAGCGCTTAATGAAATGGCTGCGGAGCGAGACGAACTGGTCAAGTAAATTGAACTTTTGGCAATGAAGGAAAGACGGGGGAGAGTGTGATGAATTGGTTAACAGCCTGGGCGCTCATCTTAATTATAGTCACGAATGGATGTGGCATAGGTTTAGAAGATTCAGCCGGCCCCGACGCAGCCCGAGAGCTTAAAAATGAAAAATTGCGCGAAGAATACAATGCTATTCGCGGTACCTATACGGGCGACATGCAGCTCATTCAGGGGAAGCAAAATTTTCCTATTCGTCTGTATCTCTGGACTGGTGAGATTCAAGAATCGCCTCTGCCTGGTGACTTAAAACCTGGAATACGCGTCGTTCTGCGCGCCCGCTTAATGCAAGCACAATTCATCGGCGATAGCGACAATTTAATTTTGACCGGCCAGTACGATGTCGTCACCGGTCGGCTACGGCTTGATCCCGACATGGAGATCTCTCGCACGCCGACTGGCTGTCGACTTGGAGGCCAAGATCCGATCACCATTTCGGGCTTCACTACAGATGGCAAAATTGGTGGTAAGGTTTTACGCAACGGCCAAGAGTGGGCCACATTTAGCCTTTTGCAAAGGATTTCAACCGACGTCAGCCTGGGCTCGGCACTGAGCGAAGAGCAAGAATACCAACGGCTACAACAGACGTACGCTCCGGTGACTGGCATTTACGAGGGCTCTTTATCCCGTAGAGTCTGCGGCACTATTGAGCGCAAAGAGGAGTTCTCGCTTTGGCTCTATATAGAACGCATACAAGAGGGCACAGGAGGCAATGGAGCACCTTGTTTTGTCCCTCGCCTGGCCTTGCGAACACTTCGGCATTTTGAAGGCGAGCTTTCAGATATTACTTACAGGTCAATCAGTCGGTTTGATCCCGGCAGTTTTTTGCCTCAATTCACTTCAGCAAAATCCAAGCTAACTCTCGACTTTAAAAACTCGCACTTGCTTGGCGAGATTTTTACCTCTGGCCGCTGGGGCTCATTCGATGTCGCGCGAAAAAACACGCAGGTGCGCGCACCAGAAGATGAGACCCTTCTCGCACGCGAACGACTCGAACGCACTTTCTCATTGTTTACTGGTGTTTATACAGGCCAAGTAAAGGCGTATTCAAAAAAGGATTGGCCCGTCCGTCTGCAAGTTTATGTTGATGAAACTACTCTCAATGGTTCGCGCGTGCCCACTCTACTGGCACTTTACAAACGTCCCGACTTCAGTGATGACACAATTGGCGCTCGCCTCATGCAAGTCACTGTGGCCATGGATGGGTGTCGCCCAATGCTCTACATGAAGAGTGAACCCACCGGCGGCGGAACCATTCCTGGAGTTGGATTGATGCGGTTCGCGAGTGAGTTTGTGAACGGCGAACTCAGTGGAGAACTGGTAGACCATCGCGGCCCACAAGGCATAATGAACTTAAGGAGAGAATAAGTGGACTTAGCTCAGCTCTCCATTCGTAGGCCCATTTTTATCACTTGCATTGTGGTCTTGATTCTTCTGATCGGCTATATCTGCCTTCGTCGTCTGCCCGTTGATTTATTTCCCAACGTTACATTTCCAACCGTCGTGGTTTCAGTGCCCTACCCGGGGGCTGGAGCCTCCGAAGTGGAGTCACTTGTCAGCAAGATTCTCGAAGAAGAATTAAGTGGCGTAGCAGGAATCGAAAAGCTACGCTCCACTAGTAAAGAAGGCATCGCCAGTATCACGGCTGAATTTTCACTTAAAATTGACATTAAATATGCTGAACAACAAATACGGGACCGAGTGGCGTCGGCTCGTCGCCGGCTACCAGAAGACATAGAGCAACCGACCATTCGAAGTGTAGATCCCTCTGACAGCCCGATCGCTATTATAGCTGTATCCACTGAGAATAAAACTCCGTCAGAACTGTTTGATCTGGCCGAGCAAAAAGTTAAAATGAAACTCGAGCAAATCAATCAAGTCGGCTTAGTTGAAATTTTAGGCGGCCGCAAGCGCGAAATCCAGGTACAGCTCGATCTCGAAAAACTCAAGGCCTATAAGATTTCTGCTTCAAAGGTAACAGCAGCTCTCACTCGCAGCGGTCAGAACGTTCCCATTGGAAAGACGACAACAGATAAAACTGAATCCAGCTATCGGACCCTGGGAGAGTTTCGCACAATTCAAGAGATTGAGCGCACAATCGTACGCTTCGCTAATGACGAACATCCCATCACAATCGGTCAATTGGGCCGAGTCACAGATACGCTGGTCGACGAACGCTCACGAACATTTTTTAACGGAAAGCCCACACTCCTAATTTATGTATTCAGACAGTCTGGCGCAAATACAATAGCGGTTGTCGACAACATTAAAGCCGCAATACAAAAGCTGCAGACTGATTTCCAAGCAGCAGGAATTCAGGCCCAAGTTCAAGTCGTTAAAGATGGGGCGAAACGGATTCGCAATAATGTTTTTGATGTGTATGAATCGATCGTTATCGGAATCGTGCTGACCATATTGGTAGTCTACTTTTTCTTGGGCAGCTTTCGTTCAACTCTCATCACTGGCTTAGCTCTGCCCAATTCTTTGCTCGGAGCCTTTATCCTGATGCTCATTGCCGGATTCTCAATAAACATCATGTCCCTTTTGGCACTCAGCTTAGCGGTGGGGCTACTGGTTGATGACGCTATTGTGGTGCGGGAAAATATTTTTCGACATTTAGAGGAGGGTAAAACCCCGGAGCAAGCTGCTCTCGATGGGACCCGAGAAGTCAGCCTTGCCGTCGTGGCCACGACGCTTGCAATATTGGCCGTATTTGGACCGATTGGATTTCTACAGGGGGTGACGGGTCAATTCTTTAAAGAGTTTGGATTGACGATTTGCTTTGCCATGGCGATCTCTCTATTTGACGCTCTTACAATTGCCCCCATGCTGTCAGCTTATTTTGCTGGCGGACATAAACCCAGAGCCGCGACTTCTTTTTTGGGCCGATGGAATGATAAGATACTTAAGCTATTCAATGATTTTCAAACTGAGCTGGAAAAGAAGTACGAAAAGCTTTTGCGGCTCACCCTATACTATCCGAAATCGGTGATTGCCTTAAATGCCATTATTTTTGCCTTAAGTATCTATTGTGTGCGTTTTATTCCTAAAACATTTTTGCCGACCGCCGATAATGGCGAGTTTCTGGTGAGTCTGGAATTGCCACCTGGAACAAGTCTGGACAAAATGGCTGAAGTTGGACACGAGGTCGATAAGACTCTGCGGAGCTTCCCCGAAGTAGAACGCAGTTTATTGACAGTGGGCAGTCGCGAGGCCGAAGCGAATTACGCCGAAATTTCAATCGAACTCAAACCCAAAGGGAGGGGACGAGTCGTCACAACCTCGCAATTTAAACAAACTGTTCGTTCTAGGCTTGAGACATATCAGTTTGCGAACCCCGTCGTGAAGGATGGGGATGCTACCGGGGGAGGTCAACGTCAATTCAACTTCAATCTCGCCGGCGGTGAAATGAGCGAGCTTGAGGCCTACGCAACTCGCCTGACTGCACGTCTAAAAAATCACCCAGCACTAACAGACCCCGACATAAACTTCCGCCCAGGAAAACCTGAATATCAATTTAAAATAGATCCAGAAATTGCTCGCGAGGCCGGACTTAGTCCACGCACGGTGGGATTAGAACTGCGCAATCTTATTGAAGGTAGCATTGGCGCTCCCTTTCGCACGGGTGACATGGAGTACGACATCCGAGTTCGGCTTCAGGACAATCAACGCGAGCTCAAAAACACATGGCGCAAAGTAATGGTTCCAAACATCAATGAAACCTTGATTCCTTTAGGACTGGTCGCAGACATCACGACATCGCGAACTCCAGCAAGTATTCGACGCGAAAATCGCGCTCGTACGATCCAAATTTCAGCTGACGTAAATCCCAAAGGACCAGGCTTAAACTTTGCCATGAAAGATGTTGCCCGAATTGTAAAAGATGAAATGCCTCCCCCCACTGGGATCTCATTCAGCTACTCCGGACAGGCCGAACGTTTTAAGGAGCTAATGGTCAACATGGTCATCGCCATGGGCCTAGGAATTCTATTTATTTATTTTGTTCTAGCTAGTCTTTATGAATCACTTATTACCCCTATTTCTATAATGATTGTTCTTCCCCTAGCCGCCGTGGGTGCTTTTTTCGGTCTGTTAATAGCGCAAAGCACTCTTGATCTGTATTCAATGATCGGATGCGTGATGCTGATGGGTCTGGCCTCAAAAAACTCCATTCTTTTAGTAGACTATGTCAATCAATTGAGAGCCCAAGGAACAAATATAACCGAGGCTATCGTACACGCCTGCCGCACTCGTCTTCGTCCGATTTTGATGACCAGTTTGGCTCTGATCGCAGGAATGATTCCTGTAGCTATTGGACTTAATGAAGCCTCTTCGCAAAGAACCAGTTTAGGGGTCGCGGTTATTGGCGGGGTAATAAGCTAAACCCTGCTGACTTTGATTCTTATTCCAGCCGCATTTGTT
>JAYQON010000072.1:0-1038 GCA_038144835.1 Bdellovibrionales bacterium
CCAGGGCGCGACCGACAATAAAGGTTACCTAAATTGTGCGACTCAAGCACCAGAGAGCGGCAACTACATCATACAAGCTTTAGTTCAAGACGATACTGGCAACAGTAGCTACGGTAGTGATTCGGTGTATGTACGGGGTCAAAAGCGAGCTTGGTATCCATCTGACAACAATGACCGCATGGATGTGGTTCCAGAAAAGAAAGAATACAAAGCTGGTGAAAAGGCAGTTTTGAACGTTCAGATGCCTTTTTCTCAGGCCACGGCATTGGTGACCGTTGAGAGAGAGGGTATAGTCGATGCTTACGTCAAACGTATTGCCACAGATGGCAGACAAGCTATTGAAGTGGATATTAAAGATGCTTATGCGCCAAATATTTTTGTGTCCGTCTTAGCCGTGCGCGGTCGTGTAACAGCAGCTGAGCCTACGGCTCTTGTGGATCTGGGAAAGCCCGCCTTTAAATTGGGAATGGCCCAACTGCGCGTAAATTGGGACAACAATGCTTTAAAGGTGAGTGTCAAGCCGTCAAAAGAATCATTTAAGCCACGCGAAGAGGCTAGTGTTGAAGTGTCTGTCACCGATGTATCTGGTTCAGCACGGGCTGGAGCCGAATTTGCGTTGGCTGTTGTCGATGAAGGGCTTTTGACTCTTTCGAAGAACAGTACTTGGGATCTATTGAACGCTATGATGGGTAGTCGATACCTGGAAGTTGAAACAGCAACGGCGGGGATGCAAGTGGTAGGGAAGCGCCATTTTGGCCTAAAGGCCAAACCCTCAGGGGGTGACGGAGGTCAAGCTCCTACTCGCGAGCTCTTTGACACCTTGGTGAAATGGTTGCCACGAGTGAAGACTGATGCGCAAGGCAGAGCGCTGGTTAAGTTTGCCATGAACGATTCCTTGTCGAAATTTCGCATTGTCGCCATAGCTCATCAGGGAGTTGGTAAGTTTGGCACGGGCGAGGCTGCAATGGTGCCGGAACTAGATATTCAGATAATTCCCTCTTTGGGAAGTGTGTGTCGTAACGGTGAGATGTATGCTGC
>JAYQON010000072.1:1048-15121 GCA_038144835.1 Bdellovibrionales bacterium
GAACAAGATATTCAAATGATTCCCTCTTTGGGAACTGTGTCTCGTAACGGTGACAAGTATGCTGCGGAGTTCACAATCCGCAATCAAACCAAGTCAGACAGAAAAGTTAGCGTTGGAGGGCGAGTCAAATTTATCTATGCCGATGGCCGCAGTGAAACGAAAGATTTGGAGGCTCAACAAATTAGTCTTGTTGCTCTTGATTCAGCATTATTGAACATGGGTGAAATTGAAGTGCCCGATGGCGTGACCAAGACTGAGTTCGAGGTGACTGTCACGGGTGAACGAGGACAAATCGAAGATCGCATTCGTATCAGTCAAGAAGTTAAACCTTCGGTCTTACCGCGCACCTATATGGCGCAACTCGAGCAGCTGGGGGCTCAGCCACGGGTCATTGGTATGGAACTGCCAGAGAATGCTGATCCTAAACAAGGCGGTATTAAGGTCAGTTTACTTGCGTCGTTGGCTGGAAATCTTGAGACAGTGAAGTCAGAAATGGTTCGTTATCCATTTCGTAGTTTTGAATATTTGGTTTCAAGAGCAGTGGCCACCAATGACGGCTCTGTATGGAATGAAGCAATGGCCAAATTGCCCGGGCACTTGGATTCAGAAGGCCTCCTGATGTGGTACCCAAGTGCCGCCACTGCACAGGGTAGTGATGTGCTTACGGCTTACGTTTTGTCGATGTCCTATTACTCTGGTTTTAATGTCCCAGAGGAACTGCAAAAGCGTATGCTGATGGGATTAATCGATTATGTGGAGGGTCGTTCTCGTCTTGCACGCTCTGAAAAGCTATCGCCAACGGATCTGTTTATCAGACGAGTCAATGTGATTGAAGTTTTGGCTCGTTTTGGTCGTGCTCAAAGCGCTTGGTTAACGTCGTTGCCGCGTTTGAATCCAGAGCAGATTCCCATTGCAAGCCTCAACGATCTTTTGTCGATTTATGCTCTGCTTAAGCAGGTCCCAGACCGGCAAGATAAAATTACGCAGACCTTGAACTCGCTTGAAGCGCGTATGACTCGCATAGGTACAGGTTTGAAGCTGACCGACACAACGGTTCGTCCCTGGTTTATCCTTTCGTCGGAGGATTTAGATCAAGCGGAGTTAATTTTAATAGCATCAAAAAATCCCGATTTGAGGGAGCGATTGAGTGACAAGATTCCCTTGCTTGTAAATGGAGCTGTTGCCATGCTTAAGCGTGGGGCCTGGGACCTCACCTGTGCCAACGCGAGTGGGGTTTTAGCTTTCCGCGCCTATTCGCAAGCCTTCGAGAAAGAGGCTGTGTCGGGTGTTACGGAGGTTACTTTGGCAGAGGTTAAAAAGTCATTTGATTGGAACGCTGCTGGAGCTGAAAAAGGTGGGAGTCTTTTGCTTGGTTGGCCATCTGTCGGTCTGCACAACGTGAGCCTCAGTCACAAGGGAGTGGGTACGCCGTGGGCGATTGTCGCTGTGGATGCCGCTGTTCGCCTCAGCGAGAAGCTTGAAAAGCATATTGGAGTTGAAAAGACTGTGTCGCCGCTCAAAGAAACTTACAAAAAGGGAGATATCATTACAGTCACGTTAAAGCTTAAGCCTCAGACTGAATTGCCATTTGTAAGCATCATGGATCCAATTCCGGCAGGGGCTAAGATTTTAGGCTCTGGCTTAGACAATGATCGCGACGAGGGACCAATCACCCAAGGTTGGGCATGGCCAGATTATCAAGAGCTCACTTACGATTCGTATCGCGCCAGTTACCGCAGTCTTCCCGCGGAGGGCATAAGTGTTGTCTATCGCTTACAACTCAATAACGCAGGTACATTTAAGGTTCCATCCACGCGAGTGGAAGCTATCTACATGCCTGAGAATTTTGCGGAAGTGCCTAACGCGGACGTTAAGATTGAACCATAAAGGGGTGTTTGTTGAAGCGTGTATTTTACATCACGATTCCTACGGCAGTGGCCGTCTTTATGGCGGCTACTCTATTGTTTCAGATCAGTCGCATACCACGCTTCATCGAAGTCAAAAAAAAATTCACTTCTTCCGAGCAAGCGATTTTAGATCGGCAAGGACTAATTATCGATGAGGTGAGAGTCAATAAGCAGGTTCGTCGTCTCAATTGGACTGAAATTGAAAAAGTGCCACCCGTATTTGTCGAGGCCTTGCTCAAGGCTGAAGACAGGAGATTTTTTTATCATCCGGGATTTGATCCTTTTGCTTTGTTGAAAGCTGGCATCTTTCGCTTGCTCTATGGCAAGGTCGAGCGTGGGGCCAGTACAATCAGCATGCAGATGGCAGAAATGGTCGAAGCGTTAGGTGGGGTGAAGAGTCAACGTCGCTCGATCTCGCAAAAGCTTCTGCAAATTCAAAAAGCGATCGCCCTTGAGCTGTCCTGGACAAAGCGTGAGATTCTCGAAGCCTATATCAATTTGATTTTTTACCGCAGTGAATTGCAGGGGATAGCAGCAGCCAGTTTTGGCCTGTTTGACAAGGCACCCACAGCGCTCACGCGCCCAGAGTCAGCTGTTATTGCTGCTTTGATCCGCTCTCCCAATGCGACGGTTGAGCGAGTGCGCGAGCGTGCGTGTGCCTTACTGGAGGCGCTCGAATTTCCTCAAGATTGTACCTTTTTGTCTAGCAGTCATATGCACCATATCGAGGAAGGTTATCGGATACGTCCATTCATAAAGCTAGCACCCCATATTGCTCAGCGACTGTCTAAGAACCCTAAGCTGAGGCAAATGAATCTTGTACGCAGCACTCTCGATCGGCAGATTCAATGGGTGGCTTTACATGCTTTGCAAAAACATATTTCCGCATTGCAAAGCCAAAATGTGAATGATGGCGCCGTTATTGTGATTGAGAACGCCACCGGCAATATTTTGGCTTATGTAGGTAATATTGGTTCTCATTCAAAGTCTCCGTATGTGGATGCAGTTATGGCTTCACGGCAAGCGGGTTCGACCTTAAAACCGTTGATATATGCTAAGGCCTTTGAGGAGAGAATTTTAACTGCTGCGACGATTCTTGAGGATTCTCCTTTGGCGATTTCGGTCACTTCGGGTTTGTATAAGCCAAGTAATTTCGATCGCGCCTTTCGTGATTTGGTGAGTGTGCGCAATGCCTTGGCGGCGAGCTTAAATATTCCCGCAGTGCGTGCGCTCGAGCTTTTGGGTGTGGAAACATTTGTGCAGACTCTGCGTGATTTGGGTTTTACAGGACTGCAAAGAGCGGACTTTTATGGGCCGTCTTTAGCTCTTGGTTCTGCCGACGTCCGTCTCATAGAAATAGCCAATGCATATCGAACATTGGCCAATGGAGGGATTTGGCGGCCTTTACGTTTTTCTCCCGAATTGCCATCAGAAGAGGCCCCTCGGCGCGTATTTTCGCAGGAGGCGGCTTTTATCGTTACTGACATTCTTTCTGATCGACAGGCGCGTTCTTCGACCTTTGGTTTAGAAAATAGTTTGTCGACGCGCTTTTGGTCTGCCGTTAAAACTGGAACCAGTAAGGATATGCGAGACAATTGGTGTTTGGGTTTTTCTGAAAAATACACGGTGGGTGTGTGGGCAGGTAATTTTTCTGGAGCGCCTATGTGGAATGTGACTGGAGTTCAAGGTGCAGCTCCTGTTTGGCAAGAGATCATGAATTACCTGCATCGAAATGAGCCAAGCGGTAGCCCGTATACCCCTGACGGGGTTGTGCGAATGCCGGTTAAGTTCACGCACACCAACGCTGAAAGGGATGAGGTATTTATCCGTGGAACTGAGCCAGTGGAAGGCAAGGTAGAGACAAAAGCCGAAATCGTTTCTAAAATTACGTATCCACTTGATGAATCCCTGATTGCACTCGACCCGGATATACCCAGAGAAAACCATCGCCTATTTTTTCAGATCGCGGCTCCGCGTGGAGATCAAAATCTATATCTAAACGACCGACGCCTGGGGCGTGCGCGTAATTTTATTCAGTGGGAACCACAGACGGGTCATTATATTTTGGAGCTGCGTGACTCCCATGGTCAGATTGTTGATCGAGTTCGTTTTGAGGTCCGCGGTCGCCGATTGGCCTTGGCAAAATAGCACGCCATCATATACCAATTGATCTATGTCAAAACCCCTCAGTAATTTAGCCTATTCTAAGCGTATTTCACCGACTTACTTGATCGATAATGTAGAGTTATGGACAAGCGAACAAGTGATTCCATCGGGCAGAGTTTTAGTCAAAGACGGACGGCTACAAGCTTTTGGGGCTGATATCCAATTTGAGGCCGGCATCGAATGTATCGATGGAAAAGGTCATGTGCTGATGCCGGCGGGTGTGGACGCGCAAACTCATTTGCGCGTGCCTGGACAGGGGCACAAAGAGACTCCGCAGACCGGCCTGACGGCGGCTTTGCGGGGTGGTTATAGCGCCATTTTAACTATGCCAAACACAAAGCCAACCATCGATAATTTGGAAGTTTTACGGCAAGGGCAAGATGAAGTTAAGATTTGGGAAGAAGAAACTGGCGTGCATGTGTTTTGGTCGGCAGCAATTACGCGCAATCTGAGCAGTGATGATTTGACGGATTATGAAGACCTGGTGCGCGCTGGGGTGCGTGCTTTTACCAATGATGGTTTAGGTGTGTTGTCGGACGTGGTGATGGAGAATGCGTTTGCTCGCCTTGAAAAATTGGGCGTGCCTTTGTTGCAACATGCGGAATTCTTAGGTCATGGAGGAGCCTTGGCCCCCGGGCCTGTGCAAGAAAAAGTGGGTGCGGCGGCTTACCCAGATGAGCCTGAGTGGAAGATGGTCGAGCGAGATTTGCGTGAGCTGCGTAAGCATCCGGGAGCCCGCTACCACGTCTTGCATGTGTCTAGTCGAAAAACTTTAGAATTTATTCGTCAGGCGAAGAGCGAAGGCTTGAAAGTGACAGCTGAAGTCACCCCACATCATTTATTTTTCAATAGCGCAACCATAGATGAAACCAATACCTCTTTTAAGATGAATCCTCCCATCCGTGGAGCACAAGATCAGCAAGCTCTATGGACGGCATTGGTCAATGGTGAACTAGATTTTGTATCCACCGACCATGCTCCTCATGAAAAAGCGATGAAGACCGGATCATTCAATTCAGTGGCTTTCGGTACTCTAGGGTTAGAGACCACCTTGCCTGTTTTGCTCAAAGGCTGGCGGCAAAAAATTCTTACACCGCAAAGATTGGTTGAAGTTTTCGCCAGTAAGCCAGCCGAATTTTTGCGTTTACCCGCCAGCTTCGGTGGTTGGCGAATTGATGCTCCATTTCATGCGGTGTGGGTGGATGTCAATGCAGCAGAGGAAATCTATCGTGAAGAGCAAGTTTCGAGCCTCTCCACAAATAGCTGCTTTATCGGAGCCAGTTTGCCCGGTAGAATAAAAGGCGCATTTCACGAACGGGCCATCTACTCCTTCTAAAGACCCGTTCGCCATTTAAAAGGGGCGTAAACGGTGAAGAGCCTTCTCAATTTAAGTTTTGCATGCATTTTATTGTTCACTGGTTTTTCTGCGCTTGCACAAAAAGATTATTCCTCGTGGC
Source organism: Bdellovibrionales bacterium (assembly GCA_038144835.1). GTDB lineage: Bacteria > Bdellovibrionota > Bdellovibrionia > Bdellovibrionales > UBA1609 > JALHOQ01. The sequence continues at coordinate 6,579 of JAYQON010000072.1, forward strand.
AAAAATTTACCAAAGGTGAATTGATTCTTGAAACCACAGCGCTGGCTCCTGGCAGCCTTGGGACTGCGGGGTTACGTATCACTTTGGTAGATCATTGGCATACCTATTGGGTTAATCCTGGTGACAGTGGCTCGGCTCTGCGTTTGTCGTTTCGGCCGGACCCAGGTTTGAGCGTTAAATCTGTCCAGATGCCTCTGCCGACCCGTCTGAAGTCGGGCCCATTGGTTTCATTTGCGTATGAACGTGAGGTCTTATTCCCTATTGAGCTTGAGGTCGATTCGGATGTCTTACCTGGAAGAGATCTTAAGCTCAAAATGGATGCAGAATGGTTGGTTTGCGAGCAAGTTTGCCTACCAGCGATAGCCTCTTTTGAGCTCAAGATTCCAGTGCGATCACTCGCTGAGGTAAAACCAGGTGGTTTTTTTTCTACCTTTCAAAAAACGCGTGCTCTGCTGCCGCAGGCCGGTGTCCTAAAAGCAGAGCGAGTTCATCTTAAGGAGGAAGGAAAGTCCCGTTTGCTGTTACAAGGTTGGGATGCTTCAGCGCGCGAATTTGTTGATTTTTTTCCGTATAAAAACGCTGGATTTTCAAATTCGCCGGTCATTCGGTCTTCAGTGACAGCAAAAGAGTTGGCCTTAGATTTAGAAAAAACTGATCTCGCGGTCACTCAGTCTGACCGTATCGGGGTTTTGGTGAGTCGTTCCAAAACCAGTGGGGCACTCGAGGCATGGTCTTTGGGCGAATCGGGTTGGCGATTCGAAATCACAAAAGCTGAGAGTGAAACTTGGAAACACCTGGGAGCCATGCTCATTTGGGCTTTCATAGGTGGGTTACTTCTAAATTTAATGCCCTGTGTTTTTCCTGTGTTGTCGATGAAGCTACTGGGTGTTCTCAAACTGTCAGCCGCGCATCACAACGAAGTTCGGGCTCAGAACTTCGCCTATGTGCTGGGCGTGCTGGTTTCATTTTTACTAATCGCTCTGTTATTGTCGGCATTTCGATCGGCGGGCTCTTTGGTGGGTTGGGGCTTTCAGTTGCAGTCGCCCGTCTTTCTCAGTTTGTTAAGCTGGTTGTTTTTTGCTCTTACTTTGAACCTGCTCGGATTTTTTGAAATTGATTTTTTAAACGCAGGCTTTGGGCACAGATTGACTCGTCTGGGTGGCCTGACGGGATCTTTTTTTACCGGTGTGTTGGCCGTAGTCGTTGCTTCTCCATGCACAGCTCCCTTTATGGGAGTGGCATTGGGTTTTGGTTTGGCTCAGCCCACTTGGGTTTTGTTGGCGGTTTTTTTGAGTTTGGGGTTGGGGCTGGCCTTTCCTTATTTGCTCTTTGCTATTTTTCCCCAGTTTGTCAATTGGCTGCCAAGACCTGGTCCATGGATGTCGTGGGTCAAAAAAATTATGGCTTTACCTTTGCTTTTGACAACCGTGTGGTTGCTTTGGATTTTGGCGCAGTTACTTGGCGTCACGGCGGTTATGATTGTGATTGCTGGCTGCGTGACCATGGCGGCAATTTTTTTAGTGTCAGACTGGCGTAAAAGTTTAGCTCAATTTTTAACCGCATTAATCATGCTCATCGGTATAGCCTTTATTTACCAATCAGAGGCTTTGGTTAAAACTTCTGCCGATTCGGGAGCTGCTAGGCAGATGGGCCCGTGGCGACAGTTTGATTCTAATGTCTTGCAGGAGCTAGATGGGCGCAATGTCTTTGTCAATATGACTGCCGATTGGTGTCTCACCTGCAAAGTCAATGAGCGTTTGGTTTTTAGTAGCCCTGAAGTGCTAGAATTTTTAGCCTCAAAAGAAGTAGTTCTAGTTAAAGGCGATTGGACTCAGCGCAACGATGATATCACTCGCTTTTTAGATCGGTATCGGCGTGTTGGTGTACCCTTTTATGTACTTTACTCTGAGCGATATCCTGACGGCTTAATCTTGCCCGAAGTGCTTACAGTCAGTAGCTTTAAAGACTGGGTTTCAAAAGCTATTCCTTAATAAGGGGTGAATCCGATGAAAATAATCTTAAAGCTAGTTTTAGTTTTTGCCATGGGTCAAGCGTTCGCATCGGGACTAAAAACCGGGGAAAAAGCACCTGATTTTTCTCTGCAAGGCGTAGATGGCAAAGAGTATAAATTAAGCCAATTTAAAGGTAAGACCGTCGTCCTTGAGTGGTTTAATAAGGATTGTCCTTACGTCCGAAAGTTTTATGATTCTAAGACAATGCAGTCTTTGCAAGCTGCTGCCACGGCCAAAGATACAATTTGGCTAACTGTGATCTCGTCAGCTCCTGGCAAGCAAGGTCACCTGGAGGCCGAAGAGGCTAAGCAACTCGTCCTTGATCAGGCTATGGCTAATACCGCTGTGCTCGTCGATTCTAGTGGTAAAGTGGGCAAACTTTATGCGGCAAAAACCACTCCACACATGTTTGTTATTAATAAAGAAGGGCAGCTTGTTTACCAGGGAGCCATAGATGATCGTCCCTCGGCTCAATCTAAAGCGCTTGAAGGCGCTCAAAATTATGTGACCGCTGCTTTGACTGCACTCGAGAAAGGTGAGCCCATTAAAAATGGTTCGACGGCTCCGTATGGCTGCAGTGTGAAGTATTAATGGATACGACTTACTTTGGGAATTCTGAGTTTTGGGAAGTCGCAAGTTATGTAGTGACTGTTGTTGGTTTGCCGTTTGCCATCGGTGTTTTTGTTTGGGAACAGCGCCGGCAGAGGCAAAATGATGAAGAAGAGATTTATCAGCGGCTTTCTGATGAATATGCTGAATTTTCTAAACTCCTTCTGGGTAATGCAGACCTTGGGTTATTGACCCAAGGTCCCGGCAAGGTAGAGCTCACGCCTGAACAAATTGAGCGGCGAAATATTTTGTTTGATATCCTGATTTCACTTTTTGAACGCGCATATATTTTGGTCTACGAGACGGATATGTCAGAACAGAACCGCAGAATGTGGGCAAGTTGGGCGGATTACATTCGATTCTGGTGTTCGCGTGAAGACTTTCGCTCAGCCTTGCCATGGTTGCTTGAAGGAGAAGATCCTGACTTTGGGGGCTACATCCGTCAGGTGGCTTCAGATGCAATCAAAAATCCAGCGGATAAACCCAAATGGCCGCCAAATCACTGAACTGATTTGCGCACTTGTAAATCCACAGCTTCGGTGATCGTTTGAATAGCCCTCGCGAGTCTGTCTTTATTTTTTCCCTGAGTCATAATGCACAAAAGATAAGGTTGGCCGGGGCGGTAAACAATTCCGCAGTCGTGGAGTTGAATGGCGCCATCAATAGTAAAGCGTTCTCCAAATTTGTGCGCAACCAGAAGATCTTTGGGTAAACCAGCAACAAGACCTTTTTGAAATTTTGATTTTGCTAACAGATGTAGAGCAAGGTTTGAATATTCTCGGCTTAAGAAGGTCGAATTATATAAAATTCTTAAAATTGAGGCATAGGTTCGGTTGGTGATCCAAGTATCATTGTTTTTGTTGATGACTAAAAAATTGAGCTTTTTAAGGGTTTCTTCGATGCCCGCATCCGGCCTGAAATCCGCCAACATGATCAATGCGGAATTGTCCGAATTTGTGATCATTCTCTCGAGCAATTCTGAGATGCTGTAAGCCTGTCCGGGAATCATTTTGTCATCTGCAGGGAATAGGGTTTCAAAATTTTTTAGATCATGTTTGTTGGGATCATATTTAATCTTAGCGTAATTGAGGTGAGGTTCTCTTTCTAAAACCTTTAAATATCCAATCAGTAAAAAAATTTTTAAAAGGCTTGCGCCGCGAAATTCCTTGTCGCGGTTAAAGGAGTAAACTGGACCGTTGTTGAGATCGCGAAACACAACGCTAACGTCTTCAACGCTTTCGTCAGACAGTAAACCTTCAATTGTTTTCTTAAGACTCGACTCAAAAGGTGCCTGACCGATTAATTTTTTACTTTCGTCTCTGCCACAGAACAAGAGCGGATTAATAAGATCTCGCTGGCCTTCGAGAATGTCTTTATTTTCTTGATCTTGTTCGAGACTAGCGAGGGGTAACCCATCACCCCAGCGGTAAAATGAGTAGATCGACAAGCCGCCCAGACCGGCGCTGATAAGTGCTACTAAAATCACATATTTAAGTTGCATGGCTAACCATCCCGATAGCTATCAGCCTGAGCCTGGCAATGACCCTTGTCAATTTCATTGGACTTGCAATTCCGATCTTTTATAGACTTTTTTTCCTACAGCGGTTTTAAAAGATCGGGTGATTGAAAGACTGCATTTTCCCTATTTCATTATACCTTTAGGGTTTTCGCTAGCCGCTCATTTTGGTTTGGCCGTCTGGTTAAGTCTACAAATGGCCTCTCATCAGGTTTCTTTACCCTTGGGAGTTGAATGGCGGCACCAGGACCAAGGTGAGTCCACGTTAACCATCCAGCCACTGGAGTCGCAAGGAGACGTTGTCCGTCGTTTGCCTGTAAAAAAAGTTGCCCCCAAAATGGCTCGGCGGCTTCAATCTGGGGTCTCAGCGAAGGCTGGGCCCATTGGAGTCGTTGATGGAAAGGATGTTTCGGCGATTGAACGCTACAAAAGTGAACTAAGGCTCTACATTGAAAGTCATAAGACCTATCCTGAATTCGCTCGACGGCAGAGGCAAACCGGCGCAGTGATGGTCCAGTTTAGGGTCACCGCAAGCGGTGAGTTGAAGGATGTGTTGATTCAAAAAAAATCCAAATACGACATACTCAATCAAGCCGCCATAGATCTTATTCGCACCACCGATAGATTTCACCCGTTTCCAAAAGACTGGTCTATCCACGAAATGGTTTTGTTGCTGCCGATTGAGTACGTGCTTTGAATTTAAATGAAGGGAAAAAACTGTGTTGCAGGTGTTGATTCTTTTGTCTCCGTTGTTTGTTACATGTTTGCATGCAGACCAGCCTAATAATGTGCTTTTGCCTCTCACAATTAAAGGTTCTACAAACTCAATAAACATGATTCAGGAGACTGAGGGGTCGCGTTTGCTTTCTGGGAAAAAGACCACTCGTCTCAATACACAGTCGAGTCCGCAAACGCCGCAAAATTCCTATCGGCAAAGTCTGGCGGAGCTGCCAGGTCTGTTGGTGACTGAGGTGAATAACGAGTCTTTTGCGAGCATGAATTTTAGGGGTCTAGGCGATCCACACGAATCGTTTAACATTCTGCTTTTGCGGGACGGTTTGCCTATTGCTGCTGATCCGTATGGATACCCTGCTTCTTATTATGTGCCACCAATGGATGCGGTTGCTAAGATAGAATTTATTCGCGGTGGTTCAGGTCTTCTTTTTGGTCCCCAGCCGGGAGGTGTAGTCAATTTTCAGCTGCGTTCGGCGCCAGACCACCTTCGTGAACATAAGATTCTCTTTAAACATACTTATGGGTCATTTCAAACCTATTCGACTTACAATGAAATCACACAAGGTTTCGAACGTTGGAGCTATTTGGTCTCTTTACACCATCGGCAGAGTGATGGCTTTCGCCAAGCAAATAGCGGCTATTCAATATGGAATCCACGCTTGAATTTTCGGTTTTATCCTTCGAGCAAAGATACATTTTTTATCGATGCCGATTACCACGTGGGTAGGCATGAGGAGCCCGGAGGACTAGCTCTGTCTCCGGCGGCGGGAGTACTTTCATTTACTGATGGTGTTGAACACAATACGTTAAAATTTGATCGCTTGGCTGTGGATCGTGGTCAATACACCATCGGTTACGACCGAATTTGGTCTGATCAGATTCTTACCGAGGCTCGGGTATGGGCGGGCAGGTATGATCGCAAGAGTTTTCGCCAAAAATTAGGTGGAGCCCCAGCATTTGGGGGCCTACCCTTGGGAAGTGCCAACACAATTGAGTCGCAAACTTTTTATTCTCGGGGTGTCGATTTACGTGGCTTAATCGACTACTCTTTGTTCGAGCAAAGGCAAAAATTCACGGTTGGCATTAGTTCTCTTGAAATCCAGTCGCCTTATACCTCAGATGATGGTGCATCACCCGAAGGCGATGGTGGTGTAAGAAAAAAAGATTTGGATCGGTCCACACGTTCACTCGCGGCTTTCATTGAAAACAAGTTTTCGTTTGGCAAATTTGCGCTTACCCCGGGCGTGCGTTTTGAATCTATTGAGCAGGAAAATTTGGAAAATTTAAACGTGGGTTCTTTAGTCCCCTTGCGCAGAAAAAAACTTGTTAATGAGGTATTTTTGGCTGGTTTGGGAGTTCAGTACGAACTTCAGTCTCGCTGGCAGCTGTATGGAAATGTCACCGAAGGTTATAAGCCACCCACATTCAGCAATACGGTACCTCGCTCTACCGGTGCTACTGTGAGTGAGGATATCCAGCCAGCCCGGGTGCTCAATCGCGAGATTGGAGTGCGCGGTCAAAGCCAAGGTGGTTATCTGGACTTAAGCTTATTTTGGATCACTTACTCAAATCAATTTGGTCAGGTGGGGACCAATTTTCAAAATATTGGATCGGGAGATCATAAGGGTGTAGATCTAGCCCTTGGCCATCGCCTCTACGGCGGCCTATATGGCTATTTAAATGCTTCATGGCTTGATGCCAAGTACACGGATCCCGTCTCTTTAGGAAAGACTCCCGCTTACGCTCCAGGATATGTTTATCGAGCTGGTCTTAATTATAAAAAAGGTGATGATTGGAAAGTTCAGCTGCAAACACAGATTCTGGCGCAACATTACGGTAACGATAATAACACGTCACAGTTTGAGATTCCCGGGTATTCCGTCTGGGACCTCTCGGGTCAGTCTAAGCTGGGTCGGTGGTTTGGCCACTTGAGTACAAATTTACATTGGGGCATACAAAATATAATGGATCATCGCTACTTTGCTCGGGTTCGCTCTAATGGAGTTGAGCCAGCTTCTCCTCGAACATTTTACGCAGGCATTGGCTTTGATTTTTAGAAAACGAAAATCGTTTTACTGATTGTCATGACTGGGTTTGTTCTCGCTGTGTGCGTCTTGCTCAGTCTTTGGCAGCGAGCTTTGCAAGGCACGCTCGATTCTTTCTAAGCGTTGGCGCAGATCTCGATTCTCTTCTTGTAGTTCGCGTATTTTTTCACGATGACCAAGAATTTCTCTAAAGAGTTCTTTGATTGCTTCAATAACGGGAGAGATGAGGTTTGAGTACTTAATCGATTTCAATCCTGTGGCTGTATCGGTCACAACGGCTTCGGGTAAAACTTTTTCAACCTCTTGTGCGACCATTCCAAAGTCAGAGTCGCCGTTACTGCGCCATTCGTAGCGCACGCCGTTGAGTTTTTCTACAATTTCCAATCCTTCGATTGGCCGAATATTTTGTTTCAACCTTGCATCAGAAGTTGAAATAAAAGCTGTGGCCTTAACGTTACCAGCGACCTCAAGACGCTGACCGGGACTTGTGGTGCCGATACCGACGTTGCCGCCAGTATTAAAATAGACTGTTCCGCCGGGATTTATAGACCATTTGCTGCTCGTATCAAGTATGGTGCCATTTGTATAAATTGTACCGTAAATCCATGCGGTCGAACCTGCCGACCATAACCCTTCTGGAAAGAAAGCTGCATTGCCAGTACCGCCATAATTGCCTGTTGAAATGTATCCTCCGGCACCTGAGCTTGAGGCAGCGTTCATTTTTCCGGCAACGTCCAGCTTATAAGCGGGGCTATTTGAGCCAATACCGACGTTGCCATTTGAACCTTGCGAAATGATTTTTCTCCATGAACTCCAAGTTCCGCCATAACGACCGCGCATATAGATTCCGCCATCAACTGAAGTTGTGTCTCCGTAAGGAATGGCAAGTTGTGTTACGTTTCCAGAGCCGTCTTTGGCACTGTATTCAAAGTTGAACGGGTGAAAGTAGTATCCGCTACCTGGTCCATTTGTGGCCGAACCTAGTAATAATGTTGCCGTACTACCCGAGCGAGCATTTGCTGTATTATTCCAATCCAAAGTGCCAGACGTTGATTGAGCTCCAAATCCGCCGTAGATATTTCCTCGAACATCGAGCGCCGAGCTTGGACTCGACGTACCGATACCGACGCTTCCGGCAATTACAGCCCCACCAGAGGGTGCACCAGCGCCTGAATAGCCTATAGTTAAACCTGTTTGCGCTCCAATGGTTTGGTCAGTCCAGACACTTTTGCTGTTGTACGCACGAATCCAAGTTGAGTCCTGCATAAACCAGCCACCGCCGTGGGTGCCGTTGTACCAGCCAGAACTGCCGTATGTGCGTAGCCAACCTCCTCCGGCGTCGATCACAGTCAGACCATTGCTGCTTAGGCCACCGTTGGCGGCGATGACTCCCGATGTGGTAAGGGTCGAGGCTTTAACTGCACCATTGACCTCTAATGGCACGGTTGGATTATTCGTCCCGATACCCACATTTCCGGTCGCACTGACCCGCATTCGTTCCACGCCAGCGGTGGTTAATCCAAGCGTATCTGTGGTGATTCTGTAAATTCCAGTGTTGGTGTCGCTCGCGAAAGTAAACGATGGCGCAGCCGCTGTGCCGTTGGCTGCCGAGATAGTAGCACCATT
>JAYQON010000073.1:0-14969 GCA_038144835.1 Bdellovibrionales bacterium
TACTGGATCTGGAGATGCAGGCGCATTTTATGCGGACAGTACTTGTAGTCATGAAGTCCATTCCTTGACTTTTTCTGTTGGCCAAAATCAGAAAAATTTTTATTTCATGAGCTATTTTCCCGACAATGCCCTGTTGTTTTCTGCCGCTGATCGAGAAGCTATTCTGGCCTCCGGCTCTGAGGATTGGGTAGTAACGGGTGCTAAGTCTTGGTTGGGCACGGCCTCGACCATGTTTGACAGTTTGGGTAGCGATTTATGGTTTCGAGCTAACGCCAAGCCCGTGGCCGCTCGCTACGACGGTCTTTACAGTGTAGGTAGAATGATATTTGACTCAACTAAACGTTATCTTTACGTTTCAGATCCTGATCTTCACCGCGTATTAAAGTTTGATTATCAAGAAAAAAAATATATTGGATGGATTGGTGGCTTCTATAATGTTGGGGGTATTGGAATTGCCGGCAGCAACCTCACAACGCCAAGTCCCGCACTTTGCGTGGCCACTCAACACTACACCATTACGCCAGGGTGGTGCGTGGACGGACAATCCATAGCTGATCATTGGCGAGGGTCTCTTGGCTTTTTTTATACGCCATTTGGAATGGCCGAAGACGGAACTTATCTTTACGTCGTCAATTACAACGGTAATACGCTCACTCGCTACAATGCTCAAACCGGCGCATTCGAAGGTTACCTAGGTCGTGTCTGGGGCGCAGGAGCCGCCGCCACGGGTGGCCCTGAAACCTGCGCCACTGCGGCTCAAGGCGAATTTACACCCGGATGGTGTACGGGAGGATCAAACAACAGTAGTGCCGATGGTAATGATGGCGTCGGACAATTTTATCATCCACGCGGCATTGTTATCGACGATAATTATCTTTACGTTGCGAATCATCGTTTTGTCTCTCGCTACGAAAAATCTTCGGGAGCGTTTGCCGGCTGGATTGGCATGGTGGATATCACTCCTACAGGGGGCGCGCCCGGGTGCGACTCAACCGGCCGTGATTACCTGACTCCTGGCTGGTGCACAGGCGGCAGAGCTCGAACGGCTGACCCCCGCAATCACTACGGGCGAGTCGGCGGATTCAACTGGCCCAATGACATCTTGCTCATCAACAATGAACTTTGGGTATTTCATGGAAATGGCGTCGTGAATCGCTACGACAAAAACACTGGTGAGAGACTTGGCAATCTTCCTAATCTGGTCGCCAACTGGTCTGGTGCCGATCAGTTGCTCAGCGATGGCAATAGCCTTTATGTCGCCGACTATCAACGCATTATCAAACTCGATATGAATGGATTAACCCTGGGCTGGATGGGCAAAGTTGCACTCAATACCAGTATGTCGGGCAATGTCGGCTGCGACAGCCTGAATACTAATGACAACACGCCTGGTTGGTGTCTGGGCGGCTCGTCGAGGCCCGGGATGGATGAGACTTCCTTCCGTGACTTGCGCTCGATTGCTCTGGATGGCGACGACAAAATCCTCGTGGGCATGACCTCGGCATCGGGAGTCATTCGGAAATTCGATAAGGCTACGGGCGCATATGAAGGGACGCTTTCACTCGAAAGTACGAGTCCCAAAAAATGGAGCAACAACGCAACCTGGCCGACGGAGTACCACGGATTCGATGACAACTCGATGTACGCGCCCGCTGGGATGACCATTCACGAAGACAATCTCTTTCTAGCTGAAGTCACTTCTTCGCGAGTTAAACGCATAGCACGCAAAACGGGTGAGCTTTTGGGTTGGATAGGAGCCATTACCTCTTCACCCACAGGGCCCGCCGGCTCTTGCCTGACGGCTCTCCCATTCGCATCTTCGCCAGGCTGGTGTTTCGGTAGTAATTTTTTACCTAACCATATGTTTTGGAATACTTCGATGATTAATAGCACCACCAATGGAATCATGTATTCACCCACAAGCATGACCTCCGACGGAACTTACCTGTATATTACCGATCAGAGCTTAAGCCGTATTTCGCGCTATAGAATTTCAACAGGTGCTCCCGAAGGCTGGATAGGACGTATCGCAGTGTCACCGACGGGAGGGGCCGCTGGCTGCAACGGAGCGGCGGTAAACTCGTTCACTCCCGGATGGTGTACGAGTGGCCGCAGTCAGTCTGGTAGCGGTGATGGACACTTAAACGGCCCTGCTGGAATTGTTTATGTAGCTGGCAACCTTTATGTAGTTGATGTGAACAATCGACGAATTTCCTCTTATGATGCAACGACCGGAGCCTTCAATGGCTGGATTGGACGCATCGGTGGAACTGCTCCAACCAGTGGATGCAATGTCGGCAGCAACGGTGGATACGATGTCTCCACCAGCGGCTGGTGTCTCGGTGGAGTGGCCGCAGATGCCTCGTATCAAGATCGCGGAGGAGGCTTTAATTTTTGGGGACGCTCAGGGATCACCAGCGACGGAGTCAATCTCTACGTTGTCAATTTTTATCCCGGACGAATTGATAAAATTGGTCTCGACGGTACATTTCTGGGCTCCACCAGATCAACTGAACATATTTATACAAATACTTGGACCTCAGACCCAGCGAGCGTCGCCAGCATGTATGCGTGGTGCTCTTACCCTCTGGATGTCTGGACTGATGGAACACACTTATTTGGTGTGGCCCACCAACCATGTAGTCGTAGTGGTGACGCAATGAATGTTTGGAAAATGGAACTCAATACAGGACAGATGATCGGCTGGCAGGGTGGCATTAATCCGTCGAATCTGCCCAACGACGGCGAAACAGGCTGTCCGGGTGCAACCGGGTCAACACCAGGTTGGTGCCGTGGAGGACAGACTATGCTTGGCTTACGCCTGGGTCAATTTAGCGGAACAACCGGTAACATAACTGGTGATTCTCATTTCATTTACGTCAGCGATCAAAGCGGTAACCGAGTCACACGCATACCAAAATGAATCCATCTGTTCACCGGCTGCCATTTTGATCAGTCACACTTTTAAGCTCTCTCATAAGCGGCGCGCCTTTGGGCAATTTCTCTTACTGTCACATCGCTCGCCTGCATCGACACAAAACGTTGCAAAAATTTTGAACCTGAACGAGCAACAAAACTCCAATTTTGCACCAAGCCTACGGTCAAAACCAAAACACTCAAAAAGAAAAATAGCTCAAATTTTTTTTCCATAGAATTACATTACACCAGCTGTTTTAAGGCCTGAAAAGGCGCCATAACACTAAGCCCCAAAACTGGAATCATTTTTTGCGTTCAAAAGAAGTGGAATGACCTAAAAATATTCTAGTTATGAAGGGCTGGGTATGAGTAATGAGGCGATCCCAATCGTTATTGAAGTGATGATCCATGCCTCTGAGAATTCGGTAGCGAAGTTTTTTCGGCTTGAACGAGGCTAGACTATGGAGATCGGAACGAGCCGAGGCCACATCGATGAGCTCATCTTGCGATCCCAACAAAGAGAGCACGGGGGCCCGCAAACGCCTTAATGCTTGGAGTGTTGCATCCGTGTCATATGAAAGCCAGGCTCGGTGGCTCTGACCTCTCCACATTCGCTCTGGCGTGCGACCAGAATAGATTTTGACAATTTCAGACGCCTGTACCGCTAACTCGCCCGGCTGCATAGTTCTCAGTTCTTCCTCAATCCACCCGCGCGTGCCTCCCGCCAATAGCAATAATGCAGAAACTCTTGCGCAGCGAAGCGCGATTTCTGGAGCGATATAAGCACCTTCAGAATGACCTGCGAGGCAAATTAAATGCTGTGGTGGTATAACTTTCTGCATAACTTCGTTCACGTGTCTGATGCGCATCGACCGATCACAGGCTAAAGAGAATTGACGCTTGTTGATCTTTCCCGACAAGGAAATACCAGCCTTATTAATCACTAGAATATGACATCGGCCCTTGAAGGGCCGAGCCAAGGCGCGAATGTGATGATCTTTCACGCTAACCAGCTCTGCACTAGATCCTGGCAAAAAGACAAGCCAATGCCCACAAGCTGGGTCCTGGCTGATCGCCCTGCTTACCACCAGAGATTTACCATCTTGTAATTTCAATCGCTTGCAGCTGGTAAGAAACTGACCCCTGTTCATTTTCTGCGCTCGGCGTTTGGCCTAATTATTTACGTACAACTGCGAATTTAAACTTGGTAAACCCTGCGCTCGAGCCAGCTAAAATCACTGGGCTCAAAGATTCGTAATCTAAATCTCGATCTGCCACAATGATCAGACCATCTTTCCTCGCGGTCTCAGCCCCATCATTAAGTGCTTTTAGACGCGACGACAGTTCGCCTATCGCAACTGGCTTTTCTTCGACTGAAAAACGTCCGTCGTTCTCGATCCTAACGACAATGCCCTCTTGAATAAATTGACTCTCTTGCGTCTGAGGCAGAGTGATTTTGTCACCGACATTAACCACATCTTGGCTATTGGCATTATTCATAATTAGAAAAATCACCAGAATCGAGAAGGCATCCACCAATGAGGTGAGCATCAGAGATGCCACCATCATTCGGCGGGTGCGAATTTGCTTGGGACGAATCATCGACTGGCCGCCAAGCGCGGATCCAAGCTGAGTCTGATTGAGTGGACGGGCTGTATTCAACATACCATTCTCCTTAAAGCGGAGCGATTCCGATTTGATCCATTTGTGACTTCTTAAACTGCGCCATCATGTGTATTAAATCGTCATACTTTGATTGCGGACTCGGCATTAATAAGACCGTCTTAAGAGCTGAGTGACGGCTAGCGATCGAAGCAATAACTTCACCGCTACGAGCAAAGTCAACTCGACCTTTATTACCTTTGATAGTGACCACAGATTGAGCCCGAGAAGCGCCCTTCACACCTTTTAATTCAAAGCGAACATCCCCTTGCCCTCCGAAAGAAACCGTGAGGGAACCTGGGTCGCGCTTGTCCTCTTGCTTTGTCTTCTCACTGCCAACAGCCTGACTCACATGAAATGAGCCCAGGTTGATAAAAACGGCAGTGACCAACAGGAAGCAAATGCATGTGGACAGCACATCGATAAAAGGAATCAGGTTCAATTCGAAGTTCATCTGTTTTCTGCGGCCATTTCCGCTTCCACTAGCGACATGCATGACGATTTCTCCCTAAATCTAAGGTGTATCTAAAAATTAGTTTTCCACCGATTTTTTTACGCGAACTGAATCGTAATGAAATCCAAGCAAGTTATAGATGCGTAACGCCGCTTGCGTCATATCATCAGAGAGTTTGTTCACGCGATTTTGCAAAACTGAGTACATAACCAGAGCTGGGATCGCCATAATTAAGCCATAAGCGGTCGCATGCATGGCTTCAGAGACACCAGACGCTAGCATTGCTGCTTTTGTCATTTGGTCAGCCTGCGAAATCGCTGCGAAAGAGCGAATCATCCCGACGATCGTACCTAAAAGACCTAGCAAAGTTCCGACGTTACCAAGCATAGCCAAAAATTCCACTCGAGCTTCAAGCTTGCTCTGCTCGCGCACCAAAACTTCATCCATTTTGGCTTGCACTTCTTCACGACCACCCATATTGACAGCAGCCGAAACGCCAGCTTCCACGACATTGCGGAGTGCTGATCCATTTTCCAAAGATCGCGCCTGTAAAAGTACCCGATCCAAACTGCCCTTTTTGATGTCACCCTCAAACAGATTCGCCTGATTGCGAAGACTGGGCTTGCGCTGGACATACAACCGAATTACACGCTCGGCGATAATCGCCAAGGAGGCCAGTTGCGCGACAAAAATCGGAAACATCCAAAATCCGCCGACTGTAAAGAAGTTAACTATAGATCCGAAAAAGCTGGTGTTGGTTTCCATGACTTCTCCCTAAACGTTCAAAACGCTCACTTAGAATTCCCCATGAATTCTTGAGACTCAGCGGCCCAGAGGGGCAAGTGATGTGCCAGCCCCAGATCCATCACGCTGACTTTTGAGAGCCGACTTGTGACAGAATTTGTCTCTCTTGGGCTCAAAGCGTCTCTCCTTATTTGGATTTCTTTTGGGCGCGGGCATTCAAGGTACGTCCAGAGATGTCCACCACCTGCCGACGCTCATCTTGAATTCGAAGATCATACTCAACGACACTTTGACTTTGCGGACCGTCGCAAAGCTCCTCAGACGCTCTCATTGTCAAAAATCTGTAAGGAGGTGGTTTCCAAAAAATTCTGCCATTGTACCTCGTGCTGATAAGCAAAACGCCATCGCTCTTTTGCAGCACTAATCGAGCCGTTGATGTGCGCCCAAAATAATGAGCTACAAACTGCGAAAGCAAATCCGAATGACACTCTAAGCCCACCAATAAATGGTTGTCCGCCACCCCTACCCTCTCACCATTAAATGTGTATACTCGAATCGTTGCGCCTTCGGAGAGCTCAGCAACAGGCATGGCCTCACGCTGACCAATCACGCGAGCTTGACTATTAATCAATATGTCAAACTCACTCCCAAGTGGGCTGGAGCAGATCAATTTGGCAGATTCGGGTGCGATGTCCTTCCATGTGCCTTGGGAGTTATTGTCCGAATTAAGGGTATTTATTTCTCCGCGAGTGTTGGGAAAAATCAGGGCCATTTTCGCGCAATTCAAGCCTAACAACCCAAAGTCCGACGTGATGGCCAGCATATTGGTACCAACCCGCGCCGTGCGCAGGGACAGCAAAACCCCTTCCCCATCCGCATAAGATGGCAAAGATGAGGCCGCAGCCACAAAAGCAATGACCCATTTCAGTCTCAGGACTCGATCCAATAACTGTCTTATTTTTAACATGCCGTCTCTCCCATAAGAAAAGACAGCAACAGATATACCGTCGATAATTTAAACTGAAGGGCATCGGGGACTTTTTAAGGTGCCCCTAAGTGTCACTGCAAAATTACGGAGAGCAGTTTTTTGGCAAATTAGATTGAGAATATCTAAAAAAAATTTAGACCAGTAAAATCCGAGTCTGAGCAGAAGCCGTAACTTGGCCAATCTCATGGGCAAACCGGTGCCCCGCAGTTCGTAGGCGCGCCAACACTGCCGCTGAATGTTCTTCGGCAACAACCAGCAAAATCGGCCCATGCGTTTGTGGGTCAAATAGCAACGGAGACACCACGCCCGCAATCCAACGCGAACCATAGGTAGCACGATTCTTTTCACCCAGAAATGTGCTCCAACCCTCAGAGGCCAATTGTGAAAAAGCTGGCAGCGCTGCGATTTGCGAATATCGAAGCTCTGCGGTCACAGGCGATGAGCCCAACATTTCACTCAAGTGGCCGATCAAGCCAAATCCCGAAATATCGGTGGCGGCAAGAACCGGCAAATCCAAATCTAAAATTCGTCCATGGTGCTCTAGCAAATGCTCACGCAACTCCGTCCATTGCGGATAATCTAAACGCCCAACCATGTCCGCTTGCAGCAACACTCCCGTACCCAAACGCTTAGTTAGTATTAAGCGACTGCCCGGCCGCAACCCTTGCTTGAGCCATCGCCGGCGAGACTGACCTATGCCGGAAATCACCAAAGATATCTCATGACCTTCGCTTGTGTGGGCATTCAGAAGAGGTACTCCACCAAGACCCGAATAGACGCCAGACATCAGGTGCTCCAATTGATTGGCGCGAAGACGAGACCTCGCCAAGGGCAAAGTCGCACACACGGTAGCTCCTACCGGACGGGCACCGCTTGCATAAAGATCATTCAAAGCATGATGGACGGCCACCTCGCCAAAGAGCCTAAGATCTTTTGTGAATGCCCGAAACCCATCAATTGTCACTGCTTGGTCGCCCAACCAACCAACATCATCCGTGCCCAAGGCTCTGCCCAAATTAGACAAGCCTTCGACTAGAACTGCGTTTTCGACTTTTCCGCCACAACCTCCACAAGTATTCTGATCCATGCCTGCAAACAGTCTGGGCTCGGCGGAGAAACGCTTCATAAACCGACGATCAATTCGATCCTTCCACTTCCATAGCCAATCAGCTTCCCAACTCAGTGGTCCGTAAGAAAGTAGCGCGCGCTTAGGGCCCGAAGTAAACAGTCCCAATGTGAAACGCTGCGGACGAAAGACTCTTAGGCGACCGTGCCCCACAACCGTGCGGCGTAGATTTTCAATCAGTACCGGCCCCTCGCGCACAGCAAACACACCGGATTTTGGTAGGGGCTGAGGCGAAAAATGTAGACAATCCCCTGCAGCGAAAAGCCCTTTGACTCCCTCAACCTGTAGGTTTCGATCGACACGCACAAATCCAAATTCGTCTACAGGCAAACCACTGGCTCTAAACCAGCCAGGGGCCGTAGCTCCGGTCGTTACGATTAACTCGTCAAATTCAATTTGCGAATTGTCTGAAGTCAGTGCCATTTGCTCTTGAATTTGCGTGACTTCAATTCCTGCACGAACCTTGATACCGCGTCCAGACAGAAGGCGCATGCCCATAGCCTGCACTCTTAAATTATGTGCCTTGAGGACTGAAGGCCCAGGCTCGATCAACTCGATTTCACAGTCGGGTCTGCGCAAAGATAAAATCATGGCAATTTCAAATCCCGAACCACCACCACCCACCACAAGCCACCGCCCACGAGGCGCCTTGAGCAATCGCTCCCACTTGGTTAAAACTTGTGCAATCGGTTTAACAACGGTGACATGCGGATGACCAAAGGCTCCCGGAGGCAGCGAGGGAGTTATCCCGACATTCAAAGAAGCCACATCATAACTCAACGAAGGATAACCTTTTAGATGTAACCGCTGAGAAGAAGTGTCGATACCCGTCACCTCGGTGCACAAAAAAGTGGCTCGAGCCTGTGCGCATAATCGGTGCAAATCAAAATGCATCTCTTGGGGATCGTACCAACCGGCTAGTATTCCTGGAAGCATTCCCGAATAAGGAGTTAAACCTGGGCGCGAAACCATAATGAGTTCGACCCCGGGCTCAGGACGCATTCGCCAATCTCTCAAAAACTGAACATGACTATGACCGCCACCGATCAAGATGATTCGAGAGGAATTCGCGGACTGCGTTGGCATCACCGCGGAAGAGAATTTGCCGTCTAGAAATTGCGCCATGCTCATAAGAAGGATCGTAGTATTCACGTAATAAAGTTTCAATCCATGGAGTGTGGCGGTCTAAAGAATTATTTCCCTCAGCAAAGGCCGCCCGCAACAAGGTAGAGATGGTCGAGGTTCTCAACCCACCCAGTCGTCGCTCGATGCGGGCTAAACTTTTCTGCAATTCGGCCTCAAGCTCTACCGCTTGCATCAAGGCCAAAGGGCGAACAACGTACTCCTCAAAAATACGCCGAACTCTTTCATGCATGGGAGCCTCAAGGACGATCAGGGACGCATCTCTCATGCAGCGTCGAAAAACTTCAGGTAGAGCGCAGGTCCCAATCAAAAAACTTTCGTTCTCAACAACGCGCAACCGCACCCCATTACCCAAAGCCATTGCAAGTCGATTTTCAAACGTCTGTTGCGCGGGCTGCGGATGTCGATGATGGGCACCAAAAGCGCTCCCTCGGTGTTCAGCCATGGCCTCCAAATCAATGACCCTATCCGGAGGCAACATCCGCAGCAGTTCGGTTTTTCCCGAACCGGTCATACCCGAAAGCAAAACCAAAGGTGGTGGAGCTGCAAACCTTTTTAATAACACGGCTCTCAAGGCTTTGTAACCTCCCTCAACCCTCAATCCCTCTTCGCCAGACGTCATGAGCCAATCCGCCGCAATCTGCGATCTGAGTCCACCGCGCCAACAAATTATTACTCGCTTATCAGGCGGAGCCAACGACAGCTCCTGCCGCCACTGAGCGATTAATTCTTCTTTGAACGGCTCCACTAACTCGTGCCCCAATTGGATCGCGGCGCCTTGACCATTAACTTTGTATTTGAGCCCAACCAAATGACGATGAGTATCGTGCAAAATCGGAAGGTTACAAAATCCAGGCAGATGCCCCTTATTGAATTCCAGAGGGCTACGCACATCTAACCCCACAGCTCCTAAACTAAGGATCTCTAAAGCTATCTCTGGAGAAATTAAAGGCCAACCCAAGCGAACTCCTCACAAATACCTTGCCGGAAGATAAGCCAAGGAATACATCAAAATCACTGCGAGGCAATTGTGTTTCATAAATACCGCTTAAAAGCCACTGCAACAAACACTTTGGCGATCACTATCACGATCACAATCCAATTTTTATCATTGATTCTTTTAGCTTCAGGCTGCTCGTCTTTGAGTAAAAAAACTGTGGCTACATCCAGCTCAGAAATGGAATTGACAGACACCACGCCACTCATCCGTGCCGCAGCCATTGGCAATAAAAGCGAAGTGAAGCGCTTGATTGAGTCGGGAGCCAGTGTCAATGGTAGCAGCAACTTGGGGGTCACGCCACTTATGGCCGCCTCTCGCAAGAATCAGATTGAGATTGTTGAACATCTGCTGATCGCTGGAGCAGATCCAACCATACAAGATGCTCAAGGCTCAACGGCACTGCATTTTGCGGCTCTGGGCAGCTCCGCCAGTAGCATCCGTTTGCTGGCGCAAAAAGGCGCGCTTCTTGAACTAAAAGACGGCTTTGATCTTACCGCGCTCATGCTTGCTGTCCGCTTTGCAAGCTTGGATACAGTCAATGCCCTACTGAAAGCCGGAGCCTCCGTAGACACCGCTGACCCTAATGGGTGGACCGCAATACATTTCACTATTCCTAGAGGAGATGCGGCAATATTTGAGGCGGTTATGAATCACAATCCTACTCTGGATCAACTCGATGTCGATGGCGACAATCTTCTGATGATTGCGCTCAATTATCGACAACCAACGTTCTGCAAGCGTCTCATTGATCATGGCGTGCCTCTTGACACCAAAAACAACGAGGGGAATACGGCCTTGCACCTGGCAGTAAAGAACCGACAAGCCAGCGCAGTAAGATGGCTCCTTGAGGCGCAATCGCCCACTGAAGTGAAAAACGAACAAGGTCAAACCGCCAGAGCCTTGGCCGAAGAGCTGAAAGACAAAGAGATCTTAGCCATTTTTGAGAGTATGAAAAAGTGATTATGAGATATCTATACGGCCTCATGTTCGTGACTATTTTCACTGGTTGCGTATCGACTAAAATCGCCCTGGAACCCGAATGGGATTTCTTTGCAAAACCCAGTTATGAAGACTATTTTGACTACTACCTTTTTGGCCTAATCGGAAAACACTCAATCTCGCTCTCCGCAGTGTGCATGGATCAAAAACCTTTGGGGTTTCATCGTATCACTAGCTTTGAAGATTCGGCCATAAGTGCTGTTTCCCTAGGTCTATATACACCTTTAACCGTCCAAGTCTGGTGCGGGGATAAACAATGAAATGGTGTTTGGCTTTTCTTCTTTTTTTTAACAGCGCTTGCTCGCATCTCACCATCTCAAATCAAGGCATGAGTGCGGCAACATCGGTCAAAACTTTTTACCGACACTATTTTTTCTGGGGTTTAATTCCAGCTTCAGGTATTTCCCGTCTCACTGAAGTGTGCCCTCGCGGACACTGGTCATCTATAGACCTTGGTCTCGGTGCCGTGGAAATTTTGGTTGGTGTCGCCACCGCTGGATTTTACGTGCCTCAAAAGGTTGAGGTTCACTGTCCAAAAGAGCAAGAAGATCAAGCTTCCCGCCAAATGATCCGATAAACCCTTATGGCTGCTCCTCGATTACGTAAATTTGTGCAGCGCGCGCCCCGCTATCTTCTGCGCACTGACGACACTGTGCTTATGCGCTTCGGATTTCAATCCTTGAATCGCGGACCAAGCAGCACTGAAGAGGCCTTGCTCTACAATCTTTCAGAAACAGGCGTTGCTTTTTTGCTGTCAAATAGTCCCAACATCAAACTCAATGACGAGATTAAAGTAGAATTGCCTGTACCCAACGGTGAACAGATCGCCTGGTGGGCGCGCGTCGTACGAATCGAAGAGATTGAAATACGCAACTGGTTACCCTCAAAAAACCCTTTTCGTGTGCACTCAAAAATTCTGGTCGCCTGCAAATTTGAAGACTTACCTATAGGGCACACATATGCGATCCGCTCCGGCATTCGAAACAGCTTTTTAAGAGCCATGCGAGATCAGAAATATATAAACTTCTATTATTTTCGCACCTGGTTCCTGCGTTTTGGACCGCGACTCTTTACTTACATTTTACTCGCGGTTATGGCCTTCACGTTCCTCTATTTGATTTCACGCCCCAGCGGAAACTACGATGCAAAGCGAGGAGCACCATGGGGACAACGTTTCAAAGCTAAATCTGAAAATCAATAAAGCGTGCATCGGCCTTAGCTTTTTCCAAACGGCCCAAAAAACTTCGCCGCGATATGTGTTTGCCGCCAAATTGTTCTAATACGGGTGTCACCATCTGTGTATCGATCCAGTTTAGACCATGTCCACGCAAAAATTCCACCAGCCTAACAAGAGCCAGCTTCGATGCATTGGCTCGGCGAAAAAACATGCTCTCACCACAAAACACTCCTGCCACGTAAACACCGTAAATTCCGCCAATAAGATTCGAATCATCCCAAACTTCCAAACTATGGGCGTAGCCCGCCCGGTGAAATTCGAGGTACGCTCGGGCCATCTTCGGTGTAATCCAACTACCTTGCTGACCGGGACGGGCCGCGGTGGCACAAGATTCGATGACTTCAGCAAAGGCACGATTGAAAGAGAACTTAAAACAATGACGACGCATCAGTTTAAGCAAACTGCGAGGAACATGAAAATCGGAAAAATCGAGTACACCCCTCGCCTCTGGAGAAAACCAGAGAGTAGGTAAATCCCCATGCGGCCAAGGAAAGATTCCAAAACTGTACGCCTCAAGCAATCGTTCCACACGCAAATCATCACTCATATCCACAACACCCTCGATCGCAGATCGGGGGTCGGGAAAACTTGTGAGTTGATCAAAAAATAATTTTTTCAAGCACCCTCACACCGATCACAAAAACCACACGCACTTGTATTGGGCCAACCGAAATAGTGGTAAATTCCAGCCTTGCGGCAGTTCGGACTACGAAACCATTGCACCAATAGCATGAGCTTTTTTTGTAACTGCAAACGCCGGCCAGCCCAAAGATCAGGCGAAAGATCCTCAGCGGTCAGAGGACGCACAAATTCTAAGCGGTCAAGGCGACGTTGCGGATAGCGAATCACCTCCCAGCGATCCAAAAAGCTTAATGCCGTTTCTAAACGGAAGTCTTTTTTATTTTTGAAGCTCAATTGCTCACGTAGATCATCAAGTCGGATTGTAAGCAGACGATCTTTCCAAGATTGCAACAGATCATAAACGGCTTGCACGTAGGCAGGATCAGGGGTCAGAGTTTCAATAAACCGCATCTGAGTTTCAAGATCTTCTTGGCAATAAAGCCATAAGCAGTGTGCTGGCTTCTGATCGCGACCCGCACGCCCAACTTCCTGAAAGTAAGCTTCTAACGAACCAGGAACTTCGTAATGCAAAACTCCCCGAATATCAGGCTTGTCGACACCCAAACCAAAAGCCGGCGTAGCCAAAATCAAATCCCCTTGGCCCTCCAAAAACCGCTTTTGAGCACCTGCCCGGCGTCCACTATCTAGTTCACCATGATACACTTCATGCGGAATTTCAGCGATGGCTGCCGAAACTTTCTCCAGAGTACTAATGAGTGTGAAATACACAATCTTCGAGCCAGAAGTGGTCTTTAACCAAGCCTTCAACGCCTCCAGTTTGTCATCCTTGTGCTCAAACTCCTCAGCCGCCAGATGCAGATTCGGACGCTCGACCCCCTCCCAAAGAGTCAATGCCTCCTTGTCCATGCCCAGTTGACGACGGATATCCTCTTGAACTTCCTGAGTGGCCGTAGCCGTCAAAGCCACGCAACGTGGCCTACCCAGAAAGTCACGAATTTCAGCAAGTTTTGAGTAATCAGGGCGAAAATCATGACCCCACTGCGAAATACAATGCGCTTCATCGACAGCCAAAAGCTCAACCTTCACTTTGGCAATTGTCTGCCTAAAATTTTCCTGCCGAAAACGTTCGGGGGTTACATAGAGTAAGCGAATATTTCCTTGGGCGATCTCCGCCATGCGCTTCTCCCGTTCGTCTTTAGACATACCTGAGTGAAGACACGTGACTGGCCACCCAAGAGCCCTGCCCTTGCGCGTCTGATCTTCCATAAGTGCGATCAACGGGGAGACTACCAGAATCAGCCCCGAATCCAAACTGAGCGCAGGCAGCTGATAAACCAAGGATTTGCCTGAACCCGTAGGCCAAATCAGGAGCAAATCGTGCCCTTCTATAAGGGCCTTAAAAGCCCTTTCCTGTGGGGGCCGAAAGGGAAAAAATCTGTATTTGCGGGCGTTTGCCTCTAGACTCTCAAAATTAACCATAAGTTTATAAAACCATACGCTCTTTCAAGGCGCTCGTCGCCCATAATCACTTTACACTTCGACGCCGCTTGTGTTACCCCCTAAACTCTTGAATTTAAAATGATTCAGGCTTTTTATTTGGGGCTGCATAGCGGCCAGCGACGGCCCGCAATTTATTACGTTAATTAAACAAGTTAATTTAATTAAGGACAGGAAGGGAAAAATGGCAGGCAAATGGGTTCTTGAGAAGGTCAGAAACATCGGGATTTCCGCCCACATTGATTCGGGAAAAACGACTCTGACAGAACGTATTCTGTTTTACACGGGCCGTATTCACGCCATTCACGAAGTAAAAGGAAAAGACGGTGTAGGCGCCACCATGGATTCTATGGACCTTGAGAGAGAACGTGGAATCACCATCCAGTCCGCAGCCACTAACGTGAGCTGGAAAGACATTGAAATTAACATTATTGATACTCCCGGACACGTGGACTTTACTATTGAAGTGGAGCGTGCGCTGCGCGTTCTTGACGGCGCCATCTTGGTTCTTTGCGGCGTGGCCGGTGTGCAGTCGCAATCGATCACTGTAGACCGTCAGATGCGCCGTTATAAAGTTCCACGCCTCGCCTTCATCAACAAGCTGGATCGCGCTGGCGCCAA
>JAYQON010000074.1:0-14810 GCA_038144835.1 Bdellovibrionales bacterium
TCACAAACCAAGTTAAGTACCGAAGATCATAAACCAACGGATTCCACCATCAAGCTTGAAGATCCGAAGAGCCGTATGACGGGGAATAACTGTTCAAAACTCGCGTCCACCTCCAATCAAAGGAGTCCTCATGAAAACGATTCTCGGTTTGGCTCTACTGACAACTTCGTGCTCGACGGCGGCCATGCGGTCAGTGTCGGATCATTTCGATGGAAACCGGTTTTTTAATCCTCATTACCGAGAGGACCGTGGGCTTTTTACGTTTCTGCGCATGCGCATGGGCTCGGACTACGCCGAGTGGCCGGACAAAGTTGAAAACTCCCATCGGCCTCATTTGCCTGCGCGTCTAGAGGCGGGGCAAATCGCCGTCACTTGGATCAATCATGCCACCATGCTTATTCAAACAGCGGACTTGAATATTCTCACTGATCCCATATGGGCTGAGCGGGCGAGTCCATTCACTTGGGCGGGTCCAAAGCGTAAACGCCCGCCCGGGCTGCCCTTTGATGAGCTCCCGCCCATTCATTTGGTTCTGGTGAGTCATAACCACTATGATCACATGGATCTTGTGACTCTTAAAAAATTGCAGGATCGCTTTGCGCCCCGCTTTTTGGTTCCTTTGGGTGACGGACAGTTACTTGCCGGTGAAAAAATAAAAAACGTTCGCGAGATGGACTGGTGGGATGATGAAGAAATGCCGGCGAGCGTGAAAATTACTTATGTACCGGCCCAACACTTTTCCGCGCGCGGCATGTGGGATCGCAATCGCAGCCTTTGGGGTGGGTTTATGATTGCGGTGAGTGGACGCAAAATTTATTTCGCTGGTGATACGGGTTATACTCCGCAGTTCAAAGAGATACGCGAGCGTTTGGGGGCGCCCGATGTGGCTTTTTTGCCGATTGGAGCCTATGAGCCAAATTGGTTTATGGCGCCTATGCACATGAATCCTGCCGAAGCGGTCAGGGCGCATGAGGATTTGGGAGCTAAGGCAAGTATTCCAATGCATTATGGAACTTTCCAAATGTCAGCGGAAGCGATTGACCAGCCAGTTAGAGATCTGCTCGATGCCATGAAAAACAAGAATCCAGTACGCGACCAGTTTCATGTTTTACACGAGGGGCAGACTCGCATTTTTCCATGACCTGATTTTTTGGCTTTTGCATCAGCCTTAGTGCGCACCTAAGACACGGCATAGTCTCTGCTTGGGGACCTTCTATCTTGCGATTTTTGCGTGTGAGGATGCGGGTATGAACTTTAAGCGTAAATCTTTTAGACGACTGACGGCCTTTAGCGTCACGATCGCGTTGATCCTAAATTCGGCGCTCTCGTTTGCACATGAGGGTAAAAATTCAGCCTCTCTCGCGGAGTTGGTACGGTCTTTTTCCCATAACACCATTCCAAACTTGAGGGACCCGCTTCAATTGAAGGCCTTCCAGTTTTACATCAAGCAGAGCTTTCAGGGCCAAGTGGAATTCGCTAGCGAACCGAACTTCCAAAGCCTTTTGGCCTTAGAGGCAAAATTTGACCCAAACGGAAAATATCTTTTCGGGGGTGTTGAAATTCAATCGACAAAATCCACCTACCCCGTCAGTGCAGAACTTAAGCGATTCGTTTCAGATTTGATCAAGGGGATGGGCACCTTAAAAGCACTCTTCTTACAGCCGGTTGCCAACCTGGGGGCCTGGTCCAAGCTTAAAGCTGACGGGGTGAATTTCATGAATCAGGATCGCTTGGACCTTTTAATGGACGAGGTAGTCCCTAACTTGCAAAATATTGACTTCAATAGTGTCCTCATTGCTTATATGAAATTTTTCTTAAAAGCTGAGTTGAGCGCAGACATTCGTGCGAGTTTCATTGAAAGTCTCATTCATATGTTTGCCCTCATGGATCCGCTGATTCAAGAAGGGCTGCGTAGCGACCGAGGTGAGGATGTTATCGAGGCGCTTAAAGCCTATCTCGATTTGCGCTTGGACTTGCAAAGGCGTTTTGGTGATCCTAGTGAAAAAGCCCTTCAACGCCCAGTTGTGAAAGTCCCGCTGTTGAGCAAAGAAAAGTTCACCAACCAAATCAGTAGACTTGAATCTGCTATGCTTGACGGGGAAAGTCGCACACTGTCTGAAATTCAGTGGGTTCGCCCGCTTTCGATGATGGAAGCGCCTTTTCGCTCGTGCCTTGCTGGATCCGACTGTTCAAGCCGCACCTATTTTGATCGCGCACTAGATCCAGCTTTTTATTACTTCACCCTTACTGATTCATCGCAAAAGTCCAAAGGGCACGTGACGATAGTTTTAGGAGATGCCGTCGACAACGGAAAAACAATACCCATCGCTCTGGTAGACAAAATTCAAGACATAGAAGCATCCCAGGTGCCTTTGCTGTTAGAGGCCGTAAGACAGTCGGTGGAAAAACAGGGGTACACGCTTGTTGTGAGTTCACCTTTCAACAGAGGAGCGAACGGAATTTCCAACTATGAGCAAATCAGAATCGCCGTGGCCAAAATGCTGCCGTACGCTCAACAAACCCGGTTACTCACTCATCACCAGACTCGAGCCTCGGCTAACGATTTCTCAACCGGCTACTCAACGGTTTTTGACGTTAAAGAAGTGAAGCCTCTTTTGCCTTTGCAACTGTCTAATGTGCGGGATGCACGCGGGCCGCTCATTCGTATGCTTTTGCGCGAACCGCTGCCGCAATCCCGTCTTAAGCAATCACCGTCCATCGACCAAATCCTTAGCGAGATCGACCGGCTGCGTTTTGGAGGAGAAGAGGACCGTTTGATATTCTTGGATTTGCAAGAAGTCCTTCTTGGGATCAAGTTTATCAATGATAAGAAGGGCTTCATTGCAATTCTGAGGCAGTGGGTTGCAGACCAGGGTCTCTCGTTGAAGTTGCGCAATCGCGCGCTTAAGTCACTGCTGCAAATCGAACCCTGGGCTCTTCCTGAGATTTGGCCGAGTATGCAGCCCTCAGAAATTCAGAACTTGTTGCTGACCTGGAGCGAGACCAAGCGAATTGAACTGAATAAAGAAGGGCTCTACTATGCTGCCCTGACCGCAATACCGTTTTTGCGGGTAAGTGACGATTTTTTATTTAAAATTCTCGACCAACGCGTTTATTGGCTCAATGCAACAGCCACCCGTGCTTTGGTCGAATCTGCCAAGGATCCGCGCGTTCAACTCCTGTTGAAAAGCCTTACGGGGCTTCACAGTGAAGTTTTGCCACCAAAGACTTTCATAGATTTTACGGTCGCGATCATTTTGTATGAGGCTCTTGCCGAGGCCGAACGCAATGGACGCACTGATGTTGCAGAAAGTTTGCGTGAGCCATCGACCCGAACCATGAATCAAGCCTTCAGTCAGTTTTATCGCTTGGATAAAAAGGGGATCAAAGCCTTGGCTAGCAGAATAGGTCCGTTTCTAAATCGGCCGGACACTACAAAAACGTTTTTGAACACCGTTCAAGAAATGATCGACAATCTCAGGCCTCTTATCAACAATCGTCGAATTGGAATTGTTGCCAATCTGATCCAGGGCATTTTCTTTTTCGCTATTTTTATGGGGATCAACCTGGATATCTCACTTCTCGAGCAAGAAAATGCTTCGCCTATTTTCACCAACAGCAAGGCGTTCTGGGGCACCCTAGCCGTAGGTGCAATGGCTTATGTTTTTGGAAAATGGCACTCTAAAACTACAACTTCTGCAGATATACTGGAAGCCGCCCGATTCAAAAAACTAAATCTATTAGTGCGCGAAGCTCAGCGGGAGAATCAGCGACGCCCTTTATGCGAAAAGATTTTAGAGCGCAAAAATCAAGGCATTTGAGTTTTGATTATTCCGTGGGTTAGGGTGATATACAATACACCAGCATTAACAGAAACTCTTGATGGTTGGTAAATTTGGGCTGTGCGAGGTGCCCCAGAGCAATACCCCTCTCCAAGCGGACTGCCGCCGGCAAAAGAGGTTACCACCCCCTCAGGAGTCATTGACCCCTGTGCCAAATTGAGGCGCTCTATTGTCGATTCCGACCTTTGTCGAGAGTGACCTGATTTTCTTTATTCAATAATTTAAAAAACCGATGACACAGAGGGTGCGTGACTGAAAGGCCTGACGCTTAAAAGGAGCAACCATGAGTTTCGATGATCGGGCGATCAGTGGCTTACAGCTACAAGTTGCCAAGGGCTCTGTGAAAAAATTTATTTTGGTGTACTTGGGCAAAAGCCCTTTCGCTGTGCCTTTAGGTCAAGTTCGCGAGGTGATGGGGCTAACCCAGCTTTCTCCCTTACCTAATATGCCGCCCTTTTTTGCCGGTTTGATCAACCTTCGCGGCAAAGTGATTTCAGCTATTGATCTTAAAAAAAGTCTCGTTGCTTTGTCTTTAGCAGATCGAAATTTTCAAAGTCGGCGACCTTGCATGGTTATTACAGAAATCTCCGAGCGTATCTTCGGAGCTATTGTTGATGATATCACAGAGGTAGTTTCGGTGACTGACTCCGAGATAGCACCAGCAGCGGAATTGTCTGAGCTGGGTCATGTTTTTTCGGGCGTGATCAAGTCAGAAAAAAAGCCTTTGGCGCCCATTCTCAATCTTGAATCGGCTCTTCGACTTAACGAATTGATTCACCTTCCAAGCATTGCTTCATAAAAATAAATTTGAATGAGATTAAAACGCGGAGAAAAGATGAAAAAAATGACAATTTCAAAGAAACTCACAGTGCTTTCTGCTTTTATGTTCGCCGTCACCATGGTTGTGGGGTTGGTGGGTTACCTTAATCTTGATAAGGTAAGGACTCAGTATACGACGGTGCTCAGTGAAAATATGCCCAAGCAGAGAATGGTTCTAGAGATGTTTCTGCACTTTGGAATGACGCGTATTCAGCTGCGCACGTTGGGGCTTTCTGGCTTGTCATTGCAGGGTGGTAGCGAGGCTATACGCCTCGCCGAAGCGGAGATCTCGGCACACGAAAAAGTCAACGGTGCTTTCAAACAGTTAGCCCTCCTGCCTGGAGAGCAAAAGCTTTATGAAAATCTCAATTTAGCCTGGGGTGAATTTAAAAAAGTTGGAGAAAATGTAATTAGAGCTTATCAATCGACGGCAGCTCAAGATAAGACCAATTTACTTAAGTTGATTCTGGAAGATTGCCCACGCGCAGCCTCCAAATACAAAGATGCCGCAGACGCTCTAGTCAACTTTCACAATCAAATCGCCGAAGCTCGCGCTGACGAAGCTCAAGCGAGCGCAGTTGCCGCCACCAACCAGACAATTTTGATTATCTTATCTGGATTGGTCTTTGGACTTGTATTTGCTTTTTTTATATCCAGAACTATCAATCGTGGCCTTATGGGGATCACTCAACAGTTGGGAGATGCACGTACGAGTGTCAAATCAACGTCCGAAAGTTTGGCGTCTGTCTCCCTGCAAATGGCAACCTCATCGCAACAACAAGCGGCTTCGATAGAAGAAGTTTCAGCCAGTGTTGAGGAGATTGCCGGAATGGTTTCTTCGACGGTGCAGGTCTCTGAAAATGTGAGCCATTTGGTTAAATCTGGTGGCGAGTCTATGGCTGAGCTGCAGGCGGCCGTGCGCCAAATTTCAGAGAGCAATGCTCGGGTTGAACAATTGGCAAAGCTGATTGAGGACATAGGGGAAAAAACAGAACTTATCGATGAAATTGTGTTTCAGACTCGCTTGCTGTCATTTAATGCCTCTGTTGAAGCTGAGCGTGCGGGTGAGCATGGCCGCGGTTTTGCTGTGGTTGCTCAAGAAGTCGGGAGCTTAGCGCAAATGAGCGGCAAGAGTGCGACAGAGATCTCACAGATCGTTAAGAGTGGAATTAAAACCGCGCAGGAAGTGGCTCAACTCAACCGATCTCGTGTGGAATTGGGGGAGGCCGCTGCGGGCGAGGCGGCTCAGAAACTTGAGGCCATTCAGAAGGCTACACAAGAAATTCTGCGCGCATCGCAGGAGCAAAATTCAGGTATTCAACAGATCAATCAGAGCATTCAAACCATCAGCGTCGCAACGCAAGAAAACGCCTCTTCATCAGAGGAATGTTCTGCTAGTAGCCAGTCACTCATTGGACAAATGACATCTTTGTCTGAGTTGGTCGCTGATTTAGAGGCGATGGTTACTGGCGGAAGAAGCTTTGTAGGTGCGAGGGCACAACAGAATGGTGTGCAAGGCGAGCGGGTTGGTACCTTGATTCCCTTCAAGGCAAAGGTGTCTGCCACGTCTTTAAGCCGAAAAAAAGTGCCTACGGGCTTACGTTCTGTAGTCGGAGATTCGGCATCAGTTGAATCAGAGGATCCGTGGGATAAAATATAGCGCGCAACGATAGGAATTTTGGTTTGGGCTTTGATGATGAATTTTTGACTGAAATACGCAAGGACTTCCTGCAGGAGGCCCAGGATCTTTTGAGTCAAGTAGAAAGTCTATCGTTGCAGCTTGAGAAAAATCCCGGATCGACAGATATTTTTTCCGAACTGGCTCGACTGGCGCACAATTTTAAAGGTTCAGGCAAGGCGGTTGGTTTCGAAGACCTGGCAAATCTGGCACATCATCTTGAATCCTATATGTTGGCATTAAGAGATCGCCGCATCGATTCCAGTGCAAGTAACATGGATTTTTTGTTCACATGTCTTGATCGTCTCAAGACGTACACAGGTCTCCTTAGCAAAGATTTCTCGGCCATCCTGGATACTACGAAGCTAGTTGTTGAGCTTGAAAGCCGCACAAAAGGAGAATTGAGTGGTGAAGATGGCGAAGAGTCCCAGCCACAGGTATCGACGCACTCACAAGTGGCGCCTGTGCCAGTCGTGATGTCTGAAGGCGACTCCTCGTTTCGAGTTTCCAAAGCGAAGTTGGATTTTCTCTTAGAATCATTTGGCGAGCAGGTCATACTCCAGTCGGTATTGGAGCAATGTCGGCATGACTTACAGGGTAACCAGGACCTCATACTCAAAACAATTTCGCAGCTGAACAAGTTGACCATAGAACTACAGAATCACACATTGTCTTTAACAATGGTTTCCATGCGATCGACTTTTACCAAATTGGAACGCGCCATCCGCGATGCAGCTCGATTGTGCGGAAAAGAAGTTGAAGTCGCATTTGTAGGAGAAGATACAGAAATCGATAAGGCTTTAATTGCATCTCTATCGGATCCTTTGACTCACATGGTGAGAAACGCCGTTGACCACGGACTTGAAGATA
Source organism: Bdellovibrionales bacterium (assembly GCA_038144835.1). Lineage (GTDB taxonomy): Bacteria > Bdellovibrionota > Bdellovibrionia > Bdellovibrionales > UBA1609 > JALHOQ01. The sequence goes on from JAYQON010000074.1 coordinate 7,210, forward strand.
CTTCTAGTCGTGTGGCCGCGGGTAAATCCCCTATGGGCAAAGTGTCGATCTCGGCGCGGCGAGTGGGCGGTCAAATGTGGATAGAGGTAAGTGATAATGGCCGCGGTTTAAATGCAGATATATTGCGCAGTAAGGCGGTTGAAAAAAGAATAATGACAAGGGCTCAAGCGGATACATTGAGTCAGGATGAAGCTTATCGATTAATTTTTGCCAACGGATTTTCGACCAAAGATGTAGCCAGTGAAATATCAGGACGTGGCGTTGGTATGAACGTCGTTCAAGAAAGAATTCAGAATCTTCGCGGATCTATTGAGATAAAAACCAGCCTTGGAGAAGGAACATGCTTTCAATTGAAAATGCCTTTGTCGTTAGCCATCTTCAATGGCGCTTTGGTGCGAATTAATTCAAATCGTTTTATTGTACCCAGCTCAGAAATCGAGGAGGTCAGCCGAATCCCCATAGAGAGCCTCGAGACTTGCATCCGGGGTATGCATGGGGTGAAGGCTGTGCGCGTTCGCAACGAAATTTTTGAGGTGATTGACTTGCGAGAGCGCTTTGGTGGTCAATCGAATGGTAACGATGTCACCGCTCTGCTGACCAGAAAGGGGCGAGCGCGTGCCTTCTTGGTTGATGAAATTCTTGGTATTCAAAAAATTGTACAAAAGCCACTTAGCGATGAAGTCAAAAGCAGACCCGAATATGTAGCAGCCACAATACTAGGTGATGGTTCTCCAAGTATTGTTTTGAGTTTGGATGCGGTAGTTTTAAATGGAATAAAAACTCATGCTGCCTAAAAAGGGCTTTCTAGAATTTTCGAATTGGGTCGAGGCCCGCACTGGAATTTTTCTTTCTGAAGAAAAAATTGGACTTGTTGAGGCTCGAATCAGAAATCGAATGGATGTTTTACATTCGCCCAATCTTGCCGATTACCTGCGAATAGTAGAGAGCGATCCTAACGAAGCCAAAATTTGTATTGAAGCTTTAACGACCCACAAAACCGAGTGGTTTCGAGAGGTTGTTCACTTTAAGTGGCTGCAGGGAGAGCTGTTAGAAAAACTGCGGCTTGGGGAGCCGATCCATTTGTGGTCAGCGGCTTGCTCAACGGGGCCTGAAGCTTATAGTTTGCTTTTTTTGTGTCTTAAAGTTGGTCTAAAGCCTGATTTCATTCGGCTTTTGGCTACGGACCTTAGTAGCAGAGTTTTGCAAGAGGCCAAACGCTTACCTGAAGAGTCTGACTTTGCTCACCAAGTTAAGTTCTTACAGAAGCATCTTCCCCCTGGAGTAAACGCAGATAGTTTGGTGTCTAAGGCTGTCAAGGAGTCGATCAAATTTAGGCCATTCAATTTGATTTCGGATTATCTGCCAGCCAATCTTTTATTTGATGTGATCTTTGTACGCAATGTTCTTATTTACTTTGATGCAGCCAAAAGAGTCGAAGTATGTCGTCGGCTGATGGCCCAACTAAAGCCGGGTGGACATTTGGTTTTGGGTCTTTCTGAGACTATTCACCAATTTATTCCTCAGCTGGTGCCCTTAGGCAATACCATTTATCGCTATGAGGGTGAGGGTGAAAAACCTAAAGTCAAAATAAAACATAAAGAAGATATTCGAGTTCTCATTGTTGAAGATTCCAAGGCGATAGTTAAGCTGCTTCACGATATTTTTCAGACGATGCCTCGGGTGAAAGTGGTAGGTGCTGTATCGACAGTGAGTGAAGCTAAAGTTGCCATTTCTACCCTAAAGCCGGATTTTGTGTCTTTGGATTTAAATCTAGCTGATGGTTCTGGAGTTGATCTATTGCATTCTAACGCAAAGTTGGGCGCGACTCGATACGCTGTTGTAAGTGATTGTACACCTTCGGAGGGAAATTTAGTTCTCGATGCCCTGGCCTCGGGTGCGGAGGCTTATCTGCAGAAACCAGATTTGAAAGGTATGGCTGATTTTGCACGCGCCCTGCGCGAACTCGTGGATGGATTTTTTCCCTCCACACCGGCTTTGATAAATTCGTACGCTAAAAGAAAAATTAAAGTCGTCCGTCTTGAGGATTATGACTTGCTTGCGATTGGATCTTCCACGGGGGGGACTGAAGTCGTTGCAGATCTGCTGGCGCAGTTGCCTAAAGATTGTCCTCCGATTGTCGTGGTCCAACATATGCCTGCTGAATTTACAGCTCTATATGCCTCGCGCTTGCAGAGTCAAACACGGCGTCCAACAATGGAAGTGCATGAGGCCGTTGAAGTCGAGCGCGGATGCGCATACATCGCCGCCGGTGGACGGCATTTGAAGATCGAAAAGAGAGGTCTAAGATATTTTGCCATTCCTGATGATGGCCCCGCGGTTAATCGCTTTCGCCCCTCGGTCAGTCGGCTGTTTGCTTCGCTAGCCGAGGCGATGACAGCTCCTCGAGTAATTGCCATCATGCTCACCGGAATGGGTAGTGACGGAGCTCAGGAGATGCTGCGTTTAAAAGAGCTTGGCGCTCTGACTCTTGGGCAATCAGAGGCAAGCTCCGCAGTCTATGGTATGCCGAGAGCCGCAGCTGAGCTAGGAGCCCTCTGTGCTCAGATGTCGCCAGAAGAAATGGTCGACGCACTTGCAAATGGTAGGGTACGAAAGCCTGCTTAGAGACGTCCGATTGTTTTTAACCCGACGAGCGTTGGGGAACTCACGTCCAGATACGATAGTAAACTCCGTGTTCGCCGGTTTTTCTCTAGCCATTCGTTCTGAAAATTGCCGTCTGGACTCGCTTCCGCAAGGCGATCTTGGCGAAGATGATTTCTATGAAAAAACTATTATCGATAGCATTAATGGCGCTTTCTCTGTCCGCTTTGGCTCAACAGCAGCGGTCTATCCATCCCAATTGCCTACAGGGATCATTAACTAACACTAAACAAGTTACTCATTATATGGTGCCTTTGCTAAAAGACTATGACCACCAAATTTGCCATAACATGGAAGGCACCTGTATTTATGAGAACAATGGTGAGCCTTATCTTTATAACTATGGCCACGGACACTCACGGCTCTCGGAAGCACGCTGCAAATCTGGATATGGTAATCGCTCTAATTGTTTACATCCATGCCGAACAGTTGCGGCGAGCATGAAACATCATCGCTTTGGGGAGATACTTTTTATCAAAGAATTAGTTGGCCTGGCCTGTGGCAATAAGCGAGATGGAACAGAAATGATTCACGATGGCTTTGTCGTTGTTGGTGACACAGGCAGCCCCAGGTACTTCAATGCAGTTGGGCGCTTTGATTTCTTCTGGGGGCGTTGTGTTCGACGTAAAAATGGCATTTGCCTAGAGGGTGCCGCAACCATATCGCAAAAGTTAGGTTATACGCCGTTTTGTAAAGTGTGGGACCCGCAAAACCCTGGGGTCAACGGGGCACTCAAAGATCAGTTCGTTCAAAAGGTTCGCGAGGAGGCCCGTGCTCGGGGCGACCAGTCGGCGGCTGATGACTTTTCACTCTAAGAGCCCGTCTATAAACTAGGGAAAAATTGCATATCACGCGATTTTCTATCGCCTCCAAAGATCCATTTGATAAGCGTATAGATATCTCTGGGCATCGCTCAGGCGAGCGGATGTCCTCGTATGAGATACGCTTTTCAGATAGGGGAAACAAATATGCGCTTGAAAGCTACGGTTCAATTATATATCGCATGCATTTTTTCAGTTATCGCATTGGCGAGTTCGCCAGTATCAGCGGCATCTCCGAAGTCATGTCGGTTCCAGTTGCACTCCTTGTCGCGCGAGCAAGTTTACTCTTTGTCGATTGACGAACTCGAAAATATGGTGCGTGAGGTAGTGCTTAAAGACTGTCCCTTTAGCTTGGTCGATCAAGCTTTTAGTGGCCAACTCACTCTGCTTGATATTTGCTCCATTCACAGTTACACCACAACGGCCTTTGCAAGAATCAATAAGGGTTTATGGTTATCGAGCTCTTCAGCAGATAAGTTAAATGGTGAGGATTGGGCGTACATTAGAATGCTTGATCGAGCTTTAGATAAAATTCCTGCTCAAGAGCCGACCGTGGTTTATCGGGGAACTCAACGCAAACACATAAAATTTACTGAGCCTGGCCAATTGGTGGAGCTCAAAGGATACACGAGTACAACTCCAGAGCAGGAAATTGCTGAAGGGTTTCTTAATGGCGAGGACGAAAACAATTATCGCTTGATGGTGATTCAAGTGCGATCGGCGAAGGACATCACTCGTTTGGCTGGTGTTGCTGAAAAAGAACTGCTTTTAAAGCGCGGTACGTGGGTTCGGTTTGAACGCAGCGAAATCAAAGAAATTAATGTGTTTCGAGAAGATTCAGGCGAGACTGAGAGACGAAAAGTCGAATTTGTATTTTTGACCGAAGTTTCACCGATCAACTGAGGCTTGACCAACGCAGTCGTGCACCTTGAACAAAAAATATTTCAAGATTTCACTAACACCAACAAAGAGGTATCGCCTAGATAAATGCAGTTTTTGTGATATTCTACTGCGCACAATTGATTTTTTCTGATGCTGCTTTGGGAATCCCCACGATTGGATTTAATGCGAGGGTTTTTCCATAGTAAGGCGATCAAGATTATGGTGCGTATAGGGTCATCAGGCGAACTTCATTTCCTTCAATGCCCAAATAAACAGCGTAGGTTCTTTTCCCAATCTGCACATTTGAGACCCAAGCCCCTCTTTGTGTTTTGCGTAAGATGCGTATTTGGCTCAGAATCTGAAAAACTTTTTCTTCAGAGATGCCGTGCTTGAGGTTAATCTTGGTTAGTACGGCGCCTGAGACATGAATGCGTTGAAGGCGTTGGGAATCCATCATTACATACTGCCGCATCGACAATTCATACACTTTGGATTCCAGGTTTAAACCTCGGCTCATGTGTCCCCAAAAAAACTTTTCTTCCGGTACATTTGCCTCGCGTAAAGAGGTGATTACGAGCTTGTCATATTTTCTGCCGTCTTGTGAGAGCTGCCAGTGAAAAGTAAGGTGTACGCGGTACTGATCATTCAAATCAAAATAGATCAGCCAATACTTTCCCGGCTGTTCGGAATGGGGAATCGCAAGGTCGCCGTAACTGAATATGTAGTCGCGCAGATCTTCTGAGTCCTTTATCAGAAAATTAGCGCGCAAATACGGCGCAAACGTGATCTCCAGGCCATTTGCGATTTCTACGGAATGATCAAATATGGGTAATGGCTGTTGAGCCGCCGCCGGTGCTGTGGCCTCGTCTCGCATATGAACGACGGACTGAGTGTTTGAGCTGATTGTCGATTGCGGCTCAGTGGGCTCAGACCGGGAGGACTCAATTGTATTAAGAGGTATAATCACCAATTGATTCTGATCGCTCGCAGAAAGCTTGATTTGAGTTGGAGGAACAAGAACGCGAAGTTCTTGAAATTTCGCCCATTCAAACATTCGCATCGATCCGTACGAGCCTGTCATTTGACTCCATGTTTCGACCGGTAACGACTCAGGGCGAGCATGGAGTTGATGGATCTGCTGGCGGACTTTCATAGAAAGCTTTGATTTGCTCAGAGCTTCAATCATTTCAATCATTAACTCGGGTGCCGTGGCCCTAAAAATTTCGCCGGTAGTGGCGGTCCATGCAGGCGTGCCGTGAAAAGTAACAAGAGCCAATGGGCGAGTAGGTTCCAAGCGCAGATTTTGATATCGGCGTTGAGTTGTCCATTCTGATAGTCGAATAGGATAAATGATTTTAGGTAGAATGGCCGCAGAAGGCGCGTTGGCTATTGGATTGGCAATTTCCGCGATCTTTTTTGCTTTTGCCAGCCGGTAAGATCGAATAACCCGATTGGACCAGTCCACATCAGCCTCAGCCTGGGCAAGCGAGGGATCGATGGGCGTCATCAGGAGTTTGACCGCCTGTAAAAAGCGGGTTTGTGCAGCTCCAGGAATGCGGGCATTTAGTTGATCCATAGTGCGAAACTGAATGCCTTCTAGGGCAGCCAAGGTTGCCGTTACCCTCGCCTCGGGAACGGCGGCGCGCACCAGCTTCTCAAAATAGATTGGTAGTTGACTGGGCTTAGACCAAGGAAGCTCCGGCACCTCTTCACGTAGCCAATTAAATAATGGCAAAAGAATCTTGAGACGTGAGCTTTTTTCGTCTTTCGCGGCCTCAGCCGGCTGGGTATGAGATTCAAGGATGCGATAGCTCAAGGGTGCATGAGCAAAGCGCTCTTCTAGCCAGGGGATTGCCTCAACGAGTTGGCTGCGGAATCCATTTAAAACAAGATAGAGATAGCCATTCGAAAGAATGTTTAGATCGTTAACTGGGTGTACGCCGGTATGCGTGGGTAGGGGCAATGAATTTAGGCTGTTCAGACTAATGCTTAAACCGTCTACGGGCATACGTACCACAAGGTTTGTCTGAGGCGTCGAAGGTAGGTTAGTTAAGACGGATTGCCAGGAAGAAAACTCGCCATTGCTGGTCACGCGACTAATCAGTTGTCGTTCGCATTCAAGATCTTGAGCAAAACCAACAGAGTGAAGAAAAGAAAGGAATAATAAAAAATTAACCAACAATTGCATCGCCAGCCTACCACTCAGAATGTTTAAAAATTCTAAACCTGTTCTGCAAAAATTGGCCCACCAATAGCCCAATTGTTGTGATTCACTTTCAAAACGCAGAACAAATGAGTTCGCTTTGAAATGGCAAGATGACTTCAGGGTAAGACTCATCTTAGCCAAAATTATAAAGGATGGATGAAGGACCTAGTCGAGGCTAGGTAGATAGACCATCCCTGCAAAAAAAAACCTCCGGGCATTGGTCTAAAAGACTGTTGTCCGCCTCATATGCAAAAATTGTAAGGCCGATAAGGTCTAAAACTGGAACAAAGGACTTTTGCCTTGCGCTTGCTATTGGTATTTCCAGGTCTTTTTCTTAGTTGGGCATTTGCCCAAATCCCTGAGCCAGAGATTCAGCCAATCGGTGAGGACGTTTGGGAAGCGGAAAGCGCTGTCGATCTGCGTCTGCTTTCTTGGAATGCGCGCGATTTTGGTGGAGAGGGATTTGATTACGACCGTGTTGCTGTAATAGCATCCGCCAGTGATCTTATTGTTCTTCAGGATCTCCGTTTTGGGGCTGGAGGTGCCGACCCTATTCATATTTTAGCCAACCTTATGCAGCGACGTTACGATCAAACTTATTGCCGGGCTTGGCTGAAATTGCCCTCAGGAATCAGGCATGGCTTTATTTGGAAGCAAGAAGTTCTTGGTTATGTCGATGTAAGTGGCAAACTTAAAGAAGATTGTGGAACTTCTTCTTTGCGATTTAAGCCGCGAGGGCAATGGGCTATAATTGATTTTTACACCCGCAGTTCTAAAAGGCTTTTTGCGCTAGCTTCAAATTTTATCGATAAAAGACCAAAACGATTAGATCTGGAATTCTCTTTTTTATTTAGATATCTCAATCTGCAACCCGGAAGCTCATTTGTAGTCGGTACGTTGCCATTTTTGCCTTCAGAAAAAGGGCTCAACAAGATCTCAACTGAGAGCTTTCTTCCAGCATGGAGTGCGAAAGAGATTCGACGAAATTTTCGTTTGCGCACTAAGAAATTGAAGATGAGTGATAACTTTGT
>JAYQON010000075.1:0-14790 GCA_038144835.1 Bdellovibrionales bacterium
GTACCAAGTGCTAGGTAACAGTATTGAGCTGTATCAGGCTCCTTTTATGCTGTGGATTCATGATCTTTCTTTGAAAGACCCCTATTACATCTTGCCGGTATTAATGGGGGTAACTATGTTTATCCAACAAAAGATAACTCCAAACACGATGGATCCGGCACAAGCGAAGATTTTGTTAATGATGCCGCTTATTTTTACGTTCTTTATGATCGCGCTGCCTAGTGGGCTAACCCTCTACATGTTGGTGGGAGCGGTTTTTAGTGTGTTGCAGCAGTTGTACTTTATGCGCGACCGTAAGGTTTCAAATCTTAAGCAGTAAGCCGATGAGGAGATGGAAATGACAGGTTTATTTAGTAAACTTTTCGGAAAGAAGAAAAAGGAAGAGAGTGGGCCTGAGTCAGTCGTTGCTGATCTCATGAACAACATTATTGAGCTAGGAAAATTTGATCTCTCTTTTGATGTTAAGTCGGTAGAAGCGGGCCAGATAAACATTGATGTTTATGGAGACGATGAAGAGCTTTTAACGAGCAAAGAGGGACAGCTGTTGGATGCTCTTCAACTCTATGTGCGCCGGGCTTTGCAGCATCAAATGCCTGAGCAGAATATTAATGTGAATTTGGATTGTTCCAATTTTCGTGAGCAAGCTAATGAAGCGCTGATTGCTTTGGCTGAGAAGCTCAAGGGAATTGCGCTGACTAAAGGTAAATCGGTGTATTTTCGGGCTCTACCGCCTAAGGATCGTAAGGTTATTCATCAGTACTTAGCTGAGGATGGGCGAGTGAAGAGCCGATCAATTGGTGAAGGTCATTTTAAGAAAATAAAAATTTATCCTATAAAAAATGGAGAGGAATCGCTGGGAAGCGATCCTGATAACCAAGATGAGGCTTTTGGGGCGCGATAAAGACACCATTTGCGCACTGGCCACGGCGCACGGGTTAGGGGCCATCTCGGTTATCAGAATCAGCGGAAATCAGGCGGCGGCAATCACACGCAAGCTAGCCGCCTTCCTCCCCGATCATTTGGAGTCTCATAAAATTTATTACGGTGTACTTCGTAAACCGGAGAGTAAGCAGCCTCTTGATGAGGTGTTAGTGTCTTACTTTGCCGAGGGAAGAAGCTTTACCGGTGAAGAGAGTTGTGAAATTTCCTGTCACGGTAGTGAAATCATTATTAACGACATTTTAGCTGCACTTCTTACCTCTGGCGCACGGCCAGCTGAGCGCGGTGAGTTCACGTATAGAGCGTTCATGAGTGGGCGCATGGACTTGGTTCAAGCTGAAAGTGTGCTGTCTTTGATAGAAAGTCGCTCTTCGCGTGCGGCACGGTTGGCGATGCGGCAATTGCAGGGCCATTTATCGCAAAAGCTCAGGTCTATACTGGATCGACTGACGGTGGTTTTGGCTCACCTCGAGGCTAATATTGACTTTGCTTCTGAGGATATTGAGATCTCCTCTCATTCGGAGTTAGCTACAGTGGTGCAAGAGGAACTCGAGCAGGTTAATGAATTGCTGAGCGGTTACCGCGAGGGACGTATAGTCACTTCTGGGTTTCAAATCGCGTTGGTGGGTGCGCCAAACGCTGGAAAATCCAGTTTGTTGAACGCTTTAGCTGGTGAGGAACGGGCCATTGTTACGCCTTTGCCAGGTACGACTCGGGATTTCGTAGAAACCCATATTTCTGAGGCAGGTATAAATATCACGGTGATGGATACAGCGGGATTACGCCGGAGCGATGACCCAATTGAAAAGATTGGGATTCAAAGGACCTTAGATAAGCTTCAATCTGTGGATTTGGTTTTGTATGTTGTCGATGGTGCAATGGGTGAATGCAGTCAAGATGCTGAGTTTTGGTCGAGGATTCCTTGGGATAAAACTGCAATAGTTTACAATAAATCAGATCTTGGATTTAAATTGCAATTGCCTGGTGAGCCAATGAGTCTCGGAGTGCTGAATATTAGCGCCCTGCGCGGAGATGGAATTCAGAATCTCCGCACCTGGCTTCGGGAACGGATTCGGCAGGAGATAAGCGAGGACTCCACAGTCGTAAGCAATGCGCGCCATTTTACGGGTTTACAACGGGTGCGCGAGAGTTTGGTGAGAGCCACCCCACTGTTGCTTTCAGGTCAAAGTCCAGACCTTATCGCTTTAGAACTTCAAGAGGCTTTGAAGAGCTTGTATGAGATTTTGGGAATGACATTTGACGATCAGGTCATGGACCGAGTGTTTTCAGAATTTTGTTTAGGTAAATAAATTTATGAACAAATTTGATATGATTGTGGTCGGTGCGGGACACGCTGGAATTGAAGCTGCGTTAGCAGGTAGCCGTTTGGGATTGAACACATGCGTGATAACGACAAACCTGGACCGGATTGGTTATATGAGTTGCAATCCATCAATAGGCGGTTTGGGTAAAGGGCATATGGTGAAGGAAATCGATGTCCTAGGTGGCGCTATGGGGATGGCTGCTGATGCTACGTGTATTCAGTTTAAACGGCTCAATGCTCGGAAGGGGCCGGCGGTAAGAGGCTCTAGAGCTCAATGTGATAAGGATCTGTATTGTGATTATATGGCCAGGATCTTGAAATCAGCGCCGTATCTCACACTGGTTCAATCAGAAGCTAAGGGTCTCATCATTGAGGAAGGTCGCTGCGAGGGAGTTATCACCGAAGATGGAGTTCGTATTTCAGCGAAAGCTGTGGTGATTACCACAGGAACTTTTATGAACGGAGTTATGCATATTGGTTTGGAAAGTTTCTCTGGAGGTCGTGTTGGCGACAAGGCGACTCAAGGGATATCAGATCAACTGCGCGATCTAGGCTTCACAGTAAATCGGTTGAAAACTGGCACTCCTGCGCGCCTACACAGGGACAGTATCGATTGGTCAAAGACGATTCCGCAATGGGGAGATGATAAATTTTTTCCGTTTAGTGTTCGCAGTCCTCGCTCTTTATCTTTGCCTCAAATTGCGTGCTTTTTGAGTTATACAAATGAGGCCACACACGAAATCATTCGGCGGAATCTAGATCGGTCGCCCATGTTTACAGGTGTTATTCAGGGGATCGGACCTCGCTACTGTCCAAGTATTGAAGACAAGATTACACGTTTTGCAGATAAGGACCGACATCAAACGTTTTTGGAGCCCGAGGGTTTGAATACAGATTCTGTCTACCTACAAGGTATTTCCACCAGTCTGCCGGAGGATGTGCAGTATGAGTTTTTGCGCACAATTCCTGGTCTAGAAAATGTACGCTTACTAAGGCCAGGCTACGCGGTTGAGTACGATTTTGTTGAACCAACCCAGTTAGAACACACTTTTGAGACTCGCAGACTGCCCGGTTTATACTTGGCTGGACAGATCAACGGGACGAGCGGATACGAAGAGGCTGCGGCTCAGGGATTATTGGCTGGGGCAAACGCGGCATTAAATGTTTTGGGTCGAGAGCCGCTAGTTTTGCGGCGTGATCAGGCCTACATGGGTGTGATGATTGATGACTTGGTCACCAAGGGCACGCGCGAGCCCTACCGGATGATGACATCTCGGGCAGAATTCCGCTTAGTTCTCAGAGAAGATAATACAGTTGAGAGGTTAAGTGATGTTGCGAGCGCCTCGGGTTTAGTGGATTCGGGTCAGTTAGAATACATGGAGCAATTGTTGAAAAGACGTAGTGAATTGCTGAATAAAATTGAATCCCATGTATTTGTTCCGACACCTGAGACCTTACAGGCTCTATCTTCTCTCGGGACTACAGTTATTAATAAACCTACTTCTGGAGCAGACTTGCTGCGACGTGAGGAAGTGTCTTGTTGTACTTTATCAGAACTGGGTTTGGATATTGATTCTGACGAGGAAATTAGTGGGCCCGTTGAGATTCATGTCAAATATTCTGGTTATATTAAGCGCCAAAACGAGATGATCGATCAGGCCAGGAAAATGGAGGAGCAGGCTTTACCAACTTCGATCGACTACCGAAGAGTTCGAGGTCTGTCGTGCGAGGAAATCGAAAAGCTAGAGAATGTGCGGCCCAGATCACTTGGACAGGCTCAGAGGATTAGCGGCGTTAACCCCTCCGCAATTCAAGCCCTTTTGGTTTTTTTGAAGAGTTATCATCAGAAGCAGGAGTCTTAATTTGAGTTCCACCCGATATTCCGCTGGTTTTTTAGGCAAACAAACCGCGATGGGTACTTCAGAGAAGACAGATCAAGAGACTAATGATGCGCTGTGGCGTATACCTGAGTGGTTTCCTCATTTAGATCAGATAATCGTAGAAAAGTTGAAGGCGTATCACAGTGAATTATTGAAATTTAATTCTCGCTTGAATTTGATTTCAAGAGCAACCGAGCGGGACGCAGATGAAGTTCATATTGCAGACTGCTTATTTGTTGCGGAGCTGTTGAAGCAACGTCAAGTGGGTCCCAGAATCTTTGATATAGGCTCGGGAAACGGTTTGCCAGGTGTTCTTTTGTCTATGGTTTTACCGCAGACTAATTTTTCTCTGGTTGAGGTGGATGCCCGCAAGGCCGAGTTCCTCAAGCATGTCGTGTACAGTTTGGGAATAAAGAATGCTGAAGTTTTGAATGTACGAATAGAAAGTTTGACTGACGTTGGTGTGAGTTATGCAATCTCGAGAGGGTTTGCGACAATTTCTAAGACAATACTGGGTTGCAATCGGCTCTTTAAAGGACCAGGAACCATCTACCATATGAAGGGCATGAATTGGTCCAATGAGATAGCTGAGATACCTTCACAAGTCATTTCCGTCTGGAAACCAGAGCTAATTGGTGAATATTCACTGCCGGTTAGTCTGGCTAAGCGGGCTCTGGTCGTGACAAATAAGGCAAAATGAAGGTTCCACGTGGAACATTTGCAAGAATTCTTGCGTTAATGCCCCTGTTTTGGCTTAGAGGAACTGGAAGACGTGGGTTTGCGTTGGTGAAGTCTATCTGCTAGCTTGGGGACCCTTTTATTCCAGTTCAAGTTAGCTTCACGCAGGCGGTTCATAGTCTCATATCCTTGAAATGTCTTCGCATTCGGCCACTCATCCCCTTTACCCTTTTTAAATGCCTTTCGGTACTCAATCCGAGCCTCCAAGCGACGGCGCTCAGCGCGTATTTTGTAATACTTGGCTAGTTCACTCGCTTTGATGAGCTTTCTTTGTGCCTTTAATAAATTTTTCTGAATATCTCTTCCTTCTATCGAATTAGGCTCTGCTTTTCCTAGAGATACCTTCAATCCCTCAACTTCTGCTTCGGTCGATTTTTGTTCGCCTTCAAACGCCTTGGCCTTCTTCGAAAGATCTTCGAAGACCTTATCGCGCAATTCAGGCTGAGGGTCCTCTCCTGAACAAGCAGTGATTACACTCAAGATGGAAGTGCTAATGAGTATCAGAACAAAACGCCTCATTTTGGCTTTACTCTCCCTGTTCTACGTGGAACAATCGGCAGAGCTTGCATAACAATTGAGTCAAACAACGAGGTGTGCATGGCACGGATAATCTGTGTGGCGAACCAAAAGGGTGGAGTCGGTAAAACAACCACTTCGGTAAATCTTGCTGCAGCGCTTACAGAAATAGGGCGGCGCGTCTTAATTGTAGACATGGATCCTCAGGGCAACGCGTCAAGCGGCCTTGGGGTCAAGAGATATGAAAATCAAGAACACAATGTTTACCAGGTTTTAATTGGCGAAAAGAGTATTCATGAGGCTATCCAGAATACTCAGGTGAGTAATCTCGACATTGTATCTGCCAACCCAGATTTAGTCGGGGCAGAAATTGAGCTAGTAGATATGCCCCAAAGAGAATACCGCTTAAAAGCAGCCTTAAGCGAAGTTTCCGGTCAATATGATTACGTCCTTATTGACTGCCCTCCCAGCCTTGGACTCTTAACTGTTAACTCCTTGAGTGCGGCCGAAACCTTCTTAGTTCCTCTACAATGTGAATACTATGCTCTTGAAGGGCTGTCCCAGCTTCTCAATACAGCCGGTCTAATTAAAAAGAGTCTAAACCCGGAATTGAGAATAGAGGGAATTGTTCTGACTATGTTTGATGCGCGCAATAATTTGTCGCATCAGGTTGTATCTGAAATTCGTTCTCATTTTGGCGATAAGGTTTTTGAATCAATTATTCCGCGGAATGTGCGTCTCAGTGAGGCTCCCAGTCATGGACAGACAATTTTCCAGTACGACGCAAAGTCCCTTGGGGCAAAAAAATACAAGGAATTGGCGGTTGAACTTAACCAGCGAGTCTACGGTGAAGCCTCCATTACTCCGAGCGTTGCTGGTTTGACGCACCAAGCTTATGTCAAAGTTGAAGAGCATTTAAGCGTGCCGACCGGAGAACTAGATTTGGACGGAGAGGCTCATGTCTGAAGCCACTCAGCCACCAAAAACACAAAACAAGACTAAGGGCTTAGGCCGAGGGTTAGGAAGTCTTTTAGGTGCAACTAGTGAGGGTGCATTTTCAAAAACTACCCCGGCGGCGGAAAAGGTTCTCGAAAGCTTGACCAAAGACCTGACTAGCCAACAGGAATCAGCTTTAAAGCAGGGTTTTGTCTCGCCTAGTGCAGAAATTGAGGCATCTATATCTGGAGTCGTACCTTCTGAACCACCAAAGCCAGCTGCCCCGCAAATTCCAGGTAACCTTCGAATCTGGCAAATTCCAATTGAGAAATTGTGGCCAAATCCAAACCAGCCCAGACAAATTTTCGAAAAAGAACCGCTCCAAGAGCTGTCTGGCTCCATCAGAGAAAAAGGGATTATTCAGCCGCTTCTTGTCCGAAAAGCTGAAGACGACGGGTTTGAGATCATTGCTGGAGAGCGCAGATGGCGTGCAGCCCAACTTGCAGGGCTCAAAGAAGTTCCCGCAATCATCAAGGAGAGCAGCGAACAAGAAGTGCTCGAGCTCGCATTGATAGAAAACATTCAGAGAGAAAACTTAAACCCTGTCGAGGAAGCTGAAGCCTATGATTTCCTTATTAAAAAATATAACTTAACGCAACAAGAGTTGGCCCAAAAAGTAGGCAAGGATCGCGCTACTGTGACCAACGTTCTGCGCATCCTTCAGCTTCAGCCAGGGGTGCGTCAAATGCTTTCGCGCGGCGAGTTATCACTGGGGCAAGCCAAGGTTTTGCTCAGTCTAAGCGATGCTAAGATTCAAGAGGCACTGGCCAATAAGGCAAAAAATGGGAATCTAAGTGTTCGTGCTCTGGAAAAGCTAGTTGCTAGCGCGAAAATCGGTGCAAAAAAAGATGTTGATCAAGATGAAGCTCGCGCCAGTGCAGCCAAAAATTTGGGAGAAGAGCTGCAAAAGCTTATCGGATCGAAGGTCAATTTAGATTACTCTGATGGAAAAGGCAGAATTGTGGTCCACTTTTACTCGGATGCCGAATTGAATCAAATTGTCGATACCCTGAGGGATTCATGGCGGAACTAGAAAACAGGGAGTCAGCTGTAACCGCGCTTTTGGAAAAAGGGGCGTCATTTGACGGACGCCTTACTTTCGAAGGAACGGTGCGTATTGGCGGGCATTTTCGCGGAGAAATATTCACCAACGATACCCTTGTAATTAATCCAGGAGCTCAGGTTGAAGCACAAATTGAAGCCGAAACAGTTATCATCTCGGGAGCTGTAAAGGGTAATATCTTCGCGCGCCGCAGGGTAATTATGCATCCGCCGGCAATTTTTCAGGGGACTGTTACCACCCCGTCCTTAAGGATTGACGAAGGGGTTTTGTTCGAAGGCGCCTCATACATGCCTAAGAATTAATTTACACAGCCGTTTAGGTCGCATATATAAATTGGCGACCATTCTCATTAAGGACGCCATTTACATGGACTTACTACAATCACTGGGGGTCAACGCGACTCTCGCTGCACAACTCGGAGTTTTCATTGTTTCCTTTGTTGCTCTGAAGTACCTCCTATTCGATCCCTACTTCGTTGCTTACAATGAGCGCAATGAGCGTACAGTTGGAAAAGCCGAACTCGCTGAGCGCTACTTGATAGAAACCCGCGAACTTGAAGAAAAGTTTGCCCAGAAAGCGCGTGAACTGAACGAGCGATACAAAGAGGTATTTGACAGAAATCGCTCTGAAGCCTCGAAAGAGTATGATCGCTTGATCAGCGAGGCGCGGGACCAGGCCAAGCAACTGGTGGACCAATCACGCTCTCGCGTGCAGAAAGATATCGAGGAAGTCCGCACTCAACTAAAGCAAGAGGTCCCTGGAGTTGCTCAGCTGATCAATCAACAATTAATAGGCAAGGAGCTCGCGCCATGATTAAACAGAGCTTGAGTATCCTACTTTTTTCAACGCAGATTGCCGAGGCCGCGGAAAATTCACACGCCGCTAGCCACGCAGTTCCATGGGCTTCGGTAGGAGTGCAAGCCTTCAATTTGATGGTCCTCTTTCTGGCGCTATTTTTAGCCCTAAGAAAGTCTATACAGGCTCACTTTGCTAATCGTGCTCGCGAATTTTCTCAGTTGGTAGATAAGGCCGAAGCGGCAAAACGTCAGGCAGAGAGAGGTCATCGAGAAATTAAAGATCGGCTTACACAATTGGAATCAACAGCCGAGCAAAGTCTGCTTAAAGCCGAAGCTGAAGCTGAGCAGTTAAAAAATAAAATGATTCACGATGCAAAATTGCTTTCAAGCAAACTTGAAGCAGAAGCCAAACAAACAATCGCCCTAGAAGTCGATAAGGCTAAAGGAGAGTTACGACATGAGCTCTTAGCTCGTGCCTTGGCAGAATCTCGTGATAACTTGCAAAAAAATCTTGGCAGTAACGAACAAAAGAAGCTTCAGAATGAATTTGTTGAAAAGATTCAGGTGGTAGGCGGATGAGGAACACTATTCTGGCCAGCCGCTATGCGCGGGCTCTTTATAGCTTGGCAAAAGAACAAAATGAGCAAGAACTTATTTTTGATCAAATGCGCTTTATCGAAGACGCCTTTCGATCGGATAGCACAATAAGCGAATTTATAAATTCTCCTCTGGTTCGACCGGAAGATAAAGTTAAGTGTTTTGATGGGGCGCTAAAAAAGTTTGCTCTGAATCAGGCTCTTCACCATTTCTTGCTTTTACTTGCACGCAAGAATCGATTACCTCTGTTTATTGATGTCGTAGCATCCTATCAATCCATAGCAGATGAAATGCACGGTGTGACTCGTGGGGTAGTCAGGTCGGCTACGGTTCTTGGCCCGGACGAGCGTAAGCGTATAGAAGAGCTGGTTAGCAAGGCCACAAAAAAACAAGTCATTTTAACCTACAAGGAAGACCCCTCTCTTCTTGGAGGCTTAGTGGCCGAGGTTGGTAGCTTTACCTTTGACGATTCCCTTACTTCGCATTTGAACAGAATAAACGAGCAATTAACTAGGAGTGTCCATTAACATGGAAACCACAATTCGCGCCGACGAGATTAGTCGGGTTTTGAAAGAGCAAATCAGAAATTACAATAAGACCATCGAGGTCAGCGAGACAGGCAGCGTGCTGTCTGTGGGCGATGGTGTGGCCCGTGTGTACGGCTTAGAAAAAGCCATGGCAGGCGAGCTCGTAGAGTTTCCCGGACAGATTTTTGGGATGGTTTTGAACCTAGAGACTGACTCTGTAGGTGTCGTTATCTTTGGTGATGACCGAGACATTCGCGAGGGAGACATAGTCAAGCGAACGAAGCGGATCGTTCAGGTCCCCGTAGGGGAAGCTCTTCTCGGCCGTGTGGTCGATGTTTTGGGTAGACCTATCGACGGGCGCGGCCCAATTGAAACTCAGCACAGTCGAATTGTTGAGCTTAAGGCGCCAGGTATTTTGGCACGAAAGTCTGTTCACGAGCCAATGCAGACCGGTATCAAAGCTATTGATTCAATGATTCCTATTGGTCGTGGTCAGCGAGAGCTTATTATTGGTGATCGTCAAACGGGAAAAACGGCGATCGCTCTTGATACGATCATCAATCAAAAAGGCCAAAATGTTCATTGTTTCTATGTAGCCATCGGTCAAAAAAAGTCGACCGTGGCTCAGGTTGTTGAAAAGCTACGGGCCGCTGGAGCTATGGAGTACACAACAGTAATCGCAGCAACCGCATCAGATCCTGCCCCTCTGCAGTTTCTCGCCCCATATGCAGGGTGCACAATGGCAGAATATTTTCGCGATTCTGGTCGCCATGCCCTCATTATTTACGACGATTTAACTAAGCAGGCGCAGGCTTACCGTCAATTATCTCTGCTCCTTCGACGTCCACCAGGCCGAGAGGCTTATCCTGGCGACGTTTTTTATGTACACAGTCGCTTGTTAGAAAGAGCGGCAAAGTTATCAGATAAAATGGGTGGAGGAAGCTTGACGGCTCTGCCGATCATTGAGACCCAGGCTGGAGATATCTCGGCCTATATTCCGACGAATGTTATTTCGATTACCGATGGGCAGATATTTTTGGAGAGTGGACTCTTTTACAAAGGTATTCGTCCTGCCGTAGATGTGGGTAAATCAGTTTCTCGCGTCGGCGGTTCTGCCCAAATCAAAGCAATGAAGCAGGTCGCGGGCACCTTAAAGCTGGAGCTTGCACAGTTTCGTGAATTGGAAGCGTTCTCGGCCTTTGCCTCAGATTTAGATAAAGCTACACAAGCTCAGCTAGGTCGAGGTCGTCGATTGGTGGAAATGCTCAAACAGGCCCAGTACTCACCTTATTCAGTTGAAAAGCAGGTAGCGATGATTTGGGCAGCAACTAGCGGTTATCTTGACTGGATACCAGAAGTAGATGTTCGTCGTTTTGAAAAAGAGCTGATGGACTTCTTGGAGCAAAAATACAGCAAGATTTTGTCTGAGATTCGCGACAAAAAAGCTTTGGATGACAACACTAAGCTTGAACTCAAAGGCGCCTTAGACGAATTCAAGGCTATCTTCAAACCTACTCAGCAGAAGTAAAAGGATTATGCCGAGCTTAAAGGATATTCGAACCCGAATTCAGAGCGTGAAAAATACGCAGCAGATCACTCGGGCCATGAAAATGGTGTCTGCGGCTAAGCTGCGTCGGGCGCAGCAGAATATTCAAAATCTGCGCCCTTTTGCTAAGCAGATTTTATCGGTTATTGCAGACGTTGCTACAACTCAAAGAATCGAACACCCGTTGTTGAACACAAAAGAAGAACCTAAAAAGGTACTCTTGGTTGTTTTGACTTCGGATCGTGGTTTGGCGGGTGGTTTCAACAACAACATTAATCGATTTGCGCACAAGTTCTATCGAGATAATGTGGCGAAATATGAAAAGCTTGATTTCCTTTTCATTGGGCGCAAGGCGGCCGATTTCTTTAAGGCTCGCCAGATAGATGGTGTCGACACTATTCTCAACCTAGCGCGAGAGGTGTCTTATCCAATGGCGAGCAAGGTTTCCCAGCGCCTGATGGATGGGTTCACTTCTGGAGGATATGACTCAATCTTATTGATTTACAATGAGTTTAAGTCGGCAATTCAGCAGAATATTGTGACAGAACAACTTCTACCCGTGGACATCACGGCTGCAAACTTGGTCGACGGAGAAGGCAAAACTGCCTTTTCCAAGGATTTGATTTTTGAGCCAGCACCCGACTGCATTATTGATGACTTACTTAAGAAGCATTTTGCAGTGCAAGTTTATCGATCAATGTGTGAGAGCGTTGCTGCTGAACACGGCGCTCGAATGGCGGCTATGGAGAGTGCGACTAAGAACGCGGGCGAAATGATCCGCTCAATGACTTTGACATACAATAAACTTCGTCAGGCTTCGATTACCACCGAGCTTATCGAGATCACGAGTGGTGCGGAAGCCCTTAAGGGATAAATAGGAGAGCCAATGCAATTGCAGTCAGGTTACGTAAGACAGGTGATGGGTCCAGTCGTGGATGTAGAGTTTCCCGATGGCGATATGCCAGAAATTTATAACGCTCTTCGCGTTACTAATAAGGCAATCAATGCCGAGGAAAATAACTTGGTATTAGAGGTGGCTCAGCATCTGGGCGACCGTGTGGTCCGAACGATTGCGATGGATTCCACAGATGGCTTGGTTCGTGGCGAAAAGGTTTTAAATACAGGGTCGACAATTAAGGTTCCCGTGGGTTCTGCGGTTTTGAATCGCATTCTCAATGTTGTTGGGGAGCCGGTTGATGAGGGTCCCAAGGTTGAAGCAAAAGAATGGTGGCCAATTCACAGACCAGCCCCGAAGTTTGAAGATCAATCCACACAAGCCGAAATGCTGATGACCGGTATCAAGGTTGTCGATCTATTAGCCCCCTACGCAAAGGGAGGTAAAATTGGTCTTTTTGGTGGTGCGGGAGTTGGTAAAACGGTTCTTATTCAGGAGCTAATTTACAATATCGCGACTCATCATAAAGGTAAGTCGGTATTTGCTGGGGTTGGAGAGCGAACACGTGAAGGAAACGATCTTTTCCACGAAATGTCGGAATCGGGCGTGATTCAGCAGACAGCCCTTGTTTTCGGTCAGATGAATGAACCTCCCGGTGCGCGGGCTCGTGTTGCTTTGAGTGCTTTGACCATGGCTGAATATTTCCGTGACGTTGAAGGTCAGGACGTTTTGTTATTTGTGGATAATATTTTCCGATTCACTCAAGCAGGAGCCGAGGTGTCTGCGTTGCTTGGACGTATCCCCTCAGCAGTGGGGTATCAGCCTACTCTCGGTACTGAAATGGGTAATCTCCAAGAGCGAATCACTTCTACCAAAACGGGGTCAATCACCTCTGTACAAGCGGTTTACGTTCCTGCTGACGATTACACAGATCCAGCTCCAGCAACGACTTTTACTCACTTGGATGCAACTACCAACTTGGATCGAGATATCGCGGCTAAAGGTATTTTTCCAGCGGTACACCCGTTGAACTCAACTTCTCGAATCCTTGATCCTCAAATTGTTGGTGAAGAGCATTACCGCACGGCTCGTGATGTACAGGCACTTTTGCAAAGGTATCGCGAATTACAGGATATTATTGCCATTTTAGGTATGGATGAATTGAGCGAACAGGATAAGTTGGTTGTCGGTCGTGCACGTAAGATTGAGCGTTTTCTATCTCAACCTATGAACGTGGCAGAGCAATTTACCGGTATCAAAGGAAAATATGTTGATATCAAGGATACCGTAAAGGGATTCCGTCAGATTCTCGATGGTATTCATGACAATGTTCCTGAGCAGGCATTCTACATGGTGGGAACTATTGAAGAGGTTCTCGAGAAAGCGAAGAAACTGGCATTGTAGAATCTCTGAATTTTTGGGTCGGAGGTTGGCTCAGACGACCCAAGGTTTTGACTTGAGGGTGATATGTTTATTTTGAATTTGGTGACGCCGGAAAAAAAATTAGTGACTGATGTTGAAATAGAGGAAGTCATTGTTCCGGCATACCGCGGGCAGCTTGATATCCTGCCTGGTCATGCGCCTTTGATGACAACCTTGTCGACAGGTTTGCTTAAATATAAAACCAAGGGCTCTGAAAAGTACGATTCAGTTGTCGTGAGTTGGGGCTACTGTGAGGTGCACCCTGACGGCGTGATTGTTCTGGCCGAGACTGCTGAGTCACTTGAAGAAATCGACCAGGCAAGAGCTGAGCAGGCTTTGCGTAAGGCACAAGAAGCTCTTGTGGATCCTTTACTTGAGTCCGATCAAATTGAAATGTTTCAACGTAAGCTGGCTCGAGCACAGGCCCGACTTGACGCTCTTGCTGAGAAAACGGGAGGTCATGCTCATTAGGCGTGACCGAGTTCCTCTAACACGAAAAAGCCAAACATCTCAATTTTTGCAGGCCCCATCCCATAAACGCTCTTGAGATCTTCAAGTGAGGATGGGTTTTTATTGGCCATATCACGCAATGTGCGGTCACTGAAAATCATAAAGGCGGGAAGATCTTTTTCGCGGGCGAATCGACGCCTCCAATCGCGCAATATTAAGGCACGGCTTTCGGCGTCCGAGTCTTTAAGCTCAAAAGAGTTTTCTTCAGAAGATTTGGATAGCTTAGACTGTTTAGGTTGCTTGCGAGTAATTGGTTCAGGAGGTCGCACCATCCATTCAGATTTTGGTGCACAGACGTCACAATGGCCGCACTCCTGAATACGGTTAGAGTCACGAAAATAGGTTAGAATTCCACCATGGCGACATTCATTGCTCTCAATAAATTCCGTGATCGCGTTAAGCCCCTGCCAGCGTTGTTGAATGACTCTAGATTCTGCTGTCGATTGATTGATAAAAAAGGCATGCAGCCCCCGATCTCGCTTGGAATACAATACAAGACAACGTGCCATTTTCTGATCACGCCCAGCCCTTCCCATTTCTTGGTAGAGTGATTCAACATTCGCAGGCATTTGCAAGTGCACTACCAGTCGAACATCAGGATAGTCGACCCCCATACCGAAGGCATTGGTTGCTACTAAAATCCTAAGCTCTCTTTTATCCATTTGCTCTTGAATTTCACGACGTTGCTCGGTCGTCATGCCAGCGTGATAAAACCCGACGTCTCTATAGGTACGTCTGAGTTCCTGGGCGACATCTTCGCATCTTTGGCGGGTACCTGCATAAACTAAGATTCTGCCCTCTGGAGTACTTGCCAGCGAAGAAAGCAGCATATCCCAGCGTTGGGCTTCGTCTTGACAGATTTCAACTTGGTAAAAAAGATTTGGCCTGTAAAACCCATGCACATGCCGATCGGGAGCTCTAAGTCGCAATTGTCGGGAGATATCCGAAAGCACGGTTGGAGTGGCGGTCGATGTTTTTGGTAGATTTGGCAATTGAGTTCTTATCTCTCTCTATCGGGTTAGTCGATTGTTGTCTTGTCT
>JAYQON010000076.1:0-14646 GCA_038144835.1 Bdellovibrionales bacterium
AAAATGAATAATGTGAACCAACTTGCTAATTGCATTTTTGCTCCCCCTAAAACTCTACGGTCACAGACAATGCAGAGACCCCCAAGATCGCGGCTGTTATCCCGGCCACATCCTTGTGATATTTTTCTATTCCGTTTAAATCCTCAGATTTTTGTACCTTTTTTGCGGCTAGATAACCCAGAATTGGAGTTAAAATCATTCCGGGAAAATGAATCCAAAGAAGGCGCCTGTGCCATAGCGAACCTCCGTACGGGAGCCCTAACGGGAGCTCAGGTGCAGCCCAAGCTGTGTAAGCAGCCGCACTATAGCTCGCAATCGATACACCAGCCAAAAATGGATGCTCTGCTGGTAGGCTGCCCTCCCCTCCAGAGATCAAAGTGGCTGCCATTGCGCTAACGCTCACAAGCCCCCAAATTTGATGCTGGTGTAGATAAAATCTTCGATCCTCCAAATTTCTTTGTAGACGTGGATTCGCTTGCGTTTCGCTGTCCGAAAAACCGAGGTCCCTTAGATCTGGTTCAAGCGCTCCCAAATTTTGCACTAGACACAGAAGACCAATGAGTAGAATGAGAATTTTTTTTGAATATTTGAACATTTACGATGCTCCTTTCTCCATTTTAAATCTGCAACAAGGGACCTCCCCATGCCAGGCGTAATCTCTGCCACCTGACCTACAGTTAGTACCTAAAAAAGAAACTTCTGATGCCCAAAAATCCCGAAAAAAATGACTCGCGGTAGCCAACCAGAGAAACCAAAGACAAAAAATATTTGAATATTATTAGATCTATCTCCGTTGAACGTGATCTTGTGTTACATTGATTGGCTGCGGCGATTGCTAAAGAAATCATCTAAATTCGTATTTCGAACTTCATTCAATTGGAGAGCTGAGAGTTCCGTTCAAAAACTTGCTAAAAAGCAGACGGGAGAATGAGCAATAACCGCATTTCAATAAAAATAAAGAGCCAACCCCATCAAAGATAAGGAAGACGCTCCAATCTAAGTTCAACCTTGATGATACATCAAGGTTTTACGCCAACCCAAATTACCTAATCATCGTGAGCTTTGTGCTCAGATTCACCATCGTTATCGTGTTCATGATGATGCTCGTCGCCTCGGCTTTCTGCGCTTTCGTTGAGTTGGAGGCTTGTCCCGAAAATTTTTAGTGTCCCATTTTGTGAATCAAAGTTGATCAACAGGTTTGTACCAAAAATAACCACTAGGAAAATAAATGCAACAGCTACCAATGGACGCGTGTTAATTATAGCCTCGGTTGAAACTACATTTTGCTTCTTTCCATTGATCATACTTAAGGCTATGTTTTCGCGATGACGGACGGTATGAAGAACGATGCCACTGATATGTAAAAGGACAACAATCGCAAAAACAGAGCCAAAAATTTCGTGGACTTCTTCAAAAAATTCTCCACCTCCGGAAGAAATCATAAGATAGCCGGAAACGCCCAAACCAAGACCCATCAGCATCATAATTAAAGCAGCCCAACTCGAAGCTGGATTATGTCCAGACCATCTTTTCTTTTCGCCTGAAATAATCGTCAAAAAATAGTTGATTAGTGAATTTGGACTTAGAGCAAAATTGGTAAACCTCGCATGACGAGTACCCAAAAATCCCCAAAAAATTCTCAGTACAATCACAAAGGATAAAGTCATTCCCGCTAGCATATGATAGGCAAAGACCGAAGACTCATGATCAAAGATTTTTCCAATTCCAAAAGCTGTTAGGAAGAGAAAAGCAAACACCAAATGAAAAAGTCGTAACGGTAAATCATAAACAAGATTTTTTTGCATAAATACTCACTTTCAGATCATAGAATAAAAGTTCTTTCCACATTACATCTAAAGATATGTTAGGGATTATACTTCTCCATGAATCCACAATTTTGCTTTGTATGCTATTAACACATTTTCTTCAATTGCAGGCCTCAGCTAGTCCACTAAGCGCGTCAATTTTGACTATTATAGTTCCGATTCAGGGCCCAACATCTTAAACTGGTTTCTTATGTTTATAATTTTGTTTCTCACAGCGTCCTTGGGCTCGGCTTTTTGTTTTGGCTCTGAAGTTGAATTGTCCGGGCGTATTATTGGCACCGGTCAAATTTTTTTCTCAGAGCCAGAGCAGTCTCCACCCGATATGCAACGCAGCTCCGGTCGCCTACGCACTGAGCCCGCAGTGCAAATCGTTTTTGATAATTCACGCGCTCGTATGAAGCTTATCGCGGGATATGACTTTACCTACCCTCAGTTTGAGGACGCTTCTCTGTTGATTCCCCAGGAAGCTTTTTATGAACAACACCAGGGAGCATGGACTCTGCGAGCAGGTATGAATACCTTCAATTGGGGGGTAACTGATATCGTAAATCCGTTAGATGTAATAAACCCCAGATCTTTCCGTGACCCATTTGCACCCGACAAAATTGGATCCTTTGCTCTTAATGCAGCCTGGAGCGGAGAGCTCACCTCAGTTGAATTTGTCTATATTCCCCGACAATTGCCACATCAACTACCACCCGTGCAGTCGCGCTATGTACCGCGTGATATCTCGTTATCAACATACGCTAATGAATTTTATCGTCTTGGGGCCGTTCCTCTATTTCCCAACGAACCTTTACGTTTAAAGTTTGGAAAGATCGAAGAATATGATCATCCCTTCGATCATAATTTTGCATTTAGAGCCAGGCGCACTTGGGGTGCCTTAGAAGCACACCTGATTGCATTCGAAGGTATGCCCACTTACCCTGACATCAATGTCGTCGCCGATTTTGATATAGTTGGTGGTTTAAGTGTTTTACGAATGCGGCCAGATGTAAACTTAATCCCACAATACCAGCGCGTGCGCATCTGGGGGGCGGGCTTGGTCTACTCAGCAGACCGATATATCTTCCGCTTGGCACACGGTGAGACATTCCGAACGAGTCGAGGAGCTGAAATTGAATTGCCTGTAACTACAGTGGCAGCTATAGAGCGTACCCATAGCGTAAGTGGCTGGGATTTAAATTTTCTCGTTCAGGCAGCAATTCAACGTGATAATTCCAGCCAACCCAGGTCAATTTTTTCAACTCAAAGCCTTTTTGACCAATCTTGGATGCCTGGATTTCGTGTAGCCAGGGGACTCGATTTTTCTTTGATGCTTGGATCAATAATGGATTTTGATGATCATGGATATGCACTTATGCTCGAATCTCAATATCGAATTAACGAGAGGTTGCAAGGCAAATTTTCTCTTCAGCAGATCGATGGTCTTTCAGCAACGATCCTAGGCTCTTTAAAACCTACCTCAAATGCCGAATTAGGACTCATGTATTATTGGTAGATTTTATTTCGTTAAAACTAAAGGAAGAGAAATGAGCTTTTCCGTTCTCTTGATTCCATTCACTTGCACTTGCCGAGAGCTTGTCAGTCGCAAAGGGCGCAAAAGTTTTTTAAAAACCTTGGCTTTCATTGCCTTCTGTAATTCTGGATCCAGTTGGCGAGTATCTATAAAGTCATTACTGACTCGAACATCGAACTGATGACGCAGTTTAACTTGTGGCTGGCCAGACCACTGAATCAGAAGCTGACCGGGAACAGAAAAAGTGCCGGGGTTTATTTTTAATTCAACATTACCTCGAATAGGTGAGAAAAAAGAAACATACGGCCTCTCTCGCTGAGTTGATGACAGTCGAATTCGAGAAAGTGCATTGGTTGACAGAGAATAGTAAATGGAGCGAGAGCCTTTTTGGCCCTGTCCCATAGATCTCGGTTGCATGGAAAAAGCACCTGCTGTCGAACTGTATAAAGCAAATTGAGTTCGCTCAGAAAATCGATTTAGGTCAGGCCAAACAGCGTCTTTTGCGGAAGGCGAAGCCATCAAATCGACGAACTGAGGAATATCTCTAGCATAATCGAGCCGTCGAAAACCACTCATCTCATGTATACACTGCGCCCAGATCGGCATCACTTCATCCAAGAACGTTACGTGCAGCTCGCGAGGGTCCGCTTCAATTTTCTGCGGCTGCAAACGACGAATACTTTCGAACGCTGGACAAATTTTTCCCGTATTGATCTGCAAGTCAGAACGCACTATCCAGGCATCTGAGGAATCTAAAAATTCACGTCCTCTCATCTGCAGAGATGAGCCAAATTCACTGACTGATTCTGACCACGCCAACCGATCATCTAGCCAAGACTGTAGTTCCGGATTGATTTGACTAATTAAGTACTCACGCAGATTAGAAGAAGTATTCCACATCTTATTAAAATGATCTTCAAGAGCTGGCAAAATATCTGTGGGACCAGCACAGGTGGCCGCCCGAACCTTCCAAAATTTACTTTGAGGAGGCCACTGCAATTGCTCAATTCGCATTTTCAGATTTTGGTCGATTTGTACATGTGCCATCAAATCAGTGGATCGCCTTGCTTCAACAACCATGTCTTGGCAATCCACTTTCAAATGTACACGAATGATTGAACCATTAACTTCTCGCTCGACAAAGCTATCGATATGAAAGCCGCCAATTTTTGCCTTCGCGCCTGAGGCCGTCAAGACCAGATCTGCAGCACCGTTGTCTTTCGGTTCTAAGCTCTTGACTTGCCAATTAAAATTGGAAGTTACAGTTTCGACTCGCGCCGGAAATTCACCCGGTAGGATAGCGCTAGCGATATCGTGATTAAAGATTCCTTTGAACTCAGATGCGGATGCCCTTACCATTTGCTTCGGCACATATAAGAGCACATCTGTTTTGAGTTGAGATGCATAGGCGTTCCACGCGATGCATGTATTCGAAATAATAGCGACCACCAAACCGCGAAAGGACAACTCTAAACGTGACATTCTTTGAAGCTTACAAGAAATACCCAGCATCAAACACACAGCGCCGAGTCAAAAAAGCTGCGTGGCTTGTACTTGTTTTGAGCCTCTTGGGCGTTGCCATAATATCTAGAAATGTTTCCCATTTACAAACTGAATACAACGTTGATCAATTTTTTGCCAAAGACGACACATCGTACGAATTTGCTAAAACGATTAAGAAAAAATACCGGTTAGAAGAAAACCCTGCCGCCGTTATGGTCTTAACATTCGCAGATGGGAGCCTTTGGACCAAGGCTGAGCGAGCGCGCGAACTGCAGGATTTAACTCAGCATCTGGCTTCTATTGACGGTGTTCGCAAAGTCCTTAGCTATGCTAATCGCCCCGGCGCTCATGTTCACCGCAATCAAATTCAAATTGGAAATCTTATTGATATTTTAGCTCCCTCAAAGTGGGAACAGAGATTTCGCACTGACGCCCTCATGACCCCACTATTTTTATCAAAAGATCTGCGGACCACCTTGATTTACCTCGAGTTAAAATCAGCAGAAGTCAGCAATATGAATGCTCTTTTTGCGCAGGTTAAAATGATGGTTGATGAACGCTTACCTGGTTTGCAAGTCCAACTCGGCGGCGTGCCAGCCTTGCAATCTGATTTCAAGCTTTTACTTGAGAGTGAAATGACTCGATTCGTTGCCTTGGCGATGCTTATCACTCTTCTTCTCACTTTAAGTCTGTTCCGCGATATTGGTTCAACTATCATTAATATGGTGACGGTCATTGCAGGCAATCTGTTTGTTCTCTCCACTATGGTTCTGGCTGGTTGGCCACTGACGGTTCTTTCAGTCACTGTTCCAATATTAGTTACCGTTTCAATTGTATCTCAGATTGTACATATGCTTTTCCGCTTAGACGAAGAAGGCTTTCACCAAACCAACTGGCAAAAAATTTTAAAATGCCATCGACAACTTTTGATGCCGAATTTTTTGTCTGCGCTTACTACGGCAATTGGATTCATAACCCTGACCCTCAGTGACATTGTGCTAATTGCCAACTACGGCAAAGTTATGGCCGCAACCATTATGTACGCATGGGCTTTTACGTCTTTCTTTACAATTCCGTTGAGTCTTATCTTGCCACTACCTAAACCAAGATCATGGACCAAAATGAAATCTCGCTGGCACCACAGCCTGTTGGCCTGGCGTCGCTCCGTTGTGATCTTAACAGTCTTGATTTCTGGTATCGCAGTCACAGGACTGTCAGCTTTAAATTGGGGATCTCGCCTCTTTGACGATTTGCCCGAGCATCTTGAATCCAGAAAAACCACAGAAATGATCGACCAAAAATTAGGAGGCCTAATTCCTCTTGAGCTAGAAATAACTGCATCCAATGCGGAAGCGTGGTCTGATCCGACTAGGTTAAAAAAATTCGCGCAATTGTCAGCTGAACTGAGAACCTGGCCAGGAATAGGCCAAGTGATTGGCTACTCAGATTTCATACAAACATTTGATAACAAGGCAATGAACCAAAGAAAATCTGTGGCAGAGATCATTTTGTTATATTCGATGTCGGACAACAACCCCCTTGATCACTTTCTTAGCCAAGACACGCACAGTGCTCGTCTAGCTCTGAAATTGAACGACATCCCGGGGGACCAAATGATGGCTCTGACTCAGAATATCAAAGCCCGCGCCATAGAATTCTTTCCTGAAGATAAGGTAAGAGAGGCTGGCATGGGCTATCATATGCATCCGTCGAATAATCGCGTCTCTCAAGGACTCATCTTCGGTTTCTGGCAGGCTATGTTGGCTATTGGCATTACACTGGTATTGGCATTTCGTAGTTTACGGTGGGCCTTGGTTGCATGTTTGCCAAATCTAGTACCACCAGCAATTTTAATTGGATTTCTTGCTCTTACCCAAACACCTATTAAACCTCCTCTCGCGCTGGTGTTTTCAATTTCGCTGGGCTTGGCATTCAACAATACTGTCTACCTGCTAGCACGCATTCAGGAGTTCATACGGGCCGGGCGCTTTTCTCATTTGATTGAACGAGTACTGGCGCAAGAGGGCGTAAGCTGCCTACACTCCACCCTCGTCATTTTTTGTGGCTTCAGCGTATTTTTGCTTGCAGGCTTCTCTGTAAATAAGCTTCTTGGAGCGTTCATGCTTATTTCAATCGCAGCTGGCCTAGCTGCGGATATTTTATTTCTTCCATGTTTATTAAAATGGATGCCTGGAATTCTTGGCATCCATCGATCCAAGGAGGTCACCAGATGAACACATCTCAACACCAAACAAAAGCGTGGATTTGCGGGGCGGTAGCAGTTTTATTTTCAAGCTCGCTTTTAGCTGCTGAAACGCCCAAGGCGCGTGAGCGCTTTGAGAAGGCCATGCAGAAATTTGATACAAGAGACGAAGAAATGAACGTCAAAATTGTAATCGTTGATTCAGACGGAAGCCAGCGTGAGCGAGAGATACAAATACAGAGAGCAGGCGCTGGTAACGAACAACGAATGATTGCACGAGTGATGGCTCCCGCTGATCTTAAAGGCACAAGCTTGCTGAGTGTTTTAAAAAAAGGTACCGAGAGTCAATGGCTATATCTGCCGTCATCCAAGCAAACCCGCAAAATTGTAGGAGCCGGCCAAAAAGATGGAGGCATTCTAGGCTCCGAGTTGCGGTATGAAGATTTTAATCCATCCGTGATACCCAAGTCTAAAATTCGATTTACACGTAACAATGTTGAGGCAGACATTTCGCACGAAATATTTGAAACTCTAATACCTGAGGGCACAAGTCCGTACGAAAAAGCCCAAATATGGATAGATACTAAGTTAGAACTCCCCACCCAAATTGACTATTTCACTAATGGACAAAAAATGAAAACTATTAAGTTCCTCGACTATCGGAGGGCGGGAACAGTTTTACGCCCACATCACCTTGTTATAAAAAATCACTTAAATGAACGAGGCACAGAGATTCATCTCTCAGATTTCAAAATCAACACTGGAATCGCATTAAGCAGATTGTCCGTCGAGTCTTTGTCCAGATAATGTAAATGGTAAGGGCTGCGCACATTCGCTTGTCGCAGCTCTTCAGCGGTAAATTCAGATTTGATCACGCAGTTGCTCAAGAAAATTACGCATGAATATAACTCTGCGCAAGCCCTCCGCGCGCCCGCTTTTGGTATTAAGAGTTTCTGCAGTCTTAAAAAGCTTTGAAAAAAAGTGATCTAAGGTAAAACGTGAGTCATCTGGGACTCGGTGTTCACAGAAGGGATCCTCTTCATTATAAAAAGTACGTTTCATAATACCGGCAGTAGCAAAACATCTGGCAACCCCAATAGCGCCCAACCCATCAAGTCGATCGGCATCCTGAACAACACACGCCTCAATAGTTTGTGGGCGTATATTGGCGCTAAAACTGTGAGCCTCAATTGCATGTACAATTGCCTCAAAGTAGGTTTTTGGGTAACCAATTTCCATGAGAAATTCTATAGCTGCTTGAGCAGATAATCGCGAGGCTTGCGATCGACGCGGGTCATTCTTAGGGACGACAACCAAATCATGCAACCAGGCTGCTGGGATTACTATTTCCGCTATGGCATTCTCCTCAGCACAGAGCCGTCGAGCTGTAGTCACAACACGCGAAAGATGCAAAAAATCATGAGCTGGATCTTCATTCGCAGCAAAATTACGAACTCTCTTTGCCAAGAAAACTTCAATTTCTTCAATATTCATGGTTACTCCTTCAACAGAGCCCCTCAATTCAAAAGAGGGTACTTCAGCTACTAGACCTTAAGGCCACCGTACAGTGATCAAAAACAAAAGCTTCACTTGATACACTGGAATGCATCAAGAGTTGGAAAATTATTTTTGAATTGCCCAGGGGATTTCAGAGCTTTTCCTGAAGCATAAATATCTACAACTTTTTGGTCTAATATTTTAGCCAAATGAAAAATTCGCTTTCCACATTGAATAAAATAAACTGCAGAAATTTTTTTGAAAAGATCAGAATTGCAGCCGCCAATTATATTTCTTAAGGTTGCATAAGCCAAATATTGCTCTCTAGGACCATCTGAGCTCTCGCCTTCTAAACGCATCGGCTTAAACTCAGATCGACATTCGATTGATTTGGTCACTGAAGCAAAATAAGGTTCTCTAAAATTTGAATACGTTGACAGGAAATTCTGAATTTTTTCTTTCAATAGCCCATTAGCCGCCGAGCGATCGGATGTGTCGTATAGCCAAATTCTATACGAGCTTCCTAGAGCGTCCACCGCTTCATACGATTCAATTCTGTGGTCATTAGCCTTGACTTGACCAGAATGGACAACTCGAAAATTTTTAAAATCGTCTGACTGTAAATAAGCGAGTTCAAGAGGCCGATGATCTTGCTGAGAGACAGCGATTTGCGAATTCAAAAGACCTGAAAAAAATAAGATTATCTTGAACATAAGATGATCCCCTCAAACGCTTGATATCAAGGATAATATTGCGCGTTTCTACACTCGTAATCTATCAATTACTGCGAGATAGATGCGCATCGCGGCCATCTAGACTTTACGACTCGAATTATCTGTCCGCGTTAGATTATATTAAGGCCCTGAAGTTCGAGGAACCAAGTGATTCCTTTATTTGTACAATTTAGTCTGTCTGCAACTGCAATGATTCTTGCTGCAATTTTTCTCACTCGCGCAACGGATCGAATTGCCCAGATCGCTAATTTCGGTAGACTTTTCTCGGGTAGTATTTTGCTTGCTGGCGCGACATCTTTGCCAGAACTGCTCGTTGATATTAGTGCCGTCAAAGCCGATATGCCAGATCTCGCTGTTGGTGATCTCATGGGAAGCAGTTTAATGAATTTATTAATTCTAGCTATAGCTGACTTGTCCCATCGCAATCCAAACAAAATGTTTTCAAGAGCTGGCGCCCAGCATGCTTTGTCGGCTGCGGTAAGTATCAACATGACGGTATTGGCTTGCATCGCCATCTTCCTAGGAGCCGAACTTACAAATCTGAATGTGGGCGATGTGGGTTTGGGAGCTATCGCTATAGCTATCTTTTACGTTCTCGGATATCGACTCATCTTCTACGATAGTAATTTTGTAAAGCATCCACAGCCACCCAAGCTAGACAAAAACTGGAAATCACTATTTGGAGCTGTGACACTTTACTTACTCAGTGCCGTCACGATTTTTTTTGCTGCTCCGCACTTAGCTCTTTCAGCCGGCAAAGTTGCAACCGTAACTGGCCTGAGTAAAACCTTTATCGGCTCCTCAATGTTGGCTTTATGTACGTCTCTTCCCGAAATTGTTTCTACTTATGCAGCCGTAAGGATGGGTGCATTTGATTTAGCAGTGGGTAATATTTTTGGGAGTAACTCTTTTAACATGATTCTTTTGTTGCCTCTGGACTTCATTCACGAAGGCAATTTACTTGGGTCCGTATCCCGAAATCATATTCTCACTGGTTTATCTGTAATTTTAGCTTCTTCTGTTGCTGTAATGGGCCAACTATATCAGGTAGAGAAACGTACAAAAATTATTGAACCCGATGCTTTTGCAATCATTCTGATAGTTCTGATTGCTTTCTGGATTCTTTATTATCTTGGCCCAGTTTGACAATAAATTTTTTGAGCTCAATGACTGCTAAAGGAATGAAAGCCAAAGGAAGAATTATCATTAAATCGTCTGTAGAAAGCGGACTCAAATCAAAGATCGCACGTGACCCGGCAAAATAATGTAAACTCATTTGTAATATAACCGTAAAGACTACGACGACCAATAACCATACATTACTAAGCCAGCCAAGCTGCCAGAATGCCCTGCTTTGAGATCTCGCACCAAAGGCGCGCAAGAGCTGACTAAAAACGATGAGCGAAAAAATTAAATTTCTCGCGCGCTCGGCATCACCAGTTTTCAACAAGTGCCAATATAGGCCCAGTGAAATCGAAGCCTCTAAAAGCCCGATCAAACCAATTCTCAACCACTCAGAAAGGCCCAAAATTTGTTCTGTGGCAGGCCGCGGAGGACTTTTCATGAGCGAGGGAGCTAATGGCTCCATGATGAGAGTCATCGCTGGCAATGCATCAGTGACAAGGTTAATCCAAAGCAAATGTGGAGCAAGCAAAGGTAAGGGCAAATCTAAGGCTGTAGACCCCAAGACCAAAACTATCTCAGCAAGGTTGCCTGTTAGAAGATAGGTGATGGCCTTGCGAATATTTTGGAATATACCGCGCCCTTCTCGAACAGCAGTTACGATAGTTGCAAAATTGTCATCAGCAATAATAAGATCAGCTGATTGTCGGGTCACTTCCGTTCCCGTTTTTCCCATGGCGATGCCAATGTGAGCCTCGCGTAAAGCTGGGGCATCATTTACTCCATCACCAGTCATGGCGACAATAGCCCCCTGGTCTTTCCAATAACGCACAAGTTTTAACTTATCCTCAGGGTTTGCGCGAGCAAACACACGCGATTTAAAAGATTCTCCATCGCGAACAAGACCTATTTCACTCGCTATTGCCTCTGCAGTCTTTGGATGATCGCCGGTAATCATAATTGGAGTGATTCCGGCTGCACGCGCCTCTTTAATCGCCCTAACCGACTCTTTTCTTGGTGGATCAGCAAGCCCCAAAAGTCCGTGGAAAATGAAATCTCCTTCCTGTACTCCAGATGCAACGGCCAACACACGTAGTCCAGATGACGACATATTTTCCAAGGCCTCTAGCATTTCCACCTTGTTCACAGGATCCAAATGGCATAGTGGCAAAAGGCTCTCCACAGCACCTTTCACGTAATAAATGCCGTCTCTTCTTAGAATAGACATTTTCCTCAAGCCTGAATCAAAAGGCTCGGTAACTAATCTGGGATTTTCTCGTTCGATTTGATCTTTATAAATACCGTGCTCAAAAGCCGAAGCCAAAATCGCAATTTCAGTGGGATCACCTGTTCCCGAGATTCCCTGCTCATCGAGTTCAGCATCGCAGCAAGAGGCGGCTGCTTTTATCAATGCCACGAAATTTTTGGTCCAAAAATCTCGAACTCGCATCTCTCCTGTTGTCAAAGTGCCCGTTTTGTCTGTGCAGATCACCGAAACATTTCCCAGAGTTTCAACACTAGGAAGCCGACGCACCAATGCATTTTGTTTTGCTAGGCGTTGTACCCCCCTGGCCAGGGCCACTGTTACGATTGCCGGCAATCCTTCTGGGACGGCAGCCACGGCCAATGAAACCGAAAAAATAAATAGATCTATCCAGGTCATACCTTTGGCAAGACCTAGAGCCGCCACAAGTGCAACTACTAAGATAGTTATATATAAAAGAACTTTACCTAAGCCAGCTAATTGAACTTGCAGCGGAGTCTTTTCAGCATGAGCTGTTGATATCAGATGAGCGATTTTTCCTAGCTCTGATTTCATCCCAGTTGCTGTAACTTGAGCGATTGCTGTACCAGTGACCACAGAGGTGCCCATGAAAAGATGTTCATCAGAATAAACTGAATCTGCTGGTTTTTGCTTTGTAGAACTGTTTACCTTTAAAACTGGGCTGCTTTCACCCGTCAACACTGACTCATTAAGTTGCAGCCGAGATGATTCGAAAATGACAGCATCAGCGGCAACAACGTCGCCAGCTTCAACCATGAGGAGATCTCCCGGAACGACCTCCCTTGCAAGTATAACGCAAGGCCTTCCCTCCCGCACCACCTTAGCGCGGGGAGCAGTAATGTCTTTCAAAGCGGCAATTGCTGTTTCCGCTCGATATTCTTGGAAAAATCCTATGATGGCGTTAATTATCAGAATGGCGCCTATCGCAAAGGCTTCCATTTCCTGATTTAAAAAAAGAGAGGAGAAACAAGCAAAAATAAGAATAATTACAAGAGGACTTTTGAACTGCTCGGCCAAAACAACCCAAGCAGAACGAGAATTGTCATGTTGGATTTCGTTGGGACCAAATGCCTTATAGCGTTGCGCGACTTGCTTTTGACTTAAGCCTTTGCGCACGTCATCCATTTGTTTCGCTTTTAAGGATTAAAAAACTCAATAAGACCATTTTATTTGTCCCAAAGCCCCCATGGGTCTTCGGGAATTTCAAGTAGATCACGTTGAAAGTCAGCATTTTTGTGAACGTCTTCAGAGAGTCCTTTGCTATTCAATACGTCAACCAACGTTATCCAAAATTGCCTTAGGTCAGCGTTGCAAATACGCCCCATATGGCCAATACGAATAATACCATCACCTACCATATCGCTACCACCTAGAACAAATACGCCCCTTTTCTCCAAATACTTTCTGAGATCAATCCCTTTCATGCCCTCATTGAGAGCGTACACAGTTAAAGCCGAACAAGGCACCTTTGGAAAAATCTCAAGACCTAGATGCTGGCCCATTATTTTCATCCAGCCACCAATCGCCTTCATTCTCTCTTGATAGGGCAACAAATAATTACGATGCAGTAAAAACTGAAGGGTCTCATGGACTGCACACACCTGACTCACTGCCGGCGTAAACCTACCAATCCCAGTCTTAGCATAGGCATCAAGCTCTCCCTTCAAACTCAAATACCCTATATCATCTTTTCTCAGCGAGCTGATCGCTTGCGCTGAAAGCGCCACAAAGCTTAAGCCTGGGGGAGACATAAGTGCCTTTTGTGAGCTTCCGATTAGAACGTCAATTCCCCAATCATCCATTAATATATCGATGACACCGATAGAACTGCACGCATCAACAAACAAAAGTGAACGACCAGACACTACTCTCGCAATTGATTGAATGGAATTAAGAACACCAGTCCCAGTTTCACAAGCCAACACCAACACAGCATGATAGGAATTTTTTTTGACCTGCTCTTCGATTTTAGCCACTTCTACCGGTTCATTAAATCTATGCGACAAGACATCGACCATCAGACCCGACGATACAGCCAGTTGTCGCCAGAGCTCACCAAAAGGCCCTCCCGTCACAACCAGAACTCGACTGCCCTCGGGACAAATCGATCGTAGCGCTGACTCCATGGCTCCCGCGCCACTACTCGCCAACAGCACCACCTTGCCCTCAGTTTTACACAATCGCCCCAAATCTGAGATTGTTTGAGAAAATATATCGAAAAATTCTTTTGATCTGTGGTGCCGGTTTGCGCTCCGAACAGCTCTCCAAACAAAATTGGGTATCGAACAAGGTCCGGGAGCAAGCCAAATCAAATCGAATCTCCTGACTGACCTTCACCGTCAGGCGGCAAAAGACAGCGATCTATCCACCCGGGGCTCGCAATTGGACGATAGTGTGCATTTATCAAACGGCATTTTATAATTGTCGATCCCTTTAAGCCAGAGCGATTTATTTTAGCTTCATCTAAGTCACACTGAACAAAATGTGCATAATCTGCCACAACATCATCCAGAATTATGCGCCGCAAATCTCCTGAAAAATAAGAATTCACTAAATTTGCCCGCGTAAAATCAGCCCCTATCAGCAATAACTGGCTAGCATCATCGCCAGAAAAATGTGCTCGATAGAGATAAGCATAAGAAAAAATGCACCCACTCAAGTCAGAATCTCTAACGTTAATAGCACGAGCCTTAAAAATGCCGCTTTGACTGTCAGAGAACCGACTACCCACCAAATTCGAGTTAAGAATTGAAAAGCTGTCCGCAGAGGCTCCGCAAAAAACCGTACCGGGCAAGCTCGATTTAACTATAGATGCCCCAATTAAATTTGCAGCTTGAAAAGAAACCCCATATCCCTCAATCGATTGAAAACATGCATATGTCAGTTTGGAATGATCAAAAAAAACATCTCGCAATCTTGTTTGATCACGAACTTGAAGACCATTAGCGTCGATTCCT
>JAYQON010000077.1:0-14497 GCA_038144835.1 Bdellovibrionales bacterium
CTTGAGGGTTTGTCCAAGAAAAGCCCTCTCAGCGTTGATGAGGTCATTGATCTTTTGTGGCAGTCATCATTTAGTCCCGAACACTATCATCGCCTAAGAATGGGGATTCATCGTCTCAATGCGCTAGTCAATGACATCACAGGTTTAGGAAAAATAATTGAAGTCGATTCTCAAATTGTGCGCTTGCGCCCTGAAGTGAAACTGAGACCGGCAGATGAAGGCTTTGAAGTCGATTTAGTCTAAAGTCTTATTATGAGCCTAAAAAAGGCGATGTGAAGCGTCCTTGCTTCAACCAGGTGTCCTGCCTTCCATCGCCCCCCCACAACTTAGATCGTGAATTTAATTTCATCTAAAAACAAGAAATTTTTTCACGATGCTGTGAGCAGAGGGCAAACAGGACCTTGGGCTGGCTACTGTTCAGGGTGTGGATTTTCAAAAACCTTGGCCGAGAGCTTAGCCAAAGCTGACCGCACACCCTCTTTAAGTTTCACAAACGCAACATGTGAGCGCTCCTCTTCAGACAGCGAATCAGCCGTAAAAAGATTAGCGCTAACTGAAAGACCGTTATTTCTTTCATTCAGGTAATTCACATCGATCTGCGTAGCGTCACCTAGAATTACAATCTTAGAGCCTTCACCCACTCGCGTGAGCATAGTCTTAGCTTCATGAATGCTCGTGTTTTGGAACTCGTCGGCAATCACAAACATATCGTGCAGACTCCGACCGCGCATTTTTGTGAACGGCAAGAGATCCAGGTTAGAAATTTCGGAGGGATTAAAACGCCGTCGACGTTGGGGCTTTTCTTTCTGCCTTTGCTGTTCACGCTGATGATTCAAAACAGCTCTGCGCTCACGCTTTGATAACATCGGATCATTGGGGTCGCGTTGATCCATCCAACTGCTGTGGCGAGGTGGCTCCGCCTTTGGCTTTACATCGTTCATTTTTGCCCAAATGAGCGACAGATTATCATAAAAGGCGTTGAAGTCTTCTTCAAGTTTGGCGGCTTTATCCCCAGGCAAAGCGCCCAGGCTATTTTGACGACCAACATCGACAAGCGGACGCGTGATCATGAGGCTACCATAGCCATGGGTACCTCCTGGCTTTCGGGAAGTATTCAACTGGCTGAGGGCCGCCAACAAGGTAACAAATGTTTTACCAGTCCCCGCAAACGCCTCCATAATTACAAGCTCTACGGTTGGATCAAATAAAACATCTAGAGCCATGTGTTGCTCTAAATTCATTGGACCAAAAGGTAATCCTAGCTTGGAAAAATCAGTTAAACGACGAAGCCCGCTGTTTTTAGGATTTTCTCGATCATAAACAAAACGAGCTACCGTTTCAGGGGAGCCGTCACGGCTCGGGCTCCGCAACATCACAAACTGATTCGGCGCAATGTTTAACCCCTCTGGACGACTTATCTTGCCTTCCGACAAAAACTCATCAAACAGACTTTCACCAACTTCAACATTGATGAACTGGTTTTCGATACTTTGCGCGGATGTGACCCATTCGTACTCAAAGGGCAGAGCCGCGACTCCCAGGCTGGCCGCTTTAACACGCACGGCGCGATCATCACTGATCAGAAAAATTTGCCGCCCTTCGGTTTTTAAAGATTCATGTTTGTGTTTGGTTAGCGCCAGAATTTGATTGTCTTTCTTGCCGGGATTAAAATTTGTCGATTTCAATACATCATTAAAATCGCGAGCTTCAATCACCAAGCGAGCCCCGTGCGGCAAACTGATTCCAGCTTGAGGATCAGGGTTCTTACCTATCACTTCATCAAGAGCCTTAAAAAAGGTGCGTGCAGCTTTGCCTGTCTTTAGATCTATTTTCTTTTCATCTGCTTCTTCTATGACCGTAATCGGAATTATGACTTCTGCACCCGGATACTTATAAAAAGCGTAAGGATCATTGAGTATCACGTTAGTGTCGAGCACTACCGTTTTCCCGCTCCACTTGCTTTGCGCTTCGGCCAACATTTTTCCATCAAGATGTCCCTCGCAGGCTTGCGAAAGAACTTTAGCGACAGTGGTCTCAATCACTGGGTCGGGATCTTCGGCCCAAACACTCAAAGGACTAAACAAAAACACGCTAACCAAGCTGATTATCAGGAAACCCCTCATCCCAAACTCCCTCTGACGAATTGCGTTGGAAGTGTACCGAAATGGAACCTCCCGAAGTAGCGAATTAATTACATTTTAATGAAAAAATATAAACCTTTAACCACCCTGGGTGGTCTTAGCACTTCAGATCAGAACAACCCCTTCTTCAGTGAGCTTGTCTGTCTAAAGGAATGACGTTTTTTAAAAAACTCATACGCGAAAGCAGAAAAAAATCAAATTTCTTAAGAAAACGTAAAGTCAGCAAGACGATCGTCGATAAGACCTGTGTCGGGCGCTGTATGTAAGCTCCAAAAATACCGGCAAATTTCCGTCAACGGTCTTTAAAGGTAGGTAAAGAGACTAATGGCGGAATCCGTAAAAAAAGGGGAGCTTTATGACGGCCGTCAGGAATAGTCTTTTGGGGCTAGTGCTTATACTCACAGTTAGCGCCTGTTCTAAGGGCGGTACATCTTATTCACTTCTGGAGGATAGCAAAACTTTTCGGCAAAACTCAGGCACTCAAAACGCCAAAATTGACGTTCTTTGGGTGATTGATAACTCAGGCTCCATGCAGTCCTCGCAAGAGAATTTGGCCAACAATTTTCCCTCATTTATAGATAACTTTACCGACAAAGGGTTGGATTTTCAGATGGCAGTGACGACGACACAAGCCTATCTTTCCTTACCTGTCTTCAACTCGTACTACAACTCCGTCCCTCAGCCCGCCTATTATGAGGGGCAGGAGCAAGGTTGGATTGCCCAGTTTCGCGACGGAGCGCCGGGGATACATTCAGGATTCCGCCTACTGACTCCCGAAACCCCCAATTTAAATAACGTCTTTGTCACCAATGCCATGCAGGGCATCGATGGGAAAGGAGACGAACGCAGCCTGCAAAGTATGCGTGCTGCTCTAGAAAGCCCCTTAAACGCGAGCTTTGTTCGCGAAGGTAGCTTTTTATCGGTAATTATTGTGACCGATGAGGATGATTTCTCACATGACGGTACAGCTATGTATGAGCGTTATGACCGACCTCTACATACCATCGACTCGTATGTTGAGTTTCTAGATTCACTGACTCAGTCCGGCGGACTTCAACGGCGCTACAGCGTAAACACCATCAGCGTCAATTCACAGGAATGCTTGAACTCCATATACAATGGTGCTCAGAAAATTGGCACAAGAGTGGGACAACTCGCAGAAGCCACTGGCGGCGTCAAAGGCAATCTGTGTGGTAACTTTGCTGAAGAACTTGAGTTGATCTCCCAGTCTATCGTCCAGCTTTCGACTCAGTTTTCTTTGGCGGATCGCAAGCCCATCCCCGAAACCATCAAGGTTTGGGTCAACGGTCAAAGTGTACCTAGCGCAAGCTTAAATCCGGCCAACAACGGCGGTTGGGTCTACAACCCGTCAAGCAACAGCATTATTTTTCAGGGCGATTATATTCCTGCTCAGGGGGCTACGATTCAGGTTAGCTTTGACCCGCGTGAGCTGACCATTTAACCTTTTGGAAGTGAAACGTTTTATAAGAGTTGTTCTTGCTTTCGCGGCAGTGTCATTTATCTCGGGCTTTGCCTTCGGGATTTGGCGCGAACGGGTGGCGCAGTTTGAGATCTCCGACAAATCACCTTTGCGGATGCTATGCTCGGAAAAATGGATTGATCCCGAAGATTTGTCTGTCATTAGTCAACGCATAGGCACCCCCATTCAACTGTATACCTACGCCCGCCCCAGCGAGCTTTTGCGTCAGATGGCAACTAGTGACGGAAATGTCGATGTCGTCTGTGCCAGCTCTTTTGTTGTCCGGGGACTTACGCAAAGTCGCTGGTTAAAAAAAATCGACCCAAAAACCTTGAGTCACTTCAAACAAATTGCAGTCGATTTTACGCATCTTCCTTTTGACCCTCAAGTTGAGTACACCGTGCCCCTGTTTTGGAATTTGTACGGAATCTTACGCAGCCCATCCAGCCCCCCTTTGGCGACTCTAAAGCAAGCCGTTCGTAGCCATCGGTTGTCCGTGTGGGGCGATGAATTGAATGTCCTTTATTTGATGAACCTAACGGGTCTCGATATTGCGACTCGGCTCAACCGCGAAGATGAGCTGAATTTGGACCAAGATATGCGCAGCTTTATTCAAGCTACCAACCACATGGTGCGCCCTCTTCCGATCCCTGAGACTTTGGATGAAGTCATGGCCAAGGCCGACTGGGCGATTTTACCTGCTAGCCATGCGGCCCGATTTACTGGCGCCGAATCAAAATATGAATTTTTGTTACCTGACGATGGTGGAGCTGTAGAAATTGGGGTGCTGGCCGTTGGTGAAAAATCAGCGCGCGCAGAAGAGGCTCTTCTTCTGATTAACGAACTCATCGCTCCGGAGCATGCTTTGCGCGTGCATCGCCGACTGGGAGCTGGGGTTTTGCATACACCTCTGGCACATTTAGATTCCATCCTGCCCATGCAACGTCCGGAAGCTTTGCGCGATTTCCCACTCACACGTATGCATTTTCCCGACCTAGCGCTTGATGCCATTCCACGTTTGCAAAAAATTTTTGATGAAATCTTGGCTTCAAATAGCCTGTAAAATAACTCGGGTACGGCCTTTGAACGAGTTGCGCTGATAGATCTCCGTGCTCTTGTTGCGTACCATGATTTCTATATAGAGATCATAGGCTGATCTTGCCGATCCCGTCCATAGTCCCTGACGATTGACATTGTCTTGAGGGATGGCAAACAGGTTAACATAGAGCAAAAATCGTCCATTAATACAGCGGCTGTTCACGCTGGCGCTGGGGCTTGATAAAATCATTCCAGTCATGCCAGAATCTCGCACCCGTGCATTGTTATAGTAAAGTTCCCAGCGAATGATGTTGTCTGCAAAGCCACCCTCATTGCAATCACCACCGATATTGAACTCACCCACGTTAGCTGCAACATCATAATTGGTGGAAACGGACGGTAGATTTGCCTTCACATTAAGATGATCTAAATTTGGTGTGATACAAGCCGCATTGTCGCAGGTAATGCCTAAACTTCCCAATTCAGAACTGGTCGAGGGGTCTTGATAAGCTCCACAATTGTTGAATTGAGAAAGTAAAAGAAGCCCCAACACCGGATAAAATAAGCTTTTGATAAGCCAGGGACGTTGGCTTGACGGATTACCCATAAAATCATTATCCGTTTCGACTTGAGCCTAGACAAACTTTAACCTTCTCGTGCATCAAATTGAGACGCCCAATATCCCATTGACCGAGAATGATGAATCCCGCAGACTGCCGCGCCTATGCACCTTTTATTGCTTTTAATACTGGCGTTAATTTTCAATCCGCTCGGCCATTCGACCACAGCCGAGCCTTTTCGCTTTCATATATTTGCAGAACCGACAAATTTTGATCCGCAACGAACAAGTAGTGCGAGCGGAAATTACTTGTTTCATGCCATTTATCGAGGCCTGTATCGGTACCATGGAAAAAAAGGTTTACTCAAAGAGGGGGCGCAAGACTGCCGGCGTACCCAAAGACATCTGCGCTGCACCTTAAAAAAAACACACCGTTGGAGTGATGGACGCAGAATCACCGCCAATGATTACGTAGCTTCTTTTCGCCGATTGATCGATCCAAAAAACGCAAGCCCTCAAAGTGATGTTTTGTTTACCATCAAGAACGCACGCTTGATTTGGGCGGGAAAACGTAAAACCCAGGATCTGGGAGTGACGGCGGTGGACGATGACACATTGGATTTCCAGTTTGAAGTTGAGGACGCAGAGTTTGAATTTAAATTAATACACCCCGCTCTGTCCCCTCTTCCCACCGGTGGCTACCCCGACCGTGACTCGGCCACTCAACTGATTACTAGTGGCCCATTTGTCATCAAAGAATGGAAAAGTGGGTCGCGAGTACGTTTCGCACGCAACAAATACTACATTGATTTGGAAAACGTGAATCGCCCTGAAGCAGAAGCCGTATTTATCGACAGCGATGCAACCGCGACCACTCTTTATGAGGCTGGCAAACTGAGCTTCCTGCGCCGAGTGCCATCTGCCGATATCCCGCGTATGCGGCAGAAACCAGGCTTTCACCAAATTGGCATGGCCCGCTTTGATTACATTGGCTTTGGCCCGCAGCTCAAAAATTTACCAAAAATACGTCAAGCCTTAGTGGAGGGCGTGGATTTTTCGTTATTCTTAAAGCTCTTCGATACTCGCTCGCAGCCGGGTTGCCCGAGTCTGCCTCTCTCCTATATGGATCGAAAAGTGTGCCGTGAGTTCAACCCTACGCGGGCTCGTAAAGTCCTTCCGAAGTCCATACAGCCAGGGAAAATCGAAATGCATTTTAGTCGCATGGGGGGAGACGATATCGCTCGGGCAGCCGAATACTTCCAGGGGCAGTGGAGTAAAAATCTGGGCTTAAAGATCGAGCTATTGGCCCAAGAGCAGGCTGTGTTTATGCGCTCCTTGCGCTCGAACCCCCCAATGATTTTCGGCAAAGGGGTCAGTTTGGATCGGCCACCCTGCTTAGCTGCTTTAGAGATATTTGCAAAAGATCATCCCGAAAATTTTATTCATTTTGACGACCCAACTTTTTCAATGCTCTTAA
Organism: Bdellovibrionales bacterium; assembly: GCA_038144835.1. Taxonomy (GTDB): domain Bacteria; phylum Bdellovibrionota; class Bdellovibrionia; order Bdellovibrionales; family UBA1609; genus JALHOQ01. The sequence continues at coordinate 6,696 of JAYQON010000077.1, forward strand.
AACGCCTTAGCCAGACCAAAGGCCTATCTGAGCGCAAACGACTTTGTCGCCAAGCCGTGGAGCGTTTATTGCAATCCAATGCGCTAATTCCTTTGGGAGAAATGCATTTTACCATAATGGCTAGCCCGGCTTTTACTGGTTGGGACCTTAATGAACTGAATCAGCTCGACTTAAGTGAGCTTCGTGAGGTGCCGAAAGAGTAAGTGAGTCATGACTCGATAGGAGTGATTTCACTATGGCAAAAAAAGAAGCAAATTCAGGTGCAAATAACAATAATGTTGTCGCAATGGGCCCAAGCCATTGCTGTGTAGATAAGTGCGGCAAGAAAATAGATCGCATGAATTTTTGCAGCGAACATTTTCTCTGGTTTAAAGAAGGCCTAATTAATAAAAAGGGCGAGCGTCCCCCTGATTTCGACAAAAAATTTCAATCTTATATGAGTCGAAAAAAGGTCGCCTAAAAAATCAAAAATACCATATCAAATCTGGGGGAGTCTTACCCCCCTTCCTTTGACCTTAATCAGCGACGGCCTTGAGTTTTATCCTCCCCTTTGCTAGCTTGCTCGCCATGTCAAGAACGGGTGCATTTTTAGTTACAGGAGCAGGAAGTGGGATCGGTTTTTCGATAGCCGAAAACCTTATAGCCAACGGAAACGTGGTTTTTACCCTCGGGAGAGATCGAGACAAGCTGGATGCTGCAGCCAAAACCCTTGGACCAAAGGTTTTTCATTTTTTTAAAGCTGATTTGGCAAACTCCAGATCTATCCGCGAAGCCACTGAAGCGATACGTTTATGGTTACAAAGCAACTCATTGCCTTTGCTGGGAATCGTTAACAATGCTGGAATTTACGATTTCGGCGCTTTCGCTCAAACGACGGATGAAGTGTGGGAGAGACAATTTAAAACCAACCTACTCTCTGCCGTGCACCTCACCCGAGAACTTTATCCCGAACTCAAAGCTGCAGCCCCTTCTTCTGTATTGAATATCAGTTCAACCTTGGGGTTGAGACCGGTCTCTGGGACCTCCGCCTACTCTGCTCTAAAAGCGGCCATGGTAAACTGGACTCATACCTTGGCGCTCGAGTGGGCTGCGCAAAAAATTCGCGTGAACTGTATTTGCCCAGGACTGGTTCAAACACCTATTCATGGAAACCGAGAACTTTCCGCCGAGGCTCAACCTCTTGGACGCGTGGGACAGCCTGAGGATATCGCGCGGGCTGCGGGATTTCTTCTGAGTTCAGATTCTGATTGGATCACTGGCGCCGTATTACCCGTGGATGGAGGCATTCATCTGTGAGGACTCGCCTAGCTCGTAGGCGTGCATTTAGTTGCACCCACCTCTACCAATTGAGTGAATGGTCTGAAGTCGAAAACCGAGAGGTTTTTGGCGCCTGCTTTACTCCGCATGGACATGGACACAATTACGAGCTTGAGGCCTACTTGGAAGGCCCGGTAAACACGCTTACGGGTATGATTTTAAACCTGGTTGATGTGGATCAAATTCTCTCGGAGCTGCTCAAACCCTTTGATGGCAAACATCTGAATTTTGAGGTGCCAGAATTTAAAGGTAAAGTGCCCACCACCGAGCTTTTGGCCCAGCTTTTGTTTGATCGGGCACAACTGCTTTTTTCAGCTCATGGCACAAAGTTGGTAAAGCTAAGACTGCATGAGTACGAGGATCTATGGGTGGACGTGTGGGCCGATTGATTTGCAATCGTCGCTATCATTTTCAGTCAGTGCACAGCTTGCGCACCCATCTGGAGAAACGCCATGGACATAGCTACGCTCTGGAAGTGAGTTTTAGCGAGGGTTTAGATTGGAAGCAGGTCGACATCTGTGTGCATAATCATATTTTGTCGGTTTTGCATGCGCGCGAAATCACCATGATTGAACCCGCAACGGGTGAAAACATAGTGAACTGGATTCACACTGAGCTTTTAAAGACCGAGTTGGGACCTTGTCTAGTAGGCGTTGCATTGCAAGAAACACACAAAAATCGCTTTATAAGTGAAGCCACGGATTTAAAGTATGTCTGACGAAGTTGTGCGTTTGAGTAAAATTTTATCTGAACGGGGACTGTGCTCTCGCCGAGAGGCGGATCGGTTGATTGAGGCTGGATTAGTTAAAGTCGATGGCCAAATTGTTAATCAGTTAGGCGCGAAAGTTTCACCTGGTGTGAAGATCGAAATCCTTGCTCTTGGGAAAAAGCAATTGGCTAGTAAAGTCACGGTGCTTATTAATAAACCCAAAGGTTATGTTTCATCACAACCAGAAAAGGGCTACAAAAGTGCGGTCGAACTCGTCACCGCAAGCCAGCAAGATCCTAGCGACCGTAAAGTATTTAATCGTGCTCACTTACGCGGTTTGGCTCCAGCGGGTCGTTTGGACATAGATTCGCAAGGTCTTTTGGTCATGACCCAAGATGGAGTTTTGGCAAAAAAGCTGATTGTTGAAAATTCAGAAATAGAAAAAGAGTATCTGGTTCGTGTGCTTGGTCATTTGAATGAAGAAGGTTTGCGTCAGCTGCGCGATGGTTCAATGGTCATTGAAGGCCGCCGCTTGCGCCCCGCCCATGTTGAGTGGGTTAATTCAGACCAATTGCGCTTTGTTTTAAAAGAAGGCATGAAGCGACAAATACGAAAGATGTGCGAGGCAGTGGGACTTAAAGTTGTGGGCTTAAAGCGCGTGCGCATCGGCAAAGTTCGTCTAGGTAAGTTGGCTGAGGGTCACTGGCGCTATCTGCGAGACGACGAATCTTTTTAAGCTTTTGGGTGAATCCTGTCTTCACCATTCAGCCAGCGCAGTCGAAGCTTCTGTAACCCCTCAATCTCTTCGTTAGTGAAGCCCGCTTGCAAACGAGTGCTCGCGGCTACCGGTTCAAGACGTCTTGGTATACGATGAAAAAGCTTTTCTAGCCGACAGCAAAAATCAAATCCAGGATCCAACCCTTGTTGACGAGCCAGCTCGTGATACCAAAAGCTTCCGAATTGGACATGCGCCATTTCATCTCTACGAATCACGCGCACAGCGCGTTCCGCAACGGGCGCATTCACCCCCGAAAGACGCCGCAAGATCGTGTCCGAAGCATCTAATCCAGAACCTTCCAAGTACCGATGTACAATCGCCAATCGATCTAAAATTGAATCCGAGGCCGATACAGACTCCCACAATCCAAGATGAGTGGGAAAACTTCCCCACGGTAACTCCAAGTCTTCCATAGCATCCAAACATAACTCTAAATGGCGACCCTCCTCGGCAGTGATGTGCGCCAATTGCTCACGAAATTCTACTGGCGCATCGGGAAACTCAATCAAGGTTCGAACTCCAAGCTCCATCGCCTGCAGTTCAATACTCGCCAAATCGTGTAACAAACGAGCCTGCCCTTCTTTGAACGAGAACCCTCGCTTTGCGGGAAGATCACGAATCGGCAGAATTTGCACGTCGCGTCCAGGCTGCTCCGGCAAATCTTGGGTTCCTCCTTTGAGGAGAGCTTCAAGAGCTGAATCCAGGGCCGATAATTTAGTCCGCACTTGCGCTTCGACTAGAACTTGCGTTTTGGTCCACTGACAGGCAATCATTCTGTTTTATCTAGCAGGCAGGAATCTATGGGTAAAGGTTGGAAAAAAGCAGGAAAACTCGAAGCTTCTCAAAAAAAGGGTGCGATATTCACCAAGCTGGCACGTGAGATCGCGATTGCCGCCAAGTTAGGCGGAGGCGACCCTGCTGGCAATTCTCGTTTAAAATTAGCCATCGATGCGGCTCGCGAAGCTTCCTGCCCTAAAGACACCATCGAGCGGGCGATCAAAAAAGGCCCGGGCCAGCTTGACGACGGTGCCCAGGTTGAGGAGACCGCTTATGAGGGTTATGGGCCTCATGGTGTAGGGATCATTGTTGAATGCCAAACGGACAATCGTAATCGCACCGTTTCTGAAATCCGCAACCTCTTCGAAAGCCATGGCGGCAACCTAGGATCGTCGGGGGCTGTGGCGTGGATGTTTGAGCGAGTGTGTCTAATTCAAGGCAAAAAAGCCAATGTTGGAGACGCCGAAGAAGAGGCCATTGAGGTGGGTGCCAATGAAGTTGAGCGAGAAGACGAACAAAACGTCTACAGCTTTTTTGGAAGTCCCTCCGATCTTGATGCGATCCGCACTGGCCTACAGGGACGCGGTTGGGAAGTTTCAGTGGCAGAACTCTCCTTCAAAGCCAAAGAAAAAACCAAGATCAGCGAAGAGCAGATGAAGGATGTCTATGAGCTTTTAGAGGCGTTAGAGGATAACGACGACTCACACCGAGTGCATGCCACAATTTAGTACGGCGCTAACCTTGTAATAAAGTTTGAAAAGCCAACGCGTAAAAACGCATTTGTTTGAGCATGGCTAAAAGCCCATTAGCTCTGCTGGGTGATAGCTTTTGTTCTAAGCCGATATCTTTAATAAAATCAGGGGAGGCCGAAAGAATCTCCTCTGGTGTTGAGTTTGAGTAGACATTCAAAAGCAAGGCAATCAAACCCCGAACTAAAATAGCATCACTGTCGGCATCAAAAAAAATTTTTCCGTTCTCCAAACGCGCGTGCATCCAAACTTGCGACTGACAACCCTTAATCCTAAATTCGTCTTGCTTCTTTTCTTCTGGTAAGTGGGGCAGCTCCTTACCCATGGAAATCAGCTTCTTATAGCGATCCTCCCAATCTCTCAGAGATGAAAATTCACGCACCATTTGATTTTGTCGATCGATTAAACCCACTGCAGCTCTCCTGTCCACTGATGAACTTGCTCGGCAGCCACGCCATTGGCCCAAACCCAACTACGTCGATAAATTTCCATAAGATAAGAAAACTCAACTCGCAGAGGGTGATGCTCTTCACCATTAAGGTAAGAGACCTGGTGATCGATTTTTTTTGCTTCAAACCCTAAAAAACCCAGCGCCATTTGCGCCATGGCCGTCTCGACGTTAAAGACTTTTCGAGAATATTTGTCGATATCAAACCGATCTGACTTGCAAAAATAGGTACTGCACTCGCCTGGGCGATATTTCCAATTACCGCAGGAACGGGTCTCAGTCCGATAAAATCTACATAAAAATTCTTCGCCACGTTGATCTTCTGGTGTGCTCAAGTACCCCTGTCGGTATTGGAGATCAGGTATCAGTCCCAAGGGCTGAAGCCATTCTCGCATACCTGACAGATCACCGCCTTCACTCAAATAAGCACCTAATAAAAAATTGGGCACAAAAGGTTGAAACGCACAACACTTGAAGTCTCGATTGCAAGCCATGCAATCGAGCTGAGGGCGAGATAGCCCTGGCTCGGCCTGCAACCATCGTGGCATAATAGAGTTGAGGTAAAAAATGTCAGACACAGCGAACTACATAACTCCCGAAGGTTTTAAAAAGTTGCAAGAGGAATTTCGCAAACTTTTTCATGATGAACGCCCCAAACTTGTTGAAACGGTGGCCTGGGCTGCCGGCAATGGTGATCGAAGTGAAAATGGCGATTATATTTACGGAAAAAAGCGCCTTCGGGAAATCGATAAACGCCTTAAATTTTTGCGCGACCGCATCGAGAGCGCCAAAGTGGTTGATCCGCAGGACATAAAAAGCGAAACGGTAGTTTTTGGCGCTACCGTAACCATCATTGATGAAGACGGTGAAAAAAAAACCTATCAGATCGTGGGTGAGGATGAAATTGAACCCAGCAAAAACAAAATTTCTTGGAAATCTCCCATGGCAAGAGCACTCTTTGGCAAACGTATTGGTGACGAAGTAGAAGTCCGCAGACCCGCAGGACTCTTGATTGCAGAGATCAGTAAGATTCAATTTGGCAAATAATGGGCACGGCAGAAGATCGAGGTTCAAGATAGAAGTGGCCTCCCTCGGCTCATTTACAACCTCCTTCTAGACGAAAGAAACGGATCTCTGTTCATTTACTGATCATCTGGTGGCCTTTTTGAGTGATCTTGAGAAAAGTGACCAAAATTGGCCATCAATACGTTCACCAAAGTTTAAAATAACTTGTAATTTCAATAACCTAGACTGTAACCATAAGCCACTTCCTGGAATTAAAATTGCTTTATGACTAGAGAAAAGGAGTGGCCATTATGCGAACTCTCACCATTTCTCTTAGTGCAATATTGACTGTTTTGATCTGTACCGAGGTATCGGCATGGGAGCGTCAGCCATCGACTAAAGAATACACCTGCCGAATTGTGACGGGATACGGAACGGCCATTGGCCAGGGGCACACTCCCCTTGAAGCCAGAGAAAATGCCCAGCTTATCTGTGGAAGTAAGCTGATTGAAGACTATTATGCTCGACGCGGAAATATAGATCCCGACGCTGATCTTGAGTTAGCCTGCGTCAATCTTGAATGTCAGTGAGTGACTTGTTTCCTTTCACGGAGTCCGCTATGGTTTGCGTCTATGGGTAAGATTCTTCAATTTTTATTCGGTAAGTCTCCCGACATCTTCGATGCCAAAGGTAACGTGGTCCACAAGCTTCCGGAGGATCGCTGGAAAGAGTGGCGCAATCGTTTTGAGAAAAACGAAGACTACGATTGGCGGCATCACCGAGGAACTGAACGCAACACAAGTAAAGATCAGAAGCGACCATAGGCCAGATTTACTTCCTCAGCCTTTAACCGATCTGCCTTCAGCACTAGACTTAAGACATTCGTAAAATTGAAAGGAATGTCCATGCTTAAGTGGCAGGTTATCGCGGTCGCGCTTTTGTTTGTCTCAGTCACTGCAAATCCTGAAAAACAAAGTTTGTGCAAAGGTTTTTTACCTGAAAACGATATGCTCATTCCGGTTTCTGCAATGCAGGTGGGCGGAGTGACGCAGTCCGAATTTAATGCTGTGCTTGATAAGGTTGAAACCTACTATTCACCCTTGATCCAAAGCCTTGGGGGGCGCCTTGCAGTCAACCGAGACTGGAATTCAGCCACTGTTAATGCTTCCGCGAATCGATCAGGCAGCACTTATGAAATCAATATGTATGGAGGTCTGGCTCGCCACCCGGTCATGACCCGAGATGGTTTTATGCTGGTCGCTTGTCATGAACTTGGCCATCATATCGGTGGAGCGCCCAAAGTGCGCGGTTGGTGGACCACTTGGGCTAGCAACGAGGGGCAGTCTGATTACTTCGCAACTCTGCGCTGTATGCGCTTTCTTCTAGAATCCGAGGACAACGCCAAGTGGGTTAGCGAAAATACGGTTGACCCCGTACTTCAACAAAAATGCGAGGAAACTTATCAGGTCCAAAACGAGGAATTCCTGTGTATGCGACTAGGAATGGCAGGCTTTTCGGGTGCATCTTTATTCCATAGTATGCGCCAAGAGGCCACCCCCATACAGTTTGACACTCCAGACACAAGCCAAGTACGACGCACATCAGATGAACATCCACCTACACAATGTCGACTTGACACATACTACCAAGGTGCCATCTGTTTTCATGATCTCAACCAGCCCTTGAGCGATACAGACCCATCTCAGGGTACTTGCAGCGAATACAGGGGTCAGCGCGATGGCTTGCGTCCTCGCTGCTGGTTTAAGCCTTAGTCAGTCCAACCAAAAACTCAGGGATCCGCTCAAGAGCCTCTTGGCGCGAGCGGATCTTACCTTCGAGTTGAGCATCGAACAGCGCCCGTAGACATTGACCTAAACGTAAACCCGGCTCAACACCAAATTGCATAAGATCATCGCCATTGACAAAAGGTTCAGGTAAGCAGCCGGTGCGTTCGGCGACTGTTAAATATTCACCGATATAACCTTCAATGCGCTGCTGATTTTCACTCAAGCCCGAGGC
>JAYQON010000078.1:0-14260 GCA_038144835.1 Bdellovibrionales bacterium
AATCACTGCGCCATTTTCGTGCGTCTTACAAAGAAGCTCTTAAGCGTAGTATCTCGTCGGGGACTTATGATCCCGCTAATCCCTATGTAGTGCCCATCCGTAGAGATCTGCGCTATCGCAGTTATCGTACTTCGGTTAAGCCGCAAGCGAATGCCGTTGTCATATATATGATGGACGTTTCTGGCTCAATGGGTGACGAGCAAAAAGAAATAGTCCGGCTGGAGAGCTTCTGGATCAACACGTGGTTGAGGCGAAACTATAAGGGCTTAGAAACACGTTTTATCATTCATGATGCGGCCGCAAAAGAAGTTGATGAAAAAACTTTTTTTTCGACTTCTGAATCGGGTGGCACATTGATCAGCTCTGCCTACAAGCTATGTAAAAAGATTATCGACGAAGATTACCCCCTAACAGAGTGGAATATTTATCCCTTTCACTTTAGCGATGGTGACAACTGGAGTGGCGAGGACACCCGGCTTTGCACCAAGCTGCTTAAGGATTATTTTCTACCGGCAGTGAACATGTTTGGTTATGGCCAAGTCGAAAGCAAGTATGGGAGTGGCCAATTTCTTAAAGATCTTGAAAAAGCTTTTCCTGAGGATCAAAGACTAGTGATCTCACGTATAGAAAATCGCGAAAAAATCATCCAGAGCATTAAAGACTTCTTGGGCAAGGGGAGATAATCGGCATGGCCAACCTCACTACAGAGCTCGAGCGCGAAAGAGTCAAAATCGAAAAGGCAGCCAGCCAAGTTGGTCTTGATTTTTTTGAGACGATTTTTGAGTTGGTGACTTATGACCAACTTAATCAAATCGCGGCTTATGGTGGATTTCCTGTACGTTATCCGCACTGGCGGTTTGGCATGGAATACGAGTCTTTGTCTAAATCCTATGAGTATGGCTTATCGAAAATCTACGAATTGGTTATTAATAATGACCCTTGCTATGCCTACTTGATGGAGGGCAACGAGTTTCTAGATCAAAAATTGGTGATGGCACATGTTTTTGGTCATTGTGATTTTTTTAAAAATAATTACTGGTTCTCACCAACAAATCGAAAAATGATGGATACGATGGCTAATCATGCCACTCGCATCCGCCGCTACATGGATCGGTTCGGTGTTGAAGCTGTCGAAAATTTTATCGACCTGTGTTTAAGTCTGGAAAATTTAATAGATCGTTTTGCTCCTTATTCTCCGGGCAAAATTGTAGAGCCACCTCGATCGGCCCAAGAGGAGGAAGGTGAACAAATTCATCACATTCCAACTCCGGATGGTCGGCTTAGGGTGCATCGTAGTTACATGGATAAGTACATTAATCCGCCTGAATTTTTGGCCGAACAGCGCAAACGGCGGATGGAGGAAGAACAACGCTCTTCGGTTTTTCCAGATAAGCCAGAAAAAGACGTTCTAAGTTTCTTAATGCACTACGCGCCTCTGAAGCCGTGGCAGCAAGATGTCATTTCGATTATTCGCGAGGAGTCATATTATTATGCCCCTCAGGGAATGACCAAAATAATGAACGAAGGTTGGGCATCCTATTGGCATTCCAAGATCCTTACTGAAAAAATAATGAATGACTCTGAGATCATTGATTTTGCTGATCGGCATAGCGGCACAATGGCGATGTCGCCGATGGGGTTTAATCCCTACAAGGTAGGAATTGAATTGTTTCGAAACATCGAGGAACGATGGAATAAGGGCCAGTTTGGTAAAGAGTGGGAAGAATGCGACGACTTGTCGGCAAAAAAAACATGGGATCGTAAGCTCGGCAAGGGACGCGATAAAATTTTCGAAGTTCGCCGACATTACAATGATGTTACTTTTATTGATGAATTTCTCACCGAAGACTTTTGTGTGGAACACAAGATGTTCGTTTATAAATTCAATAAACGGACAGGCCAATACGAGGTGGATACTCGAGATTTCAAAGCCATTAAGAAAAAGCTGCTATTTCAGCTGACCAATTTTGGGCAACCCATTATCTCGGTCGTAGACGCTAATTTCAATAACCGTGGCGAGCTCCTGATGACCCATCTTTTTGAGGGGGTTGAGATGCAACCTGATTATATGGCCGAAACAATGAAGAATCTTTACCAAATTTGGACGCGCCCAGTGGCCGTTGCCACAGTTGTTGAAGGTGATCCTAAAATTGTCTCTTTTGATGGAACTGAATTTAAACAGCAGAGCTTGTCTAGCTTACCCGTTGGCGAGGGCAATTGACGAAATAGAGGGTAATGAGAGCCACACCCTCTATTTCGAGCCGATCTAGATATTTTTATTCGTCGCGGTCGTTTGTGCTAGCCGAGCTGAGTTCTTCTAAGTCTCGTTCGTCCTTTGGCTCAACTTTAAATAGCCAACCATCTCCGTAACAGTCTTCCATAATGAGTGAAGGATTTTCGATCACGGCTTCATTGACCTCAATCACATTTCCTTCAATTGGACTATAAAGGTTCATGGGTCCTTGATCTGTGTCCAGTTCACCACATACTTCATCAGGCACGACCTCCTCGCTCTCGGCGGGAAGATTCGCGCTGTCGACATCGGTAAACTCGTCAAGACCGGCTTCGTTGATACCTACGGTGATAACTCCGTCTTCCACCATGACCCATTCATAGCCCATATAGGTAATTAGGTCTTTCATGCTTGGCCTCCCGGGTGTTGCGTCAAGAATTTCTCCATTACAAGTCGTAATACAAGTAAAATTCGTAAGGTGCTGGGCGCTGTTGCATGGGTATGATTTCACGTTCGTATTTGTAATCAAGCCATGTGTCTAAAAAATCCTCGCCAAAAACATCTCCGCGCAGCAGGAAGTCACGGCCGTTGCGTAGATTATCCAAGGCTTCGTCCAGGGTCTTTGGGACATGCGGAACTTTCTTGGCTTCCTCAGGAGGAAGACCATAAATATCCTTGTCTAAGGGATCTCCAGGATGAATTTTATTTTGAATACCATCAATTCCTGCCATCAACATGGCGGCAAATGCCAAGTAGGGATTGGCACTGGGGTCTGGAGTTCGGAACTCGATTCGCTTTGCCTTTGGATTGGAGCCAGTGTTGGGAATGCGAATGGCCGCCGAACGGTTACTGTAAGAGTATGCCAAGCGAATAGGGGCTTCAAAGCCTGGCACTAAACGTTTATACGAATTGGTTGAGGGATTAGTGATCGCACAAAGTGAAGGAGCATGTTTTAGAATTCCACCAATAAAGTACAAGGCTACATCTGATAGGCCAGCATACTTATCTCCGGCAAACAGAGGTTGGCCATTTTTCCAAAGTGACATATGCGTATGCATGCCAGAACCGTTATCACCAAAAATGGGTTTGGGCATAAAAGTCGCTGTTTTACCATGGCGGCGAGCCACGTTTTTTACGATGTACTTGAACCACATTTGGTTGTCAGCTGTGGCTAGCATTTGATCAAAGCGAAAATTGATTTCACCTTGACCAGCGGTTGCAACCTCATGATGTTGCCGTTCAACCTGAATGCCTACCTTTTCCAGCTCAAGGCAGATTTCGGTGCGTAGGTCGTGTAAGGTATCTGATGGGAGAGCTGGAAAGTAACCTTCTTTCATTCGTGGTTTGTACCCAAGGTTTCGACCGTTTTCGTCGCGGCCCGAGTTCCAGGTCGCTTCATCGGAGTTGACCTGGTAAAAGCCACCGTAAGAAGTCTGTTCATAGCGAACATCATCAAATATGAAAAATTCGGCTTCGGGACCGAAATAGGCAGTATCTGCAACTCCTGTCGATTTTAGATAGGCAATGGCTTTTTTGGCGATTTGCCGGGGATCGCGTTCATAGGGCTCATGTGTGTCAGGGTGAACAATGTCACACACCAGTGACAACGTTGGCACCTCCATAAACGGATCGATCTTTGCCGTTGAGGGGTCCGGCAGTACGGTCATGTCTGAATTGTTAATTGCGCGCCAGCCTCGAATAGAACTGCCATCAAAGTTGAGGCCTTCCTCAAAGACTTCGGGTTTGAGTTCAGAAAGGGGAATGGCAAAGTGTTGCCACATGCCCGGTAAATCGGTGAATTTCAAGTCCACCATTTTTGCACCGCGCTCTTTTGCAAAGACTATGACGTCCGCCGGTTTCATTAAAGCTCCTACTTTTTAAGGTTTAAAGTGCATTTTCATCGCGTTCACCAGTGCGGATGCGTAGAGCCGCATCCACCGGGATTACAAACACCTTGCCGTCGCCGATTTTGCCTGTGCTGGCCGCCTTCTGTATAGCCGCAAGAGCTGGTTCAACAAGCTCATCTGGAATCACGGATTCAATTTTGACCTTGGGTAAAAAATCGACGACATACTCGGCGCCCTTATAAATTTCGGTGCGCCCCTTTTGTCGTCCAAAACCACGTATTTCAGAGACAGAAACACCCTCGATGCCCAGCTCTGTCAGGGCCTCGATCACGTCATCCAGTTTAAATGGCTTAACGATGGCCTCTAGTTTTTTCACTCGTACTTTCTTTGGATAATGGCGAGTTCTCATGGTTAAACCTCAAAACCGGTTTCGCAGTCAAAAATATTTTGTTAGAGCTTTTAGCCCAGAGAATCTGAACTGTATCTAGAGAGATGCCATTGAACCAAAGCCAACCTTCTTTTCATGTTGTGTTAATTGAACCAGAGATCGGGGCCAATACCGGTAATATTGGGCGAACATGCGTGGGCTTGGGAGCCAAACTCCACCTTGTGGGTCAACTAGGTTTTGACATTACGGATCGTCGACTTAAACGAGCCGGGTTGGATTATTGGCCTTACCTGAATTTTGTCCACCACGCGCAATGGGAAGATTGGTGGGACCAAGTGCAGGACCCGACACGCGTATTTTTCTTTAGTACCAAGGCCAGCGTTACTCTCTATGAGACAGACTATCAGCCCGGTGATTGGTTTGTCTTTGGTCGAGAAACTCGAGGGCTCGACTCTTGGGTTTTAGAAAAGTTTTCTGGTCAGCTGCGGCGCATCCCGATGACCGGTCCCATTCGTAGTTTGAACATAGCCACCAGTGCGGCTATTGTGCTGTTTGAAGGCTTTCGTCAAGTGTCATTGATCTCAGACGTATGATTCCTAGACAGTCTATATAGTTAGGACTATCTTAATGTGCGTATGATTCAGAAAATTCTGACGTCTATGTTCGGCACCAAGCACGAACGGGACATGAAAAAGCTGCGCCCCCTTATTGACCATATCAACTCGCTAGAATCAGCCATGCAGGCACTCAGCGACGCCCAGTTGCAGGGTAAGACGCCTGAATTCAAGCAACGCCTAAAAAATGGTGAAAGTTTGGATGCCATCCTGCCAGAAGCTTTTGCGGCATTACGTGAGGCTTCACGGCGCGTGTTGGGTATGCGTCATTACGATGTTCAGTTGATTGGCGGCATTGTGCTCCACAGAGGGTCGATTGCTGAAATGAAAACCGGGGAAGGTAAGACCCTGGTGGCGACTTTGCCAACATACCTCAATGCGCTCGAAGGACGAGGCGCTCATGTGGTTACCGTGAACGACTACCTTGCAAAACGTGACACGGAGTGGATGGGTCGTCTCTATAATTGGATGGGGCTGACCACGGGTACGATTGTCCATGACTTGAGCGACCGTGAGCGGCAAGTCGCTTATGGGGCGGATATTACTTACGGTACAAACAATGAGTTCGGCTTTGATTATCTGCGCGATAACATGAAATTTAGTCTTGAGGACTACGTCCAAAGAGAACTTAATTTTGCCATTATTGATGAGTGCGATTCGATTCTCATCGATGAAGCGCGTACCCCGCTGATTATTTCAGGTCCCAAGGAAGACAGTACAGAAAAGTACACCGAGATTGACAAAATTATCCCACATCTCAAGCTCGATGTGCACTTCACCATGGAAGAAAAAAGCCGCACAGCCAGTCTCACCGAAGAGGGCAACCACAAGGTGGAGCAGCTGCTAGGAATTGGTAATCTCTACGATCCCGAGTATATAGACCTCCTGCACCACATCTATCAGGCATTGAAGGCTCATCATCTTTATAAGCTGGATGTCGACTACATGATCAAAGACGGTGAGGTTGTTATTGTCGATGAGTTCACGGGTCGCTTGATGCCAGGAAGACGTTGGAGTGACGGTCTTCATCAAGCTATTGAGGCAAAAGAAAAGGTGCGTGTGCGCAATGAAAACCAGACCTTGGCCACGATTACCTTTCAGAATTATTTTCGCATGTATCGAAAAATGGCCGGCATGACTGGTACTGCCGAAACTGAGTCCGTTGAGTTTAAAAAAATCTATAATCTTGATGTGAATGTCATCCCAACTAACCGAAAAATTAGCCGTCTCGACAGTGAGGATGTCGTATACAAAACTGAAACAGCTAAATTTCGAGCGATGGTCAAAGACATCAAAGAGCGCAATGCCAAAGGACAACCGGTGTTGGTTGGAACTGTCAGCATTGAAAAGTCCGAACGTATTTCGCGCCTGTTAAAAAACGAGGGAATCACTCACAACGTATTGAACGCTAAGCATCACGAACGGGAAGCTGAAATTGTTGCTCAGGCCGGGCGAAAGGGAGGAGTAACGATTGCCACCAACATGGCCGGACGGGGAACAGATATCTTACTAGGAGGCAACGCCGAGTTTTTGGCCAAGGCAGAAGCTGGTGCCAACACAACAGAAGAGCAGTTTGATCAGATCGCGGCGAAATATAAATCAAAGTGCGATTTAGAGAAGCATGACGTGATCGGTGCAGGTGGGCTTTACATCATGGGAACGGAACGCCATGAATCCCGTCGCATAGACAATCAGCTGAGAGGACGTGCGGGCCGTCAGGGAGATCCCGGGGAATCCCGGTTCTATCTTTCGTTAGAGGACAACTTGATGCGCATCTTTAATGGTGAACGGATCAAGTACATAATGACTCGATTGAATGTGGACGAAGATGAGCCCATCACTGCACGTATGGTTTCGCGAGCAATAGAAAATGCGCAAAAGCGAGTCGAGGGCCATAACTTCGATATTCGTAAGCACCTGATCGATTATGACGACGTTATGAATCAGCAGCGCAATGCGATTTATTCTTTACGTCGACAGATCCTGGCTGGAGAAGATGTCGAGCGCAAAGTGTTAGATATGCTCAGCGAGGTCACTTCTAGCGTGTTGGATACTTTTCTGCCCGAAGACGCCAAGTTTGCTGATCTAAATTTACATGGTCTGGTCACTGCCGTGAGCCGGCAGTTTGGCTTACAATTGGATGAAACCCAACTCAAAGGCATGAGTGTTGAAGGCATCACTGATTTAGTTAGCAAAGGTGTCAAAGAGATTTACGACAAACAAAAGCATGAAATTGGTGATTTTTTCGAGCAATTGACTCGTATGTTGATGCTACAAACTATTGATCAGCGCTGGAAAGAGCATCTGGAGCGAATTGATCATTTGAAAGAGGGAATTCACTTGCGGGCTCATGCGCAAAAAGACCCTCTCATTGAATATAAAAAAGAAGCCTTTAATGCTTTTCAGGAAATGAATGTTTGGATTTATGAAGAGACGATAGAAAAACTGCTTAAGATCCGACTTGTCAGTCAGGATCGCGCTCGCCAGGTTTTAGAGGATCAGCCTGAATTTGATGAATCCGGTCTCAGTTACGTTGGAGCTGACGAAAATCCAGACAACTACATTAACACCGGAATCAGGCCATCAGTCGGAGCTCTTCCTTTTGCTGAGCCGCCCTCAAGTCGTCCGATTGAAGACACTTTAAGCTACGGCTCCCCAGACGATGGTCCGCAGCTCAATCGTGAACAACGTCGACGGATGAAGAAAGACAAAAAGAAAAAATTGAAGGTCTAGGACTTAGTCCTTCGGGCCGCTCAGACTGCGTCTGAGCGGTGTCTGTGTTAAACTCGGGTTATGTCGAATTGTCCGGTTTGCAATGCACAAGTGAGCGCGGATTTTGGTCTTACTGAATGTGAGAGCTGCGGAGCGCAGTTGCTTGTTCATGTTGATGGACGAGTTGAGTATTCGGGTGCCGATACCCCTGAGTTCAATGAATCGTCTGAATTGCACGAGTCAAGATTCGAAGACCAAGAACAGGTATTCGAAGATGTATCTGAGCCTCCCTCTGATCCTGTCGATCTAGGTGAAGTGGAGGATCTCGAAGAAGCAGTTTTAGCCGGGCCTACATCTCCAGAACCACCGCCACCAAACGAAGAATTGTTTGAGTTCAGTGAGCCCCAAGAACCTGCGCAGGCTGACGTTGTCGAGGATATGTTTACGGAACATCCAATGCAGGCTTCTGATTCGCCGGATCTTTCAGATATTGCCGCCTTCGGAAATTCTGGAGGCGCCGCGAAGGACGGCGCTTTACGCTATAATCTGCACGTCTCGGGCATTGATACGGTAGATATTCGTAATGCCTTTCGGGAAGCACTCAGCGATCGCAAGTTCATGTGGGATATTGATGAAATTTTAAAATCTGTGCGCCTTGGTGAAGTGCGGATTCAAGATATCACTCCAGTAAAGGCACATATCCTGATATCGCGTTTGCGCGGGTTACCTGTTCAGGTGAAGTGGGAGCAATATGCTGTTCATCAGGTTTAAGCTAATGACTTTCGTTTCTGTACTGACTTTTTCAATTGCTGCCATGGGCGGTGGTGGCGGCGGTGGTGGCGGTGCCAATCCTGATGGTTCAACTAAAATTAGCCGCGATGAAAAAGAGTTTATCGAAAAAACGATGAAGGTGAATACCGCCGCAAGCCGGATTGCCGAAGCCGATAAGTTATTCAAAGAGCTTGTAGAACACAAGAATCACGCGAGAACAGCGCGAGAAAAACAGCAGATCACTGAGCAAATGAAAGAGGTGATAAAAACTCGCAACAAAGAGGTCGAAAATTTCCATAAATACCGAACTGAATTGACGTTGCGTTATCCAAACGAGGGAAAAAAAATAGATTATCATGGGCACAGCAAGCGATCTCTCGATGAGATGGAGGGAGCTGTGGGCCTTGACGAGATCTTGACTCGCATACACCGGCAAATCACACGTAAATTTGCGCCGTTAAATGGCGAGGAACAAGGGCAAACATCACAATCCTCATTCGCGCCTACGCCCGCGCCTAAACCCACGCGGCTGCGTTTGGAAAAGTAGAGTGTGGCGGAAATTTGCCCCTATATTTGAGGGGCTTCGTTCCTCATGCTGTGCAGATTCTTCTCGCTGGAGTGAATAAATAAAGTCCACTCTGGCACCTCTATTGCTCAAAAGATACTGCAAGGAGGAGATCATGATTCAAAGCACAGCTGTCCAAAGGACGGACAAAGTCGACCGTTTGACCTTAGCACCGCAAGAGAAATCATTGCTCGTGATTGAGGATGATTTGTCTCTTGTTAACTTTCTCGAGGTGGTTTTGGATGAAATTCAGCCGGACTTGATTTGGGAACATGTAACCAGCGGAGAAGAGGCCATAGAAGTAATTAAACGCCGAGGAAGGATTCGAGGAGAAAATCCATTTGGTTTAGTCATTGCAGATATTTTTTTAGAAGGAGAGATGACAGGTTTTGATGTCTGGCTCGACTGTCAGCAGCTTTATCCAACCATGCCTTTCGTCATTACCTCTTGCCTGACGTTTGATCGATATTTTTCAATTCTCCGCGGAGTCAACAACTACCCCCTCTACCTTCCCAAGCCGCTCACTGTGAGTCGATGTCAGTCGGTGATTCAGGAATATTTCTAAAGACAAAACACGGTTTTTGACTTTTGACTTCTACTTCGCCCCACCCTTCGTTACTGAGTCCTAGGCTGCTTGCCGTTGTGATTAAGGTTGGCTTTGGTAGGCAATAACGGCAGGCGCCGTTCAATACGATCTGCGTAGGTTCAAAAACAAAAACAGAAAAGACTCCCTTCAAGTTGATACGTAATACGCCCCGGGTAAACGCGATGACTGAGAAGTCTGCGGTTGCGCTGCTAAAATCGACCCGCGAGAAACGCTGTCTCTGATTCAAAAATGCATGAACTTCGCCAAAATTAGCCAGCTCATGATCTCGTCGTCCACCGAGAAACCCGCGCAAATTCACGGTGGTTATATTTTCAGGTAAGGAGCTCAAGACAAAGGCTAAATCCGAGAGGTCTTTTTGGGTGGGTAGCAGAAAGTCCATTTCACCTGTAAAAGAATCGCCATCGCCCACGCTAACGCAGGGAGACAATAGTTCTTCCCCGGATCTCTTCACCGAGCGAAAGTGGTTGCCGGCGTCTACATAGACTGTAGGAGTGAGGGGCTTATGCTCGGATGTATTGAAGGGTCCTACAAGAGTGACCTCATTGTAACCTGAAAGTGCGTTTAGAAATTCAGTCCAAGAGCTCATTTACGGCTTATTGACATCATCTGGTCCGCCGTCAATGGTTTTAAAGCCGGCAGCGCTCGCATTTTCCTTTAGTGGTTTTCTGTGGCTTTCTAGACTGCCGGCTGATTCCAGTTCCTGCGTAAGGATATGCTTGGGGGTTGGTCGATGAATACGAACCACTCTTCCATCTTCAAATGTAACATATTCTTGAACTTCTTCTGTCCCCCGATAGGTCACATAAACCCAGTGATCCTGGCCGCTCCCACGGTAGGTATACTTGGGGTTGCCCAGAGATTGCAAAACTTGATCTTTATCCATACCCACTTGTGCCCTGTGAGCAGGGTTCAAGGGGGGCTTTGATGCGCATGCGGACAAGAGCAGCAAAAGGAGTGGAACGTCGATTCTCATGGATTTTCCGCCTCTCGAAAATCTAAGTAGGTATATATTTCATTTAACCCTGTTTGAGGGTTGCTGGTCGAGAGCTCGTCTCAAGTTGAGACAAGTGGTTTATGATTTTTTGAAGCTGCGCATAAGAAATCTTGAAAGCCAAGTGAATCTCAACAGGTGACACTACTCTGGAATAGCGATAATGTGACGCTCAGCCAGAACTAATATCAAAAGGTTAGCCAATGCAAAACGATAACTACAACCGAGGCGGATACATCGCTTTTATTTTTTCGATGGCCTTCTCCCTCGCGTTCTTCGTTTATATCTCCCTCATTCATCCGGGTGTGAATTTGAAGGAAGTTGCACCTCGGTCAGCCGCCCCCGAGCAAACTCTCGCGGATGGGACAGAGGCGCAGCAAAAGAGTGTGGACATTAGCAAAATCGAAAAGCCTTGGGTTGAGTCTGAAGATATGGCTACTCATGGTGCTAAGGTTTATGCGACCAACTGTGCGCTCTGCCATGGGCCGTCCGGAGCGGGTGATGGTCCTGCGGGCAAAAGCCTTAACCCTCCGCCGCGCAATCTGATTGAAGGCAAGTGGAAGCAGGGTGGAGATTCAATTGCGCTTTTCACTACTTTAACTAAGGGAATTCCAGGTTCAAGTATGGCGGCTTTTCCTCATATTTCAGTGGCTGATCGTTGGGCGATGGTGCAGTACATTCGTTCAATCACCCAAAATAAAGCAAAAGACGATTCGGCTAGGTTAGAGGAATTCGCCAAAACAGCGAAATAGGTGAATTTTAAGATGTTGCGTGGCGCTCTGTTAATAACAGCCATCCTTTTATTGAGTCCCGCTTGGGCGTACGATCCCAAAGAGGTGGTCATTAGTGGTCACGAACTGCCCAAAGAATTTCAGGATGTTGGTGTTGAGGAGCACCTGGGTCAGGCGCTAGACCTCAATCTAGAATTTACTGATGATAAAGGTGTGACTGGTCCTCTGGGACGGTTTTTCAATAAAGGAAAACCGGTATTGATGGCCATGGTTTACTACACGTGCCCCAGTCTGTGTAATTTTCATCTCAATGGATTGACTGAGACCTTGAAGCAACTCAAATGGAACGCTGGGTCTGAGTTTGAGTTAGTTGCAGTCAGCATGAATTCCAAAGAAACGGCTGAGCTTGCCTCTCAAAAGAAAGCGAACTACTTAAAAGCGTATGACCGTCCAGAAGCAGATTTAGGTTGGCATTTTCTGGTTGGTAGTGAAGGCAATGTTCAGCGCCTTGCCGATCAACTGGGTTTCAAGTTTAAGTGGATTGAAGAGAAGGCTCAATATTCGCATGCTGCCGTCTCATACGTGATTACCCCTGACGGAAAGATTTCACGCTACTTGCATGGTATTCAGCCGGACGTGACCACTCTTCGCTTGAGCATGCTCGAAGCTTCTAATGGCACAATCGGAACAATGATTGATCAAGTGCTTATGTTTTGCTTTCAGTTTGACCCCAAAAAAAATAAATACTCACTGTACGCTTGGAACCTCATGCGCATTGGAGCTATTCTAATGGTTCTTGTGCTCGCGGTTCTTATGCTTCCCGTTTGGTGGCGGGAGCATTTGCAAAATCGTACCAGGACTTAAAAGGACAAAAGAGGAGAGCGATAACTCATGTCACCCGTAGAATTTTCCGGCAGCCGCTTCATGCCTTTTGCCGCCACGGACATTGCTCACAGCGTGGATGTGCTCTATGCCTTCTTAATGATCGCGAGCTTCATTTCATGTGTGTTGGTGATCGGAGGCCTCATTGTCTTTGCAATGAAGTACCGTAGACGCTCTGAAAATGACAAAACTCCTTATATTTCTCACAATACAACGGCTGAATTTCTCTGGAGTTTTATTCCCTTCGTAATTTTCATGGTTGCTTTCGTATGGGGCTGGAAGGTCTATTACGATTTACGTAAATTTCCTGCCGATTCTTTGGAAGTCACAGTGGTGGCTAAGAAGTGGGCGTGGGATTTTATCTATAAAAATGGTCGCCGTGTCTCCAAAGAATTCTATGTGCCCGTAGATCAACCAGTGAAGATGGTTATGACGTCCGAAGACGTTCTACATAGTTTTTACGTGCCCGCTTTTCGGAACAAACAAGACGTAATTCCTGGGCGTTACACACGTCTTTGGTTTAAGGCCCATACCGAAGGAAGTTACAATATTTTTTGTACTGAATATTGTGGCGACCAACACTCCGGCATGCTTGCTAAAGTGCACGTGGTTTCGCGAGAAAAATATGATGAATGGTTAGCGGCAGAACCATACAAGGGGCTTACCCAGGCTCAGATTGGCCAGAAGCTTTACCAAGGCGTCTGCATAGCTTGTCATAGCTTGGATGGCACTAAGATGACGGGTCCGACCTTTAAAGGAATTTGGGGGCGCGAGGAAAAAATTGTCGGTGTAGGCCCCATAGTCGTCGATGAGAACTATTTACGCGAGTCAATTGTCAATCCAGCGGCGAAAATCGTAGAAGGTTACCCTGCCGGAGTCATGCCCGCTTTCCCTCATCTCTCCGAAGAGGAAATCTTGGGCCTTATTGAATTTATGAAAACTGTGAAGTGAGGTGAACAAAAATGGCCAGCACGGGAGCGCATTCGGGTAAAAACTATCTCAACGAAAAATCGGGCATTTGGTCTTGGTTGACGACCCTCGATCACAAACGCATCGGTATTTTGTACATGATTGCCGTTATGACCTTTTTTGCGATTGGCGGAATTTTCGCGATGCTGATCCGGGCAGAGCTGTTTGCCCCCGGTCCGACGTTGATGACTGCGCCGCAATACAATCAAGCCATGACATTTCATGGCGCCATTATGGTGTTCATGGTGATTATTCCTGGCATTCCAGCCTTTTTGGGTAACTTTATTCTACCCATGCAGTTGGGAGCAAAGGACGTCGCTTTCCCCAGGGTCAACTTGATGAGTTGGTACTGTTTGATCATCGGAGCCGCCATCTGTTTCTTTTCGCTCTTCTATAATGGTGCAGATACGGGTTGGACTTTCTATACACCTTACTCTGTCAGCTCCAGTGCGGGCGGCACAATGCTGCTGGTTGCAGGAGCCTTCGTTATAGGCTTTTCCTCAATTCTTACCGGATTGAATTTTATTGTGACTGTGCACAAGCTGCGGGCCCCAGGCATGAGCTTTTGGCGTATGCCTTTGTTTATTTGGGCTTTGTACTCCACAGCGCTGTTGCAAGTTTTGGCGACTCCAGTTCTAGGTATCACGCTTCTTCTTCTAATTGCCGAGCGAGTTTTAGGAGTTGGAATTTTTGACCCTAAACTAGGTGGGGACCCTGTTCTTTTCCAACACTTCTTTTGGTTTTATTCGCACCCAGCTGTTTACATTATGATTCTTCCAGCTATGGGAGTGGTGTCTGAACTGATCGCTACTTATTCGCGCAAGACCATTTTTGGTTACAAAGCGATTGCTTTATCTTCGGTGGGCATTGCAGCGGTGAGCTTCTTCGTTTGGGGTCATCACATGTTTGTGAGCGGTCAATCTGAAATCGCCGGTATTATATTTTCATTC
>JAYQON010000079.1:0-14256 GCA_038144835.1 Bdellovibrionales bacterium
AGTTTAGCCGCCGCGACTCCAAATGTGATTTCGCAGGAAGTTGTATTCCATCTTAAAAAACCGAATGCAGCCGAGGTAATCTCCGTTAAGACCTCAGACGAAAAAGCCCTCGACTGGATTAAGAAATATGCAAATTTTCGCGGCTTTCAATTGGAACTAAGCAATTCTCCGAAATCTGAGAGCCGCACAAATGAGAGCGAACTTAATTTATTTGCGATGGAACTAAAGGCCGAATTGGGTGATGCCGCTGAAGTCCAGGTAGTTAAACCATCGGAAGTTCAACTCGCAACCCAAGCTGGCGGAAGACCTGGCAGGGGTGGGCTTTAATTCTTGAACTCAAGAAACCTAAGGATGGGTGGCATAATGGCTAGTATCGGTGCGGCCGCCTGCATGTTGGCTTTAACAGTCGCAGGAAGGGTAGACAAAAATATGGGAAATGGTCATGAGGAGATTTTCATCCCAACCCGGCTTGAAAAGCCCACATCAGTCGACCCACTCGATGCTGATCGACACGAAAACTTGCCTTTTGCTAGAATGGTCTATGCGACTCCAATTGAAGTTTCACCGGAGAACACTCTTGTCAGCCAAATCTTATCGTCATTTACTTTCGAGCCGGAAAAGAATTTAATCCATTGGACAGTAAGAAATGGTCTTACTTTTTCTGATGGCACTCCAATCACAGTTGAAGATGTTGCATTTTCCGTTGCAAGGATGGCCTATACACGGCCTAACTTTCCAGTTCTTGAGGCCATTAAAGGCCTAAAATCATGGCGTGACAAATCCAAAGCCCTGGAGTCGCTCCCAGTAGGAATTCGAGTGAACAAAAAAGTTATTCAAATTGAATTAACACATCACGTACACAATCCCCTTTTCCGATTTACCCTAGAGCTATTTTCAATAATACCAAAAAAATGTGTAAACCTGACGTCAAACCAAATCGAGTGTTCGAATGTTCCTACCAGTGGCAACTATATTGTCACCTCTTTGGATGATCAGAGCATTGATTTTCAGCTAATTAAAAGCCCCCGAAATGCCCATGGAATTGAGGCGCCAGAAAAGATTAAGTTTAAGTATCTAACCTCGGCCATGATTAGTGCGGCGCCAGAAGGAGCCGTGGCCATGGGCAGCGAATATAGCCTTAGAACCAACAAAACCAGCAAAGATACATTGAGCAAATTCAAATTAAAATGGGCACCAGCCGCTAACTACGTAGCGATGATAATATCTCCAAAGGTGATTCCCTTTGATAACTGGAAGTGTCGAGCTCTATTTGCCGATGCACTGAGGACACGAATGATTAAGGAGACTGGGCCGGAGGGAATTGAACCTTCGATATTTCCTAAAATAATTCCCGGCTACCTACCACCCAAGGAAATGGCATTCTCTCTAACTGAGAAAGATCGCAACGATTGCCTTAATTACATGAGAAACAATCCCCTCCCATGGGCCCGCCTACCCATTGAATATAATTATTTTATCGATGGATTGATTGAGAGAACCGCCAAAGATCTGGATATTCCATTGGGTCAACCTACGGTCATTGATGACGACTCGGAGTGGATCAGGGACCTTAATGGGGGTAAAATCGCATTTTATCCATTTATGAGCGGGTTTTGGGCGCTGGACCCAGTTGGTGATATCCGAATGCTATTCACTCCCAACCTTCACGAAGATCTAAGGCTCGTATGGCAGGAGCCACAATTGCAGTCACTTCTCAAAGAGCTAGGTCTCACTTCTGAGGGAGAGGGGGTAAGATCTAAAATGGAAGAGATTAATCGATACTTAAATTCTCAGGCCGTATTTAACCCCTTAATTCATTTTAGAAATGCCTACTTGTCTAAAAAGCAAGAGGCGCTGGAGTCCGTCCCATTGGCCGTGCAGCAGCCATATCCCTGGCAGTTATTTAGCTCTCGGTGACCAATGGCATTGTCGGAGATCGGATCGAACCTATTAAGGTCCCTAACCCGGACAAAGTGCGCGCCCAAAAATTTTGAGTTGAGCAAAGTCGGCCCTCTTTTTGTCGTGGCAGCCTACCATCAAAAATCCGACCTTTCCATATCGGATGATATAGTCACAGGAATGGATAGATCCAAAGACGTTGCACTCCTCAAGTGCCTTTCGGAGTGGGTTGAAAGACACGCAATGGGCGAGTGGATGGATCTTAATAAGCACAAATCAGATCGAGGAAGCGAAGGCTTTGCCGCCTTCCCTCTGGAAAATGAAAATGCAAAGATCCTGGCAAGGTGTTCCGCGTACGCCGAAGCATTTGAAAGATTCACTTGGGCAAAGTGGTGGGACGAAAAGTAGTTTTACCTGTGTCGCGCCCCTTCAACGTGAAATACCCTCGTGCGCGCAGAGAATTCCTGTGTCCTCGCCGCTACTTCTGCCCTTCGAGGGACTTACTCACTTTTGCGGGGACCTATGGTCGCGTGCTCAACTCGCGAAATGTGGCGTTCGGCTTGCGAATTCTGGCCGTCTCTGATCGCAAGTATCCGTAGCAATTCTCATGCGGGGACTTATTCCTGTTTAAGTCCTTGGCCCCGGATCCTGTCCTCACTCTTCTGACCGAGCAGTCACT
This sequence comes from Bdellovibrionales bacterium, assembly GCA_038144835.1. Classification (GTDB taxonomy): domain Bacteria; phylum Bdellovibrionota; class Bdellovibrionia; order Bdellovibrionales; family UBA1609; genus JALHOQ01. Next base: position 2,579 of record JAYQON010000079.1, read on the forward strand.
GGTGTATTTCACCGTCCACAACTTATTCTACCTCATAAATTTCGCGGAGGCGCGGTACACTGAACTCAGCGCAAAAGAGAAATTCGAGTTGATCTCAGCGGCTTGATTCAAAATCCGGCCAGGGAGGCCTATTTCAAAAACACAGGTAAATCTCTTTAAAAATAAAGCAATATCCAGGTACCTCCACGCCATCGGGGGTTGGCTCAGCTAACTCAGGGCGCCGGAAGGGCCGAGGTCCGCCCGAAGATGCTTAAGCAGGCGCAAGAAGCGGCCGCTCACCGTTGCCAGCCACCGAATTTTAGCCGCAAAATCAAGAAAGGGACCCTAATCGACGCCTAAAGGGCAGATCGGATAGCCGGGAGCCAAGACATTTAGGCCTATTGTTTGTCCTATGCCCCTTTGCGCAGGAATCCGTCCGGTTTAATGGACCTTCGCAATTCCCACCATACGCCCATAATTGCCGGCACTTTGAAATATATTTATATCCTTCGCATCAAGCTTTATTGACTTGGAATTAAGGTCGGCATCGAAACTGCTTTGTATTGGCCCCTGTGAAGACCCTTATGCGGCAAATCCTTATATCAGCATTTCTCGTGGCTACAGCAGTCGGGTGCGGTAAATTGAATTTAGCTCCGCGGCAGCTCCCACCTCCACCTCCACCACCCACGACTGGCTCAGCTTCGATTCAAGAAAAAATTGGCACTACCATCGCTGATGGACTCTGCGTATTGACAGCAGATACCAGCCACATGGCCCGTGCCAGGGAAGTTTGGAACAATGTTTACAATTATGAACCCGCTGAAAAAGGCGGAAGTTTTGTAATCTTAAGATCGCTCGATTCTAGCGCACTTGGGCTTAAGGTCTCTATTGTTGCGGCTCGAGAAGTCACCGGGAAGAAAAATTGCGACGCAGTTTCGAAGGCTTTTTATGATTACACCTGGGGGCTCGTTCAATCCATGCTTCTCAGTACAAAGGCCCTCTACGTTGTAGGTGGCCTCACGGTATCAGAATTCTATGCCTATTGGGATATCGCTCAGAAATCTGACAGCAACGAAATGCAAGCTCACTACGAGAAGTTAGGCAAAACTCTGGGAAATTACTTAAAAGAGGAAGGCAAGATTTTGGCCGGAATACTTTTTGATTCCTTGCTCATCATGATCAATCCGAATGGCGCCAATTTGGAGTCCCGGCTTCAAGGAATTTCCGATCGAATTCAACGCGCCCAATCTCAAAAACTAGAACATTAATAGTTTAGTCTGAAATAGATAGCAGGGTCCTGTTAACAGCTTAAAGCTAAAGTGAAATCGAGTGATGATATGTTTTCTAAATAAGTAAGAAAATTGCCATGAGTAAAAAAATCGATTTCGAAAAAACCGTCTCAGTTACGGAAATGTGAATAAAATATTTCCGGATAAGATTCTCAAAGTTCTCGAGGTTTCATCCGGTGTTGCTGTGCTTTTTAATTATGAACGTATGACAACTTGATGGCCGCAGTTGCGCAGTGGCCAAGGCTCAACTTATTCTATTTTTGCAAGCCTATCCCCCCGGGACTGGAAAAATAGGCGGACAATGTGTGGGGTTCTATTTAAGTCCTTGGTCCCGGATCCTTTCCTCTTTCTTCTCACCGAGTGGTCAATCGTGTATTTCACCGTCCACAACTTATTCTACATCATATCATCCAAATCCCTATCGATCTGATCTGATAAAATTTTATTTCTCACAATCCCTCGATCGCCGCGTTGCGGATAAAGGTTTCCGTCGCTTAAGCTTGAGCTCATTTATCAATTTCAAATCAAAAAAAGTGGGATCGAAACCACTTTCGCCGGTTACAATTTTCAACGCATCCAACAAATGCCTGGGCTTACGGATCTTTACACATTTGGTGCTTCGTTTAAATTCTTCAAAGCCAGCCACGCCACCGCAATCCTCTGGTGGAGCGGCATTCTCACCTGCCGTGCAGACAGGATAACGCTCGCCATCTTTTGCCGGGAAGACATCTTCAATGACGACTCGATGCCGCCAGTCATCACCAAAATCATAAATGAAATTAAACTCCCAATGCTTCTTGGCGATTCTCCCAACCGTCATTTTAGAGTCGTCGAGCCAGCCTTCGAATTCACGATCATTTTCTGGATGGCCATATTGATCGTCTCCAATCTGGAATTGGTAGAGGTGATAGCCCGTGCATTCCATAACGTCACAAATCGCATACTGAAGAGTTCTCAAAGAGGAATTGCGACAGATTGGTTGACCCGTTGGGAGACGCTGATTTACTCCTCAGCCCTTGACAACAGCGATACTCGCGGTGCTCGCCCTCTCGTTTTCCTCAGTGGCAGCGCGCAGCTCCGCCATTCAAGTTGAAGTTTGTTCTGGTTTGCTCTCAAGCAGCACTTACCAATTGGTGGTACGTCAGGCAGGTGAATTGGAAAGCACCCGCAGATACATTCTCGATACCTTCTTCTTTCCGCGCTCATTGGAGGATCGCGAACTTTCGGCCGCCGCCGCAGCCGCTTTTTTGAGCGCCAAACCCTGGATGCTGTTCCCGTGGACGCGCGCCATGATGCTGCTTCAGGGTTGGTTTAAATCCAGCCCCAGCGAAATCTCCCCACCCCGGCTTCAGCAAATAACAGAACTTTCTTGTTTATTGGCCCTCAAACTTCAGAGCAGGTCCCATACGTTCTTACGCTAGCTGAAGTCTCTGAAAGCGGGATAAGGATTGTAAATAAACTGCCAGCACCTACTTGGCTGGTCACTTGAATACTGCCGCCAATCTCTTTAATAATTCGGAAAACCATCGCTACACCCAGACCAGCACCCGAGGGGAAAAGTTCGTGACTTAGGGAAGTCGACCAACCACTCAGTTCATCCCTCCCAAGCCTGGAGATGGTGACCTGGTCCATGCCTACGCCATTATCCCCCACCTTTATACAAATTTGATCTTCATCCACATCTAACTTAACAAAAACACTCGGTCTGGATCGCTTTTCCACGGCTCGTATGGCGTTATTTACTAGGTTCCCAACCGCTCGCACGATGAGTCCTGGATTGATATTGACAAAGCAGTCACCCAACCGCCCCGATTCAAATTGTACGTCAAAATCAAGCTCAGTCTCAGAAAGCTTAAAATTAATCTCGTCAATCAAAGCACGAAGATCTTCAGCGAAATAAATGACACCAATACGTTTTGTTTTCGAATCAGAAGCTTCTGTTAAAATATCGTCAGCTACGTCATTAATTCTTTTAATGGACGACTTAGCCAAATCTATACATGAATCATTAAACCCACCGTCCCTTTTCGCCTTATCAATCGCAAGATTTAAAGCACCCAGAGGGCTTCGAATGTCATGGGCAAGTCGGCGTGCGATCTCAATTTTGGCGCGCCCCACGCGAAGCTCGGCCGCATACTGCTGCTCTTGATGTAGTCGAATCAGAAAATTCGCAATATCTGAACTTAGCTCGCCAATATCCCTCGACGAGGCAGACTGCGCTTTGAGTTCCTGCGCAATCAGATTTGGTCCTCTGCCCACTTCGTCGCCTCGTAAAGACTTTTTTAGGCTCAAAATTGGAGTCAGAATTTTCATTTCTAGAAAAAGTCTGGATACCAGAATTAACGAAACAAGGAGTGCGGCTATCAACAGAAGCCAGGACCAGTTTTTTTGAAGAAAAATGAGACCTGGATAATTTTCATTCCAGACCAACGTAACCGCTGGCTCCAAGGAAGACTCCCCAAACTGCAAAATAGCGCGGCCAGCAACACACTTCCCACTCAAAAGTTCCCAAAGACCTATCTGCTCAAATGGCTGACAAGAAAAAACTGGCGAAACCGTAAGGAAAGGCGCAACCACGACCATTTCAAATTTAGAAACAGCATTGGTAAAAACAATTTGCGCGATTTGATTGCGAGTGAGGGCAGACCGAATTTCGGGGATTGAACGATCATTATGTCCCGACAACAACTCTGTCCTGTGCCTCTGAAGCACCAACTCAAGATCATGCTTTTTTGGATTAATGAAGTCATTGATGTAAAATCGATAGCCAGTCGACAACGTAACTATTGATAAGGTGATAAAAACCAGGCCAACAGCCAATAAATAACGAAAATAGATTAGACCGAGACTTGGCAGAGTGCGCTTAAAATTTTTAGTGGCAGTCATGCTTAAATCTCACACTCTTTAAATCGACAATTGGATTGTTCGCACTCGCCGATGGAAATTCCAAACACTTCGAGACCAAATGCACTGACCGCTCAAAAAACAAAGGCAATATGAGCGCCTGCTTGAATAGGCTGGCATCCAGATCCCGAACATCAATCGGATTTTGCATATCTTGAATGATTTTTCTTATTTGCGCATCCGACTTCCTAAATTGAACAGGCAGAAAGGGAAGGCGTGCTTTTTGTGAAAAAAATGAATTTATAGATTCAGCAACTGAATCGGATGCCCCAAAACCAAGAAAGGCCATCTCAAAATCGGACGCTATAAATCGTGCGATAAATTCAGGTCTAGCCAATGGAGTTATCTTGACCTTAACGCCCAAAGCACTCATTTGATTTTCAAGATCTTTAACTGCTGCGATAGGTGCTGATTCTCGAAGGACAAGAATCTCATGGTTTGACCGGTGGCGCGATAATTCAAAACGACAGGAGCGGATCGTCGGCCCTTCCTCTAAAAGGTTTGGCCGATAAATCATATCGGGTACCTGGTAACTAAAAACGCCGAAAGCGGGCTCTGCAACCCTCAATTCACCTCTATTAATTGTGCTTACGACTCTGTCACGATCCAAATAGCGATTCAGGCAACGTCGAAACAAACTCCCACGCTGAAATTTTCCTCCAAAAGAAATAAACCATCTAGCGCCCACCGCGGGAGTCGTACGAACCGATTCTCGCTCAATAGATTCAATCGAATCCGAAGCCCCTACAAAAACCACGTGCACCTCGCCAGTGCGAAATGCTTGGATGGCACTCATAGATGAATCGAAAACTTGAAATTCTATAAACACAGGCCTTTGTGAAACGTCTTTCTCACCTCCTTGTTTAGCGGATTCGCGCAGACGGAGCTGGATAAATTTTGGGGTACTAGCGATTAATTCGTATTGTCCTAAACCGCCACTATATCTTTCGGGGACTATGGCGAACGTCGTCCTTGCTAAACTCGAAAGGAGCGGCTCGGGATCAGAAACTTGCCGTAATGTCAGCTCATCTTGATTTTCGCATGATCCATCAAAATGACCCCCATCTTGCGCACTTGCCTGAAAAGCTTCCTCAAGACTTTTCGCAACCTCGTCACACGAAATATTCTGTCCAACCCCATCCAGGCGATCGCGATCCAACACAAAGATCATCTCACGACTGACCCCATTTACTCGCCACGACTTAGCTAAATCGGCCTCAATCTGCCCAGTTGAGCTGTACTTGACCAAACCCGAATGCACGGCTTGAAGAACTAAGTGCACATTTAAATCGTTAGCTTTTCGGGGATCCAGGCTGCTGGGGCTTCCCAAAAGGCCGACCCGTAGAGTCTTTGGATTTGCACCCGACTTCCATTTCCAAAGTGGAGTTAGAACGAACGCCAGGGCTCCACTTACAATGATGCCTGAGACTAAGACCCATTTCTTGTAATCAAAAAACATTAAAATAATCCCATTGAAAATTGCCGCTTCGCAGTATAAACCTGCTCAATCGAATGAAACAAGGCGTAGGCTCAACAAAATTTATAAGCTATCTACGGCAAGGCTTAATCCTTACCGCTGCAGCTGCTGCAACTCACGTTTATGGTTTGGTCGATCAAGCATTTATTTCAAAAATCAGTGAAGGATTATTACGGACCCACTACTACGTGGATTATCTACTGTTGGTATTTATTTTGGTGGGACGAACAGTTGGCCAATCTCTTCTTGTGATTCTCAATAAGTCCGAGAGTTCTCAAGAAAAAAGCGGTTTTTTATGGGGCGCACTAGCTGGGACCATGGGATTGGCTGGAGTTATTTTAAAACTGGCTAACTTCGCTGGTGCTCGTTGCTCTATCCCAAAAGCGTGAACTGGCTTGGCCATTGCTTTTTTGTTAAGGAATTCTAACTCCTTACCTGAGATGTTCATCCTCAAGCCCTAATCGTCCGAAGGTCGTCGATGATGGTCGCAATAAATGCGGCATCCACGGACATAGATTTTCACGCGCCAACTTCGACAAATGTTACCTACAAAAGAAGAAAAGTTGCAATGTCCGGGCATCCGGACATATTTGGGGGCCCGGCAACACCAGACATGTGGACCAGTTTCTGATTTTTAAAGTTGAACTGCGGGACTTGCTCACTTTCGTGGCGGCCTCTAGTGATGGAGCCGATCCCAACCGTAGCGGTATTTTGTTTCGGGAGTCTTGTTTGTCGAATCACAAAGTACTAGTAGCAATTCTCCTGCGAACACATTTATCCGTGAGTCATTTAAACCCGAGTCCCGTCCACTCTCCATGGCATCAGCCGTGCCTTGGCCGGTCGGCTAATTCGCGCTGAGACCATAGATCCCAACGAAATTCATATTTGTGCGGCATGGGGCCGTTGGACGAGGAGGCAACGGGCGCCCTAGGGCAACAATTCCTCCGCAAACACCTTCTCCGTAATCTTCCAAAATTTATCCTGCTTCCGCGCGATCACAAAAGCCGGCAGACGAAATAAAGCCTGGTACTTGATCACCTCAGTCGGGCTTTTGAACTGTAGCGCCAGCTCCGGTCGTCTGAGATGAGAGCGCAAAAAATTAATATTGAATTTTTTGAATGCCAAAGGGTGGCTAAAGAAATGAGCCTCGCTGATGTACTGCCCATCGTGATCGTAATACCGGATCTCGAGGTAGGGGTTTAAGTTCCGGTCGCGCTTCTCTTCAAACGTGATCCGATCGGGCGTCAGGATATGCGCATTTTTAGAAAGTTTGGCCTGTTTGAGTTTGGCGTCGGCGTCAATCAGTGTGGCGTCACATTTTTCACAGCTGCGCGCAGTGATATCATTCTCACTGCCGCACGCGTGACACAGCTTTAATCGGAAGCGGAAACCGCATGGGATAAGTTCCATTGTTTTTGGGTTTTGCACCGATCCCTTACATTTGCGGCCAAAGTGTTCGATAACCTCGCCGTCGGGATCAGGATAGCCCCAAAAAATATTCTCGAATCCACATGCGGGGCAACAGACTTGGACGGGGACCGTGTCTTTGGCCGGCCGCTTGTCGTCGATTTCCGGAGCAAAAATATCGTGGCCCATGCCGGTGTAATCCAGAACATAGCAATCGGCTTTGTTTTCCGAAAGCCGCAGCCCGCGGCCAACAATTTGCTGGTAGAGGCTGTTCGACTCAGTCGGCCTCAAGATCGCAATCACGTCGACGTGGGGTGCATCAAAGCCCGTCGTCAGCACCGAAACATTCACCAGATATTTGAATTTCTTATTTTTGAAATCCTCAATGATGGCGCTGCGATCTTGAACAGCGGTGTCGCCCAAAACCAGCTTTGAGTCGTCGGCTGGCAGGTAACTCATAATTTCCTCGGCATGCCGGACCGAACTGCTGAAAATCATCACTCCCTGCCGCTGAAAGCGCTCGGTGATGTCAATGATGTTTTTTATAATTAACGGTGTCAGCCGTTTCTGGCTCCTTAAGACTTCCTCCACCTCAGCTGCGGTGAAGGCGCGATCACGGGCAGTGAGCTGCGAGAAATCATAGCACGTCACGGGAATATCGATTTTGATGGGGACCGTAAGATAACCGCTTTTGATCATGTATGTGAGAGACACGTCGAACACACACTGTTTAAAAAAACGCTTCTTGGTAGTTTTTATTTCGCCATTGGGCGCGCATTCGTAAATCCAGCCCAAACCGAGCCGGTACGGCGTCGCGGTCAACCCGAGAGTTCGCAACTCGGGATTTCGCGCTTGCAGCTTAGCGATGACATCTTGGTACTGCGTCGAACTTTCCTCGGCCACCCGATGACACTCGTCGATCACCAGCAGTGAGAAATTATCAAAAAACTCGTCCTGCGCCCGAGCCACCGATTGAACACTTCCGAAAATAGCCTTTTGCGCATGGTCCTTTTTGCCTAGACCGGCGGAAAACACTCCAGCGGACAGTCCGTAACTTTGATATTTCTGGAAATTTTGCTCAACCAATTCTTTAACGTGAGCCAGAACCAAAACGCGTCCCCGAGCGATTCGAGCCAATTCGGCAATGACAAGACTTTTGCCCGCGCCCGTCGGCAATACGATGACGGCGGGATCGCGGCTTTTACGGAAGAACGCAACTGTTCTGTTAACGGCCTGTTGCTGGTAATCGCGCAGCTGGTACATAAAAACCTTTTACCATAGCTGCGACAAGGCTTTGGCAATAATTTTACTCCCCCCTCCTACTCCGCAGGCTTGCTATCTTGTAATGCAATGACGAAATGGTTAACGGCTGTTTTTTTGACCTTGGCCAGCCCTAGCTTAAACAGAACAGGAGGAGAAGGATTCAATAAAAAACCTAGCGGAGGAGAAAGTGCTAAGTACTTACAAAGTCTGTAGTTAATAACCGACCAAAACAGACATCAAATCGAAATATTACGGAAAAAAGATTGGCTTTAAAGTACCTAAGGCTCGCACACAGCCTTTCCATGAGGTAAATCAATACCCGTCGACGCTCTTAGATTTTAGTCCAGCCCCTCGGAAGCTGAGCTGCCAAAACCCCCTATCTTTGAGCTGATACTCAATATGCCTAGCATTCATGTTGCTGTACGAGATAGCCATGCAAGTCAATGGCGAGCTGCTAGATCGAGGACGACGTTATGTCTTCCAAATTGAAAACTCGATTGCCGTTCGTAAACCCAAAACGCGCGAAAGGAGTCTTAGATGAAAAAAGTCACTTGGAATTACTCGAAGACCTCTACTTCTTATAAATAACCAATCGAAACCGGGTCGGGCTTAACCCCGACCTTTTCTAATCATCGGAAATTTATGGCAACAAATTTAACTGAAAACAAAAACTATATCTTTGAACCCGAACAAATCCGTGTCGACACATCTTTTGCGACAGGCTTGTCCATCATTGATGATCTGAATTTGGACCGGATTGTTGTTAAAGCCATGGACGCTGTTTCTGGCTACGGCTGGACGCAAGAGTACGCAGTAGATGTTTCGAAACTCTATCGAATCTTTCTCTTTCTCTGTGCAACTTATCCCGATGAAATCATCGTACCTCCGTATGAAGTCGACCAGCTATGGCACTTGCACATCCTAGATACTCGAAATTATCACGAAGATTGCCATCGACTATTTGGATCCTACCTACATCACTTTCCATACGCGGGATTGCCGGGAACTGGCGCAAGTCATGCCGAAGAGGAAAAATTCAAAGAACGGACTCTTGAACTTGTCGTCAAACACTTTCCCCAAGTTTTAGGAGATTAGCTGTGGAGACTCTCCATCGCGACGGTTACCAAATTTTAGACGATGTGGGGGCTAATGAATTGCGCTCCATTATTGATTTACTCGGTATTTCAATTTTAGAAACTGCTGTTAAAATAGATAACAAAAAAAAATCCCAAGTGTTTTCAGCTGAACCGATGGAATGGCATCAAGACTCACCAGAAGCGCGATGGATCGCCTGGCACTGTGTCAATCCTGGAAATTCCGAATCTGAACCGACCGAAATATTAGACGCGTCTTTGATTCTCAAGCAATTCACTGAAAAGCAGATCGCACCGCTAAAAGAACTCAGAACAAGAGTCAGATCAGTCATGGAAGCCGAATATTCAGCGCCTTTTTGGTCTTCAAACGGCTCAATTCACTATTGCCCTTGGCTTTTAGATTCTCCTTCGAACGATCAGCTCACTGCGCTCGAACAATTCAAGACCTGTCTTTATCAGGGGGATCACCAGAAAATTTCGATTAAGTGGACAGCGAATCGTACCCTTATCATCGATAACCACAGATTTTTGCATAAGCGGCCATCTCTTGATCAAGCAAGTCCACGCCATTTGATCCGCTTTTGGATCAAGGAACAACATGCTAGCTAGAAATCAATACTTCCTTCTCTTGACTAGCACTTTTATAGGCACTGTGATTTGTGGCCTGCTCTGGACGGGCTTGCCTGTTTATTTAAATAGCGGACTGCTCGGTCAATTGAATATCTCCCTATCAGGAATTTACTCCTGGGCCACTTTTGGCTCCATGGTATTCAGTATTTTTGGTGGTCTTTTAGCCGATCAACGGGATTTTAGAAAAATTGCTTTTGCTACCCAATTTTTAAGTGCATTGCTGCTACTTTTATTAATTTTCATAGCTCAGTTCTCAGTTACGGGGGCCCTTCTTATTTTGCCCTTTCTTTACTTTAACCTTTCTTTATCAATGATTGCTGAAACCGTGTGGATTTTGAAGGCGCCCACGGATGGATTTGTACGTACGCGACTCCTCGATCGCGCCATCCTGACAACAATTGCCAAGCTTTCTTCGTTCTCACTAGGGCCGATTGTGTTTTCAATACTCGGGATGAAAGCCGTCGCAGCATGCAGTTTCATGTTTATTTTTGCCGGAGTGATCCAACTCTTTGTCTATTTTAAGTCGAGCCCACCTGATTCCATCCCTACCTCGCAAGTAAGATCGTTTTCCTGGGCCGCACTAGAGCCCATGTTAAAGGCGCCCTCCTTTCTAATAACGGTGCTATTGTCTGGGCTTCTGTCTGTCCCGCTCAACCCGCTTTTTGCCATGCGAGCTTTACAGCTCGGAACGATTAATGATGTTTCTATTTTTTGGGGTACCGCCGGTTTGGGAAGTTTATGTGCGATCACTCTGATGCGTAAGACAAAACTAAATATAAACCGTATGTATTTATTTGTTTTAGCTCTTATAATGGCCGCAAGTGTCCAATTGGGATTTATGACTGAGGATGTCTTAAAACTATTCATATACGCTTTCGCCTACGTTTTTTGCTCCTCAATGATTTCGACCCAAATTCAAATTGATGTAACAACAACGGGCCACGATCAATCCATGGGATCAAGAGTTGGAACCATGAACGCACTTATGGATTTAGGAATTTTCCTGGGCATGTTCGCTGGAAGTTTTGCGGATCACTATTCACCCTCGACTGTTGCGGCCTTGGTGGGAATTTTATTGGTAGTCCGGGCGCTTTCCTTTGATCGCATGAGGAGAACCGTAGAACCCCATCTGCACTGAAAAGGTTCGGATGTTCACACTTTAAGGTGGAAAATTAAATCATTCACAATGAGCGACTCGTGCGCACAGAGAATTCGAGTTGATCTCAGGTGCTTGATTCACAATCCGGCCATGAAGAGCTTTTTCAAAAACACAGGTAAATCTCTTCGATGATAGTGCAACTGATTTTTACCAAACACAAAGATCCATTTTGGAAAAAGCTTGCACTACGATTGGTAATGCCGACCTGTTAATTGCCACCATTGCCTTGGCTCACGATTTTACCGTTGTTACTAGAAATCAGACGGAGTTTATTCGAGTTCAAAATCTAAGAGTCGAAGTTTGGTAGTTCCCATAAACGCTCGTTTTAGGGAAACTTTTTTTAGGGGCTAAGACATATAAAAGGCCTTTTCGATCCTGATCTAAAGTATTCCCGGCCGGCCCAGAATGCATCTTGAGTCATTTCTGATACCGAGCCCTTATTTTACACGGTTTTCGGGCCGCCACCATCTCTGTTT
>JAYQON010000080.1:0-14248 GCA_038144835.1 Bdellovibrionales bacterium
GCTTTATCTTCGGTGGGCATTGCAGTGGTGAGCTTCTTCGTTTGGGGTCATCACATGTTTGTGAGCGGTCAATCTGAAATCGCCGGTATTATATTTTCATTCGTGACTATGCTCGTTGGAGTACCCACGGCCATTAAGGTCTTTAACTGGGTGGCCACTATGTATCGGGGTTCGGTAAGGTTTGACTCTCCGATGCTTTACGCTCTTGGCTTTTTATTCTTATTCACTATCGGTGGCGTAACTGGGATTATGCTGGCAACGGTAGGCATTGACGTACATTTTCACGATACTTACTTTGTTGTCGCCCATTTTCACTACGTGATGGTGGGAGGAACTCTGATGGCAATCATGGGCGGTATCTATTATTGGTTCCCCAAAATGTTTGGCAAAATGGTTGATGAATTTTGGGCGCGCATAAGTTTTGTGCTGATTTTTGTAGGCTTCAATGTGACCTTTTTCCCTCAATTTGTGCTGGGAGCGATGGGGATGCCTCGTCGTTATTTTGATTATCTCCCAGAATATGCCTCGCTAAATAAAATTTCGTCCATCGGCGCATGGACAATTGGCGTGGGCTTTTTAGTCGGTCTTTCCGTTATCATTCACGGTTGGTTGCGTGGTAAGCCCGCAGGAAACAACCCTTGGGGAGCCAAAACTCTTGAATGGCAAACGGAATCTCCACCTCCGCACGAAAATTTCCATGTTCAACCCGTAGTCACGGCAGGTCCATATGAGTACCGTTAGTTTCGGCAGCGAAACAGCAACTAAGCCACATCACCATGCTCATCACTTTGAAAGTGATGACCATGAGTACAACACATCAAAACTGGGAACCTGGAGTTTCCTAATCACAGAAATTTTGATGTTTGGTGGTCTGTTTGTTGGGTATGTCTTGTTCCATCAAAAATATCCTCAAATGTTTCATGCGGGTTCGACCTTCTTGGACTGGCGCATGGGGGCTGTAAATACCGTTGTTCTATTAATTAGCTCGCTCACCATGGCCTTGAGCATTTATTACGCGCAAACAAACCAGCGTAAAAAAATGTTGGTGAATTTGTATATCACGTTGGGATGTGCGGCCATATTCATGGTGGTAAAGTATTTTGAGTATACTCACAAATTTCACCTAGGCTTGGGACCGGGAAACTTCTTTAAACCGCATGGTGAAGGAGTGGAAGTCCAAAACGCTCTAAAATACCTCGCGGATTATCCTAATATTGGGATGTATTTCTCGTTTTATTTTTGCATGACCGGCTTGCACGGTTCTCACGTGTTAGTTGGTATGGGGCTAATCACTTGGTTGATTGTGAGGGCTCACAGAGGTGAGTTTGACTCCAAGTATTATACTCCCATTGAATGTGTTGGTCTTTTTTGGCATTTGGTAGATTTGATTTGGATTTACCTCTTCCCGTTGCTTTACCTTATCGGATAAGGAGTCTTTAGATGGCGTCGGATGGAAAACATCATATTATTCCTCTGCCCGTTTACTTTCAGGTAATCATAGCTCTGCTCATATTGACGGTGGTCACCGTGGCTGCTGCACGGGTTGATTTTGGAGCTTTAAATACTGTGATTGCTTTGGCGATTGCCTCGGTGAAGGCAGGCTTAGTTTTAGCCTACTTTATGCATCTTAAGTACGATGACCGGCTCTATATAGTAGCATTTGGAACCGGAATATTTTTTCTGTTGTTGTTATATTTTTTCACCTGGATTGATGAGGCAACACGGATTATTCAGAATCCAGTTTTATAGGTCGCAATGCGTGTACTAAGAGCATATTCGAGCTTAACTAAATCAGGTATTATTTTGTTCTCCGTCGTGAGTGCGCTGGCCGGGTATGCTGTTAGCTTTCATGCGGGCCAAGATTTTGATTGGTTACAGCCCGCGCTTTTAGTGATCGGTTTGTATTGCGTTGCTGCGGGAGCCTTTGCTCTTAATCAAGCACAAGAATGGCGCCGTGACGCGCTCATGAAGAGAACTTCGCAAAGACCTATCCCCCAGGGCGTATTTAAGCCTTGGCAGGGTTATTTAATGGGGACCTTGTTAGTTTTCTTTGGTCTTTTACTTTTGCGTTTATTGGGACCCTGGCCAGCCGGCCTCGCCTTGGTGACGGTAGTTCTGTACAATGGAATTTACACTCTTTTTTGGAAACGAAGATTGGCGTTTGGTGCTGTTCCGGGTGCGATCCCCGGAGCCATGCCCGTGGTCATTGGTTTCTCAGTAAATTCATCTGAAATTTGGCGTCCGGATTGCGTGTATTTGTTTTTGGTCATGTTTCTTTGGCAAATGCCTCATTTCTGGGCTTTAGCTATTCGTTTTCGCGATGATTATGCCCAAGGTGGTTTTCCGGTATTGCCGGTCACTTTGGGTGTTCAACGGGCTTTGTACCACACAGGTTTATATGTTTTTACCTATGTGGGAGTGGCCCTGATGTCGCCCTGGTTTTTGCGTTCGCATGTGGTTTATTTTCTTTTAGTTTTGCCAGTATCATTGAAAGTGATATGGGAATTTATTAAGTATTTTCGTGCTGGCGAAGGAAAAGGCTGGCTGCCGTTCTTCCTGTGGACCAACTTGAGCTTACTCATTTATTTAGCGGCGCCAGTCATGGACAAATGGCTGCATTGGGTGCTGCTGGACTACGTTTAATCCGTAAAAGTAGCGCGCTTGTTCTAGGAGAGTAGTTATTATGGCTCAGGACTCCGTTTTAAAGACTTCGGTGATGATGCGCTCAAAAGAAACTGCCATCTATGGTTTGCCGTGGTGGTTTATGAGTGTATTTCAATTTTTGCTAATTGGAGTTTTTGGACTTATTGCCTTGGGTGGATCAGTACGAATTATGAACGCAGGTCTGGCTTGTCCAGATTGGCCGTTATGTTTTGGCGATTTTATTCCTGACTATCACCCCCAGGTTTACTTTGAATTTATTCATCGTGTTGTCGCCGGTATTGTTGCGATAGTAACTCTCACTCTGCAGTGGCATCTCTGGCGTAGCCGTGCCACACGCGCCTTAAAGTGGTTTGGTGGAGCAATCGTGGCCTTGCTTTTGACTCAGGTTGTATTTGGCGGGCTTACCGTTCTGCTTCAGTTGCACTCTAAAGTCGTTGCCGCCCATCTAGGCATGGGAACTGGTTTTTTTGCCCTTCTTCTGTGGATGTACTTAACACTTAAAAATGAAGATCGTCTAAAGGCCAATGAAGCCCCAACTTGGTTGTTAGGACTTGCCGGTTTGTTGGTGGCTAGCGTTTACGCTCAGATTCTGCTGGGTGGAATGGTGGCTTCCCATTTTGCATCATTGGTGTGCACAGATTTTCCAACCTGCCACGGACAATGGTTTCCAACATTTCGGGGAATTATTGGGCTGCAGGTTATACATCGTTTAGGTGCCTATTTTGTTTTTTTGGCAGTTTTGTTTGGATGGGTTTTGGTGATGCGTAACTCAAGGTCGCCTCGTTTGCGACGGCTTACTACTCTGATGTTTGGTTTAATCTGTTTGCAGATTGGCATTGGAATAGCCAATGTCCTTTTACTAACTCCTCCAATTATTGCGGTTGCTCATTTGGCCACGGCGACAGCAATACTGGGCTGCGGAGTGGCTCTGCTACATTCGATATGGGTCGCTCGTGCCCAAATTGTTCGCTCATAAATGAGACAGAAGGGTCTCCTTCTGAACCATTATCAATTTGAGTTTTGTTGTGCATGCATTTGCTTTTTATTTTTTAGACTGTAGTTAAGTTCTGAAAATAATTGTGATTTCTATCTTTTCAAAAGTTATTAAACTGATATCAAAAAATCTTAACAAGCATACACGAGCGGTTGTGATAGTTTCAGTGGAGGCGCGGAGTCGCTTTGGAGGATTAATGCAAAACGGAGTCGGTCAGAAAGTAGAGAGCCCAGCCATCGAATTTGACGACTTGTTTGTCGAGTTCACGGTGTCGGTTCCAGATTTTCCTGATAGCTCGTGGTCGCTCCAAGGTGCTGTTGTAGCTGCTCATTTGCAATCCGTTCAAGCTCGTGCTAGCCAGCCGGTTGCTATGGTTCGAAAAAAGGCTGTAGTTCACAAATTGGTTGTGAAACTGAGGGCTTTGGCTAGACGCCTTCGATAACTACCATTCATTTATAGGCACAGGCTTTACATCAAGGAAAATAGTCGGGTTGATTTTCTGGATGAGCCCTTTCAAATTCATCGAGTTTGGCTGCCGTTAGATCTAGCCGATGAATGATGGGAAAAGACTTTGTATCAACGCCAAAGCGTCGAGCGGAAAAGCACTGGGGAACTAAAAAGGCATCAGCGGCGGAGATAGTATCCCCAACACAATAGTTGCCCGCAGTGTTGCTCAAAAATTGCTCTAAACTCGACAAGCCGCTAAAAATCCAATGTTTGTTCCATTTTTCGATATCAACTTTTTGCAGTCCGAATTCTTTTTCCAAAAACTGGTTCACTTTCAGATTGTGAATCGGCTGGATGCCACTATTAATCATTTCGCAAATCTGCATCACTTCTGCGCGTCTTTCAGCGGCCTGAGGGAACAGAGGTTGCTGTGGGAATTTCCGGTCGAGATAATCCAAAATCGCCATGCTTTCAGTCACTAAAAATCCGTTATCATCCAATGCCGGCACATGACCCATCGGATTTAGTCGTCTATACTCAAGGGTGTTTTGTTGTCCTCCATTTTTCAAAAGATGTACTGGAAGCGTTTCAAAATCTAAACGTTTCCAATTGAGAGCGATGCGTACCCGGTAGCTGGCGCTGCTTCTAAAATAAGTGTAAAGTTTCAACATATAGACATCTCGCGTTATTGAATTTGCATCTGGCTTGCCAAACCTAGGGGGCAACCTTCTAAATTGAGGGCATGAAATTAGGTAGCCTTAAATCGGCAACATCCCGTGATGGTGAGCTTATCGTCGTTTCAAAAAACAATCAAAGGGCGATTCGCGCTCATTCAGTGGCCTCTAGTTTGCGTGAAGCTGTAGAAAATTGGACAGGCTGCAAGGCTAAACTCGAAGAGCTTTATCGTCGTCTGAACGATGGGCCTGTTCCGGGTGAATTTCAGATTAAAGCGGACGAACTGCATTCAGCCATGCCGCGAGCCTTTCAATGGGCCGATGGGTCTGCGTTCATTCATCATGTAAAGCTGGTTCGGATGTCTCGCAATGCTCCCATGCCGGAAACTCTTGAGACTGTGCCATTAATGTATCAAGGCGGGAGCGACTCGTTTTTAGCGCCCAATGAAGACATTCCGCAGGTGGATTTTAGTCATGGAACTGATTTTGAGGGTGAGGTTGCGGTAATCACCTCAGATGTGCCGATGGGTGTAACGCCCGAGAGAGCTCTTGAGCATATTGTGTTATTTGTAATTGTTAACGATGTGTCGCTACGCGGTTTAATACCGGAGGAGTTGGCTCAAGGTTTCGGTTTTTTTCAAAGTAAACCCTCGTCCGCATTGTCGCCGTTTGCCGTGACGGCTGATGAATTAGGTGGAGCATGGATTCAAGGCCGTGTGCATTTGCCTCTAAGAGTCGAGTACAATGCAGCCTTTTTTGGCAATGCGGATGCCGGCTTGATGCATTTTCATTTTGGGCAATTGATTGCCCACGCAGCCCGCACTCGGCCGTTGAGTGCGGGGACCATCATTGGGAGTGGCACGGTATCAAATGAAGACCTTAGTCGAGGAAGCAGCTGCCTTGCGGAAAAGCGAATGCTAGAGAAGATCCATGATGGTGTTATCAAAACTCCTTTTATGAAAGTCGGAGACACCATTAAAATTGAGATGTTCGATAATGAAAACCAAAACATTTTTGGTACAATCGAACAAAAGGTTTCGAAGTACGAGCCGTAAGTTACGCTTTCCACCAGTCATAAATTTCGCGGGTGGCGATAAATTTTGTCAGCTTGGGAGGGCAAATGCCAAGGTTAATCCTCTCAAAACCAGGGACATCCCGTACCTTTAGCCGTGCCGGTAAGTTTGTTTTTTATCTATTCTTTTATTTAAATTCGGTTTGTATTGCTAAGGCGCTCGCCGAGGCTCGGTCGCCTCTATCCTTAAATTGGAAAGAAGCGACTTCTCTATTGGCACAAAAAAATCCAGCGCTTCAGGCCGCGCGCCAAAATGTTCGTTCGGCAGAGGTAAAGCATGGCGCGGCTAAATGGCAATTGGTCCCCCAGCTTTCTGCCGAGTTTTCTCTTGATCGTAGTGGTTCAGAGACTGGATCTCAATTGTCCAACTACGCGGCTACGCTAGGTCTCAGGCAAAACCTTTTTAATTTTTCCGACTTTGCGGGTATTCAAGAAACTCGCGCTAAATTACAAGCTGAACAAGCCGCTTTTCATTCCGCTCAGGCGGTATTGGTTGGTGATCTTAAAAGAGCCTTTGCCACCTTAGTGTTTACTCAGTCGAGTGTTGAGTTGTCTGAATCTATAATTCAACGTCGTAGACAAAATTTGGAATTGGTGACGTTACGTTTTGAAGGTGGACGTGAAAACGCTGGATCTGTCGAGCTCTCAAGAGCAAATTTTTTAGAGTCAGAGCTATCTAAAAGTCAGGCTGATAACGCCTTAGTTCTCGCTCAGGCTCAGTTGGGAACGCTTTTAGATCTCGAAGAGGTTCGCCCCATAAGAGTCACCGACAAGCCACCCTTAACACCTCCCCCTTTGCAGGTGGATTTTGAATCATTAGCCCGCCAAGCTCCTGAGCTGAAAAAAATTGTTTACGAGGAAGAGCTGAGTCGTGCAGCGGTTAGGTCAGCGTGGGGCAAACTTATACCTGCTGTGAATCTTAATGCAAATTTGGGTAAGCAAGGAGAGCGCTTTTTCCCAGAAGGAGACCGGTGGACGGTGGGGGTTTCTCTTTCAATTCCATTTGGTAACGGTGTTGCCTATTATAATGTCGCCGCCGCAAAGGCCGCTGCGCAATCCTCTTTTTACCGCCGAGTTGATGCCACTCGCACAATTCGAGATCGCATTCGTGCGGCTCACAATTTCTATGTGGAATCTGATAAGGCTGTGCAGGTTGCGCAGGTTTTTTTAAAGGCGGCCCGTTTGAGGGCGCAAATTTCTCGCCAAAAGTACGAAACGGGTCTCATCTCTTTTGATGAGTGGGATCGAATCGAGACGGACTTGGTGAATCGCGAAACTGCGTTTTTACGGACCTCGCGAGATCGTGTATTTGCAGAAGCGGATTGGGAGAGTCTCATCGGAGGTTTAAACTTATAATGACGAAATTTTCAAAAAAGCAGACAATTTTTATTATATTTTTTTTGTTTATTTTTGGGGTCGTGTTTTATTATCTTGTTTACAGGCAATCGCAACCAACGGTCGAGTACAAAGAGGTCTCTGTAGAGCGAGGATCAATTCAAACATCTATTTTAAGTACGGGAGTTGTAAAGCCCGAAAATCGAGTCGAAGTTAAGCCTCCAATTGCTGGGAGGGCCGAAAAGGTTATGGTTGAAGAAGGTGCTCGGGTTAAAAAAGGTCAACGACTCGTATTGATGAGCTCTACCGAGCGAGCCGCTCTTCTCGATGCGGCTCGCGCGAGAGGATTTGAAGAATTGAAAAAGTGGGAGGAGCTTTATCGCCCCACTCCCATTCTTGCGCCTGTCTCGGGCACGGTGATTCAGCGGCAAATTGAAGAAGGACAAACATTCTCGATTAATGACCCTATTTTAGTCATGTCAGATCGCCTCATTGTCGAAGCCAATGTTGACGAAACCGACTTGGCTAAGGTCCAAAATGGTCAGAGGGCTCAAATTACGCTGGACGCGTACCCGGAATTTCCAATTTCGGCGCATGTTGAAAGCATCGCCTATGAAGCAACTACCATTAATAATGTCACAACCTACGTTGTAAAGTTGGCGCCGGACTCAGTGCCTACATTCATGCGCAGTGGGATGACCAGCAATGTGCGTTTTGAAATCCAAGGTCGAGAGTCAAGTTTACTTGTTCCCGCCGAAGCGCTGACAGTGGAAGAAGGGGAAACTCGTGTTACGCTTCGGTCTGATGGGGAAGTGCGTTCGCTAGTCGTCAAAGTTGGACTCAGTGATGGTAAACGCGCAGAAATTGAAGCTGACTTACAAGAGGGGGATAAAGTTTTGATTCCCAATGAGACTTCAGCTTCAGTACGCAAAACTTCTGGTAAAAATCCATTCTCCCCCCTACGACCTGGCAGCTCTCGCGGCGGATCACGGCCGTCTTCGCGATGAGGTTTTAGACGATGCTTGAGCTTGAGCACATCTCGAAAATTTATCACATGGGCGACAATGTCCTTTATGCCTTAAATAATGTGTGTGTGCGTGTCGAGCCGGGTGATTTTGTTGCCATTATGGGGCCAAGCGGTTCAGGAAAATCAACGTTAATGAACATTTTAGGCCTATTAGATAATCCCAGCTCAGGTTTGTATAGGATTGATGGTCAGGATGTCTCAAAACTAAATGAAAATTATCTAGCAATATTGCGGCGAAACAAACTTGGTTTTATTTTTCAGCAATTTAATCTTTTGCCCCGTCTGACTGCTTTAGAAAACGTGGCGCTTCCACACTTTTACTCTGCCCAGGGAGAAGATTCGTCCATAGGTCGAAATCTCCTCGCGCGAGTGGGTTTGGCCAATCGGATGGATCACAAGCCCAATGAGCTCTCGGGTGGTCAACAGCAGCGAGTGGCAATTGCGCGGGCGTTAATCAATGCTCCGTCAGTTATTTTTGCGGACGAACCCACGGGCAATCTTGATTCAAAATCGGCTGCTGAAATTATGGCATTGCTCGAAGATCTCAACAATCAGGGTATAACTATTGTCATGGTGACTCACGAAGAGTCTATTGGAGCGCGAGCAAAACGGCGAATACGTATGCGCGATGGAAAGGTTGTAGCCGATGATCGCCTAAAGCCCTTAAATTCAGGTGTTGGCATTCCCCCGCGGGAGTCATTATCTTCGCGTGGAATTTTTGCCATGCTGTTTGGATTTTTGAAGCAGGCTGTATTGACGTTGTCTTCGAATCGCATTCGCACCGGTTTATCTACGTTGGGAATTCTAATTGGGGTGGCGGCCGTCATTGTAATGATGGCCATTGGTAGTGGAGCTCGTCGACAGATACAGGAACAGTTGGCCTCAATGGGATCGAATCTGTTAATTTTACGACCTGGAGCGACGCGTTTGGCTGGTGTCGTGCAGGAGTCGTCGGCAACCCGTCTAACGCTAGATGATGCAAGTTCTTTGCAAGAGAAAATTTCTTCGATTTATGCAGTTTCCCCAACAGTTTCTGGTCGCGCTCAAATTACTTTTGGCAATAAAAATTGGAACACACAAATTACAGGTACGACTCCGACGTACACAAGCATGCGAGCAGCCAAGCCGGCACGAGGACGCTTTTTTTCACAAACCGAAAATCAATCGCGGGCAATGCTGGCGGTAATAGGATTGACGGTTGCTCGCGAGCTTTTCGGAGAGGCCAATCCCTTGGGCGAAAACATCAAGATTAATAAACTTAACTTTCAGGTTATTGGCGTGTTGCCTGAAAAGGGCGCCCAAGGTCCTCGTGATCAGGACGATATTATTATCGTTCCAGTGCAAACAGCTATGCGTCGGCTTTTTGGCAAGGATTACGTTGATAGCATCGAAATTCAA
Source organism: Bdellovibrionales bacterium (assembly GCA_038144835.1). Classification (GTDB taxonomy): domain Bacteria; phylum Bdellovibrionota; class Bdellovibrionia; order Bdellovibrionales; family UBA1609; genus JALHOQ01. The sequence goes on from JAYQON010000080.1 coordinate 9,612, forward strand.
ATCCGTTCAGGGGCGGATCTTAATCAAGCAAGTGATGAGATTTTGCAGTATATGTCTGGACGACGCCGGATTCCTTTGGCTCAGGCACAGGAGCCATTTCGTATTTTCAATATGGCCGAACTTCAGTCGGCAATATCTTCTACCAGCCAGACTATGTCGACTCTCTTGGCTGGCATTGCTGCGATCTCTTTATTGGTTGGTGGTATTGGTATAATGAATATAATGTTGGTTTCAGTAACAGAGCGAACCCGAGAAATAGGTTTACGTAAGGCTGTAGGGGCAAGACCATTTGATATTCTCGTGCAGTTTATCATTGAGTCTATTGTTCTTACACTTGTGGGCGGCTTAATGGGCATTTTAGTAGGTTGGTTGCTGACTCTTCTTGTAGCTAGAACGGCTGGATGGACGACAGTTATTGATCCTCTAGCGATTGCTATGGCCTTCTTTTTTTCAGTTTCGATTGGGATGATTTTTGGCATTTATCCAGCCAGACGAGCTTCACGTTTAAACCCAATTGAGGCTCTACGCCACGAGTAGGTCGCCGCCTGACTGGCGCATAAATGCTCTCTTATTCCTTTTAAAAAAGGTTCAGAGTTGCCGACATAGCTACGTTGGTTAAATCCGACCGGAGGTTGTCGGGCAAGAATTGAATATTTGGGTAGAGATATATATCTCGTGTTAACGAAATTCCTATACCTACTGATTGATAGACGTACAGTTGCAGCAGGCGGAGGTTGTTATTATCACCGTAAAGATGACGCCAGTTGAAGTATCCAAATACCGTGCGGGCAGAGAAGGTATCGTTAAATTCATATTCCGCAAACGGATATACTCCTAAATACCACTGCGTTCGCAAATCGCCTCCGTAATAGCCGGGAACAGCAGTTTCCGCCTTTGTATTACCGCCCGCCTCATTGGCAAAAAGGCTATAGCCTAGTGAAATAGAAATTCCTGTAGATAGACCGTTTTGAAACGCATGCAATCCCGTAACGCTTAGGCCGAGGTCAGCATTTTTTTTGATGCTTTGGGATTCATTCGATGTTCCCAGCCCAAGAGAAATGCCCGAGTTGGTTTGCATAGAACCGATCTTTCCCACCCGGTTGTAGCCTACAACGGGATCAAAAACATTCACCTGATTTTCATTTGCATCTGTATCACCTTGAAAGGGTGTCATCATTCCCATTGATGTGCCCAAAGTTAGGCTGTCATTTTTTGACCAACGATAGCGAGCATCCAAGCCCAAGTCGGCACTGGTACGGACTTGTTGGCCAGGCTCATTCGCCTTGATGTTGGGTCGCTCTTTGCCAAAAGCTCGTGATATTGAGCCGCCAGTGTAGCCAACGCTTGCTGAAAGAGAAAGTTTAGATTTAGATCCCGATTCGGCACGCATGCGAGCATTGGTGATCTCCTGATCAATATCGCCATCGACCATATTTTTACTGCCTGCGACTTCTTCAATTTTTACCGAGGACTGACCTTCCGATTTTTCTGTCTCTTGACTGGCTTGTGCCCAGGCTCCCCACATACTGGTAAGAAAATAAAATAGTGCAAAAAAGCTAGTTTTGTTCATATCTATCCCCCTATTTATGAACTCTTTTAGAACATCTTTTTAATGAATGATGGCTATTGGCGAGCTGCTAACAGCGCTTCAAATTAATGCACAGAACTGGCGATCTCTGCAAGATTATAGATTTAGTAAAATTAAAAAAATTGAACCATAACGCTGGTAAAAAATGTAAATATGCGTGCAAAAATCAGAATGCGATCATACAGGCGCAGTCTAAATCGCAGTTTATGTTCGCCTTTCCACAGACGATAACCAGTATAAGCGGTAAGGGCATAAAAAATTAAAGTTGTTAAGGCAAATGGAATATGAAGCATGAGCGTCCAATGCATGGCTGAATTGATTTCGCCAAGGGCATCGCGGAAAGCGACTAGATAGAAAACAAGTACATAATCAGCTATCAAGCATCCGAACATTAACATTATGTGCCTGCGTGTATTGATTGAGTGCAAACTGCGTCCGTATAACAGCATCAGCAAAATGAGCAAGCTCGCCAGATTAGCCAAATTTAACCTCAAAGTGTGGACCAGAGGCCCTAGTTGCAATTCAGTTTTTCGATTCTTCCTTTTTCTATCAGACGCACGATAAAATCGAAAGAGGGATAAGAAAGCCCAATAGCCTCCGAAGGCAAAATCGACGGATTGTCTGGTTTAACCCCATTGGAAGACTTTTGGCTTTTAAATTTAGTGAGTCGCTCCCTTTCCGAACGTCTTAATGCCTCCGTCAGCTCAAAGGGTCCTCGAGTGTGGCTTGCCAAGGTTTCGGCATAAGAGCGTTTGAGATTGATACTTTGTAGAGAGGGCCCCCAAGATAGGATTGTTGTTTCCTTGATCAGCGGTTTGTAAGGTAGTGCTTGTCCGCACACAACAGCCGAATCGTTTGAGAAGCGGGTCATCACTAATTGCGAAAAACCCTTTAAAAAATAGCTACGAACTTCTCCGGTGCGCTGGTTTTGCGCCGTGATGCGACCATAGCTGTGACCGATTATTTTATAATTCTCTTGTGCAGGCCCCATGGGCCCAAAGGCGACTTCTTCGCAACCCTTTTGCGACCACACGCCGAGCAAATCAGACACGAGAGCGGACGTAGTTAGCTCGTTGGAAATCATAGTCGCAAGCTTAGGCTTGTATTTGCCCTGCAGGGCTATGTGAGTTTTTAAATTTTTGTTTCTGCTGGATGTAAAGCGTAAACCAAGATTATTGCTGATTGGGCTCAACGTCCCAACATCGACATCGTAAGTATGAATGACAAAGATTTTTTGAGACTGACGGGTTAGCTCATCGATGACGGCTTTTAAGGGTAGGCAGCTTTTACTTTTACTCAGAATTTTCATAAGTGCGTTGGCTTCTGGCTGTGAGGCCAACTTGTTAGCATTTTTGCCAATCGGAGTTTTTTGAGTTTTACGAGCGCAGGCAAGATTACTATTCATAAATACAGCAAACCCGCAAAGACATAGGATGCGTATCAACATTGTTCAAAACCTCCTCTGCGCGTTATGGCAAGGCTTAGACTACGTGGAGCTACGGCAATAGGGTCCCGGCGAACCTAAAGAAGGCTGTGTTTCTACAAAACCTTTAGCAAAATCAAAGCTTTTCGTTCAGCTTCGGCACTCATCCAATCAGTTTCAATATCTGGCTTCAAACCATCATTCTGATAAGTGCGGCCGCTGGGCAAAATAAGTTCTTCGGTGGTTACGCTTAGGCTTAGCGTCGTCCCGGGGATCGTCTTAACCAACTGAGCGCGAGCCTTTCCACGACTGCGCTGACCAACAATAAGTGCGCGACGATGATCTTGCAATGCGCCGGCAAGTATTTCTGTAGCGCTGGCAGAATCGCCGTCAATCCAAACCACCATAGGAATATTGATCATCTGGGCTGTAGTTCCGCCCATCCAACGGATCTCTGAGTAATGCCGGCCTGGGGGCATGATATCTTGCACACTTGGAATTGTAGCCCGTGATTTCCGCACTCCAATGACACGCTTGAGGCCCACAAAAAGACCGGCTACGCAGAGAGCATTAAGCCGATTTCCCCCAAGGTTGCGTCGCAAATCGAGGACGAGTCTTTGTACTCCTTGATCGCGTAGATTTTCTAATTCCGCATAGACCTGGGTGCAGGTTTCTTTGGAATCAAAAGACTCGATCGAAAGCAGACCTATTTTCATGCCTTGATCGAGCATGCGAGAGGCGACCTGAGGTTTTTGTTCTCCCAACTGTCTTTCATATCGCGCGGGCACGATTTCAGCGTAGGGATCAAAAGTCTGTAGATGGGCGGTGATGGCGTAACCCCAAACCATTTGTTCCGGAGCTTCAACTTTGCCAATAATTTCATTGATTCGATGGGTGAAAGAAATGCGAGCCTGCGGATTTTCAATCAGCCGAGTGAGCTCTGCATCTGAGAACAAAGATTCAGTGGGAGAGGGCAAAAAACTCTCGGCAGCATTGAGTGCGTGAACACAGGATCTCAAATAGCTGATGTCACTATAGCATTTTGCATCCGAGACAAATCGATCACGAATGGGTTTTGGGAGCTGGACTTCACTCCAAAGTTTTGTGTTTTTATCCCAAGTTGAACCGGTCATTTGGTAGCCAGAAAGAGCAGCAAATTTTGCAGAGGTGGTGACTCGCGTTGGCGAATTGTCCACATCTGCCGCTTGGGCCATAGCCCCTAGAGTCAGCGCAACCAAGCTCGTGCCCAAACTGAACCCGGGTATAAGACGCATAAACAACCATCTCCTTGGCTTTGCCGTGGAAGGATTGCACACAAAGTGCCAAATTTTGTCGCATTAGTCGCGTGTAAATTTGTTCCTGCGGTGCGCGCATTTTCGAAATTTCACTCTTGTTTATTATTCATGCGTCCCTTAGTTTTCGGGAACTGTGAGAACCAAAATCGCCGTCTGTGCATCCGGAGATGGATCAAACTTCGAAGCCATTGTTCGCGCCTCTGTAACGGGGTCATTGCAGGCGCAAGTCGTCGGGATGATTGCCAATCGAGCAAGCGCGGGAGCCTTGTTGCGGGCTGAGCGCCTCGGCATACCTGCAGTGGTCATTAATCCAAAAGACTTTTCCGATCGA
>JAYQON010000081.1:0-13935 GCA_038144835.1 Bdellovibrionales bacterium
GTCTCTGCGCTATGATATTGCACTCTTCACAAAAGAGAGCCTCGAAATTTTTATTACCCAAACACCAGCTTCTAAAATTCTCTTGTAAATTTTTAGTCATGTCTTCCCAAATTTTTCTTAAATTTTGACTAAGTTCAAGCTTGCTTACCGAGCCACAGGCTTTGTTTTTTGGATCCACACTTAAATCTTCATATTTTTTATTGCAGTCAGCGGTGGCACTTTGTCCTTTATCAACGCATATTAATCCTGGGCTCACTTTTCCAATTGAGTTGGACCGACCCACGCAAAATAAAATTGGATTACAAGCAACCTTACCAGACGAACAAGACGGGCCAGTTTTTTCAGGAAATTGACTTACTGGCTCACAGTTGAGTGGCCGCTTTTGACCCTTTCTGTACTTGGAGAAGAATCCACCGTAAATGCAAATATTCGAGCTCTTATCCTTGCGAAAAGCATCGATCAGTTCATTCTTTTGCTCTGGTGGCAATTGTTTGCAAGTCATTTGCGGAAGCTTACAATCTCTATTTTTAGTAGGTTCAATTTTTTTGGTATTTGCAGGTTTCTTCTCTTTCTCTTTCTCTTTCTCTTTCTCTTTCTCTTTCTCTTTCTCTTTCTCTTTCTCTTTCTCTTTCTCGTCGGGAGCATCAGGGGGGTTAGAAGGCGGACTTGGCGGCGCACCTGACCCCGAAGTCGCCTCAGGAGCACCAGCCGTCGCATCCTGAGGGCCAAAGATTTTGTGTCGCCCTGCGGGTTCAGGCAAATTATCAAATTGGTTTGGGATGTTTAGAGCTCCGTTTTCCAAACGCTTGCGTTCGGCTTGAGGCAAAGCGTTCCAGCTATCACTTGGAATACAGTAATACCTAGGCATAAAATAGGCTTTTGGTTCGATCGCTATTGAATCCTCTGGGCATTCTTCAGATGACCTCAGATAATCGGAGGTCTGCCACAACCATGTGTTTGTATACACACAAGTTCCAATCTCGGGATTAAAGCGCAAATTTTTTCCTTGGCAGACCCAATTTTTTTTATATTTATCCCATCGCGGAATCTCAGCGTTGTCTGCAGCCAGGGCTTGGGCCTTGGGTACTAAGCTCATCATGCCTTCTAAAGAGGCCACATAGTCTTTAAATTGCTGCAAATTACTTTTATCCGCGATGACGTAGCGACTTTGCGCTCTTTCCATGACAATGATGATTTCGGTTAGGTCGCGAAGATATTGTTGTTGTTGGGCTCCACTGAGAACAGAGAATTTTTCCCAGCTCAGCAGCATCGACGGTGACTGAGTTTCAGCCCAAGAAATGCAAGAGAATAGTCCAATCAAAATCGCCACCACTTTAATCATTAAGACGACCTCCAAACAGTCAAAAGATCTTTTATTTTACGACGGACAAACACAGTTGAACCATTCGACCAACGACCAGGTTTTCAAATTCCAAGCCATCCCAAAAGAGCCACAATTTGCAGCCAGCGACTAAAAATTAGTCGCTAGGATGAAAGTCTGGTCACTTATAAGGCATTGAATTCAGAAGGATACTCTTGCGCTTACAGGATTGGAGTGAGTCTTGCTACTGAGCCCTGTTATGGAAAACAAAGCCCACTGGATTGCTAATCAGATTTTGTCCCTCAGAGGCTATGTGCTACTCGTGATTCTTTATTTTTCTCTATCTACCCTAGCCAATTTGACAGTTTGAACACAGAGTTCGAACAAAGCCCGGCCCGACCTCATCGACTCATTCGCCGTCGAGAGGGGCTTCTTCGGCTTCATTGACCCACTGTTCAACCGGTATCAAGCTCCATTGTTGAATCAAGTAGCGATCATCCATCGATTTGCGCTGATTGATGCCGTAGGCATAAAGAAAGGCTCCATCGCGCGTGCGCTCTAAAAATTTTCCGATCCAAGCAAACGGGACAGCCGGACACCCCCAACTACGTCCCTGTTTTTTTAGGCCCTCTTTGACGTAGTTTGAGGGATGCAAAACCACGGCCCGCGCACGTGCATTGCTATTGGTGCGTTCAAGACCATCTAGCCGTAAGGATGCACCGTACTTACCTGTGTACTGTTCAGCGATAAGATACGCCCCGAGGGAAGACATCTTTGAGTTGGGGATATTCGAAAAAAACTGAGGAAAACCATCATCGTCGGGATCGGATCCAGATCCATGCGCGACCGGCAAGCTTTCAACCGATCCAGTTTCACGATTAACCATAAACATTCGATTCTTGCCCGAATGCTGAGAGAAATCGATCATGGTGATGTAGGCCGGCTTACGCACCTGTGATGCAAATTTATCGTACTTCAGTAAAGCTTCCTTAGCGACCTTCGCGGGAACCCCCTGTTTAATCGTAGCCGCCAGCAGGGTGATTGGGCCTTCCGCCCCGAACAACTCAGGCTTTTCGGGAGTCACCGGTTGCAAAGCCACAGGCAACTGGTCCTGCCCGCAGGCGGTGATGAAAAATAAAAAGCCAACAAAAATAAATATCATCGAGCTACGTTCACGTGTTGTCATAATCTCACCCATCGGAAAAACGTTACCCTACCTCAAGAGCGGTAAGAGCTGAGTTTGTGTTGTTTTTTTGTCGCTGTTCTTTGCCAATCTACATCAGGCTCGCGAATTTCTGCCGGTCCAGCGGGCATTTCTTGACCATAGTCGCGGGCAAAGAGCTTTATCTTGGTAGGGTTTGCACCAGGGTAGCTTATTGTAGGAATAATTTATTTCTTCGCATTTAGACTTATGGCTAGGTTCAACTGTGAGTATTCAAGCACAAAAAATAACTCTGCCGCTTCTGAGTTCGACGTGCCTGACAACGCCGAGTAGAGATAAAATAAACTGGCGCCTTAAAGGATGAAAAGCAGCGAACCTCGACAGAAAAGGAATAAAGACCATGCAAAACGATGAGACCGCTCAGTCTTTCTGGAAGAAATGCAGTTCATGCAAGCGCCCCATCGCATTTACAGCGCAATATTTTGTGTGCAGTGTTTCTACTTGCAACGGATTACGTACCGGCTATGTGTTTTGTAGTGTGCCTTGCTTTGAGGTTCATTTACCCGGTGCCAGACACAAAGATGCTGCCGCCATAGAGATGAAAGCCCCCGCCACTCAATCACCCGTGCAATCACCAGCGAGGCGAATCATAGCCAGTGGCGCTGCGATCTCCCCTTCATCTGCCCCTAAAAGCATTCAAAATGTCTCGCGGGAAGTTTTAGTGATTGCATCTCGCCTTAAAGATTATGTCCATGCACGATCTGAGATGAATACCTCTCAGGCCGTCATGGACGCGCTCTCGGACTTTTTGCGCCTAGCTTGCGATCGAGCTATTGAAAATGCGCGGGCCGAGGGGAGAAAAACCGTGATGGATCGCGATTTCGAATTTCTTAAGAGATAGACTCAGTTTGAGTCAATTTGGTCATATCACTTAGCTCTTCGCTCGTATCATTTAGTGCATCTCGGACGCTGGGCGTTTGAGCGAGTCGCATTTTTGCCGATATAGGTTTTATAACCTAGTCAAGATGAGGAACCTCATGTTGCGACTCAACCTATTTTTATGGATTCTCGTGGCCTATGCCAATCCAGGTTTTGCCACGCTCAGTTCTTCTCCATTGCCGAACTGGCAAAATGTGGCGCAGCTTCTCAAGCGACACAAATTTAATCCCACATTTATCAGTGACCTTAAAGACATCTACGAAACCGAGAGCTTCCAACAGGTGATTGAGCTGAATGTACTTTTATATTTACGCAAAGCGGATGTCCACACCACACAGGTGAACGATGAAGCTGTCATCACAATCAAAAATTTCATGTCTGCGCATGCCAGCGAGTTAAAAAAGGCTGAAAAATCACATGGAGTCTCGGGTTCCGTCGTTGCCAGCCTTCTCTGGCTAGAGTCGCGCTACGGAAAAAATCAGGGGCGTTACCATGTAGCAAGTACTTTTTTACATCTGCTACAAGCGGACACCAAAACAGCGGTCAAACATTTGCAAGCCAATGCGAGCAAATTTAAAGGAGCCAAAATCACACAGAAAGATAAAAACACGATCAAGCATCGCGCGAGTAAAAAAGCCAAATGGGCAATGGGCGAGCTCAAGGCGCTCGAAAAAATGTACAAGCGCTCGCCAGATCTAGTGCGTGGGCTGCGCGGCTCATTTGCTGGCGCCTTCGGTATTTCTCAATTTTTACCGACGAGTTACAATCGCTGGGCCAAATCGCCAGCTGGCAACCAAGCGCCCGACTTGGCGCAGCCTGACCACGCGATACATTCAGTGGCTTTTTATTTAAAAGATAATGGCTGGCAAAAAAATAAAAGCAAAAGCCATAAAAAGGCCCTCTTACGTTACAACAACAGCGAAGATTACGCGAACACCATTCTTAAGCTCTCCAAGCTTGCATCCAATCAGTCAACCTCCGACCGCATGCCAGCAAAGGCCGATTAACAGTGCCTAGAGGGCAATTCGACATTTGACCAAGCCCAGCCGAACATGATTCAATTCAGTCACACTTCGACTACAATTCCAAAGCGAGAACTAATGAGCATTTGGCTGGAGAGTTTAAATCCTGAGCAAAGGGCTGCCGTTTCCCACGACCATGGGCCTTTATTGATTTTGGCGGGAGCGGGATCCGGAAAAACTACAGTTTTAGTTTCTCGTACAGGCCGCTTGATTGCGGAAAGACTAACTACCCCTGAACGTGTTTGCGTGCTGACGTTTACCAATAAAGCCGCCAACGAGCTCAAAATGCGCGTCACCAAGAAACTTGGTAAGGCTGCGGACAAAGTTTGGGCGGGCACCTTTCATGGGTTTGGTTTGCGATTTCTTAAGGAACATTGGAAAGAAGCTGCTCTTCCGCGCAAGTTTGGCGTCATAGACAGCAACGACGCTGTGGCCATTGTTAAAGATCTCTTACGCAATCACCGAGCGCTCGAAAAAGAAGCCTTTAAGCTAGAAAATCTAATGGCTCGCATCGGCGATCTACGCCTCAAAGACGGCAAAGGTAAAGCCTTAGATGATTCTATTGAAAGTGTCATGGCAGAGATTCTTACACCCAAGTATATACAAAGGCTTCGCCATTTGGGAGTTGTCGATTTCGAAGACCTCTTATTACGTCCACTCAAAATGATGCGTGAAAATGAAGAGATTAGAAACAAACTTCAAAGTCGCTATGATTTCGTGATGGTGGACGAATTTCAAGACACAAACGCAACACAAATGCTTTTAGTGGATCAACTGACCGCCGCACACAGAAATATCGCGGTTGTCGGTGACGATGATCAATCTATTTACGGATGGCGCGGAGCCGAAATTCGCAATATTTTGGACTTCCCCAAACGCTTTAAAAGTTGCGAAGTCATTCGCCTTGAACGCAACTATCGCTCCTCCGCTCCTATCTTGGCAATGGCGAATGCCATCATTGCCTCTAACAAGGACCGACACAGTAAAATTCTTCGACCAGCCCTGAATGAAGCCGGTCAACCTCCCGAGCTTTTCGTTTACGAAAACGAAGAAGAGGAGGTGGACCAAGTCGTGAATGAGCTAATGGCCTGGCAACGTAAGGGCCATCGTTGGCGTGACATGGCTATCCTCTACCGATCCAATTCGCAAGGTGGCCTAGTTGAGGGCGCTCTCCGTCGGGCGCAAATACCGTACAAAATCACTGGCGGTACCGCCCTCTTCGACCGCAAAGAGTCACGTGATGTCTTAGCTTTTGTTCGCTGTTCCCTCTACCCGAATGAAGTCGCATTTCGTCGCATTATAAATCTACCGGCGCGCGGGATAGGCGAAAAAACGCTCGAGGCTATCGAAGGTCTTTCAGATGAGCTAGAATTTCACCAGAAGGCAAGAGCATGGAGTAAGCAAAATCTAGATGAAAAGGCCTCTGAGGGAATCCAAGAGCTGTTTTCATTTCTTGAAAATTTCAAAAAGCAAATCTGTGAATCCACGCTCAGTGCCGAAGATATTTTCAATAACGAATTTCGAAAAATTGGTTACCGCGATCTGGTCAACCAAAGCTATCGTGAAGCCCAAACTGCAGACGCGAGATGGTTGAGCGTTACGATTTTGGGGCGAATACTTGACGGAATGTTCAATCGGCATGGTCGCAGCGTTGAGACTCTCGACAAGTTTGTTGATTGCATGGAGTTGCGCGATCCTATCAGCAGTGCCGACGAGCATAAGGACGAAGTACAAATGATGACGCTTCACGCTTGCAAGGGTCTCGAATTTCCTGTGGTATTTCTCCTGGGCTTGGAGGAGGACCTTCTGCCTCATGCCAAACTTGGACAAGACGTAGATGAAGAACGACGGCTTTTTTACGTGGGAGTCACTCGAGCTCAAAAACACTTGATGCTTTCTCGAGTTCAACAACGCAAACGCTACGGGCGTCCACAGCCCGTAGCGCCCTCGCGTTTTTTACTTGAATTGAATCCGGAGCTCTATATCGAACATCAAGGTATGCGTCCATTTGAACCCGGCGAAAGGCAGTCTATGGTGTCTGACCTACTCGCTAAACTTGGCAAAAAAATCGCTGAGCGTGATCCCAGCTAACCGTTCGATACGAGTTTATGGGCCTGACGCTGCAGTCGTCGATTGAGATTCCTATTCTTGACCCGCGTTTTATCTCCATGTCGATTTAAACGCTCCAGCAAGTGATCAACCGTTTCAGCTAAAGCTCCATACAGGTTACCGGCGGATTTTTGCAATGTGATCCCACGATAGCGTCCAGTCGAAAAATGAATTTTCACGGTGAACTGATCGGGACCTGGCTGGGTGCGCGAGTTTTCCATACTCAGGGTTACCACAACGTCTTCAAGCCGTAGATCTGGAAAACGCGCCAACGCCGGTGCTAAGCGCTGCTCAGTCGCCTCGCGAGCCAGCTCAGATTTCTCTAAGTTTCTAAAACGGATGTCCATCGTTTAGTACCTCCTTTGAGTGAATCTGGATTTAATGAGCGAATGCCACGTGACCATATTCAAAGAGGCTAAGTGAAAATTGGGCTTTTCTAAAATGGATAAAAATTCTATTTAAGATAGAAATTTTCTATATTGAAAAAGTCCGCATGAGTTCTTTAGCAATGGGATTCTCAATTTTTCTCTGAGCACTGACGATTAAAAGTTCTTCATAAACGCCAGTGAGAGGACCAATCTCGACTAGCTCGCCAGCTAAAAGTTGTAATGTTACTGTGTGAGGTGCCGCAGGCATAAGTCCCATAGCATTTACCGCAGCCAATTTTTTTACGGATATGTCTTGGCTCTCCACCAAAATGTCCAAGTGGATTTCCTGCCCCTTAGCCCAATGATCGATATCGTAGCGTAACTTACTGTCGTAGGTTGGCAAAATTATGGGTTGCCCAGAGATTGACCTAGGAAATCCTTTACGCAAATTTTTAAATTTAGTTGCGGCATAAATTGAAACTCCTTTGCGAGCGATTTGCCTGTGAAATAGACCGCGCGTATTAAGCGCCGCAGGAATATGATTGGTGAGAAGCAAGTCGACGCGAAACGCCGCCAATTCGCGCAAAAGCTCGTCCAAACGTCCTTCTACCAGAGTGATCTGACAGGGAGAGACCTTTAGAGCCGACTTGACTATTTGTAAGATAATTTGTTTCGGCACGCTATCCAGGGAGCCTATGCACAGAGATGGCTTGGCTGGCTTAAGACGATCATTCAGTACCTCGACCATCTCTGAACCCATGCGGAAAATGCTACGAGCATAGTCGAGTGCGACTCGGCCCTGCTCAGTCAATACAAGCTTTTTGTGTTGTCTTTCGAAAAGCGACACTCCCAGTGACTCTTCAAGCAGTTTCAGTTGAGCGGATAGCGTGGGTTGCCCCAAACGCAGCTTAGCGGCGGCTTGAGAGACGCTCCCCTCCTCGGCAATCGTTTTAAAATAATACAGGTGGTGATAATTGATCCAAGTCGGCATTGTAGGTTCGTCTCCATAAAATATCGTATTTATAAATACAATATAATATTTTTATCTATTAGAACGATATTGAAAAACCGGCGATAATACAAAGGTTCTTTGAAGGAGTACAAAATGGTCTTGTTCCCGTTTGCTGACTATTGGACATTTTATCTTGGTTTTACGGCTTTTGTTTTAGCTGTTGTGACTCTTGATCTTGGTGTGTTTCATAAAAAAGCTCACGAAGTGACAGTTAAAGAAGCATCCACCTGGACAGTTGTTTGGATTGCGCTCGCTTTGCTGTTCAATGCTCTGTTTTATTTTTATGCCAAGGCTAAATTTGCCGCTGATCAACGGCTAATGGCCCTGCCCGGTTTTGACCCTGACGTGGCCGCCAAGCAATCGGCTCTCGAATTCTTGACTGGTTTCGTGGTTGAAAAGTCCCTCGCCATTGACAACATTTTCGTTTTCGCTGTTGTTTTTAGTTATTTCGGAATTCCAAAAATTTATCAACATCGTGTGCTTTTTTATGGCATCTTAGGAGCTCTCGTATTTAGGGCTCTTTTTATAGCTTTGGGCTCTTATTTGATGGCCTACCATGCCGTTGTCATTTTCTTTGGAGTTCTGTTGATTTTTACCGGGCTCAAAATGTTTTTTGCTCCATCTGAAATGATGGACCCTGAAAAAAATGTTCTGATTCGCTTATTAAAAAGAATTTTGCGCATTCACCCGCAAATTGAAGGACAGAATTTTTTCATACGTAAAAATGGAGCTCTCTATGCAACCCCTTTACTTGTGAGCTTAGTTTTCCTTGAAATTTCCGATATTATTTTCGCGGTAGACTCTGTGCCTGCAATTTTTGCCCTTACTAAAGAGCCTTTGATTGTTTTTACTTCCAACATTTTTGCAATACTGGGTTTACGCAGTCTTTATTTCATGTTGGCCGGTGTAATGGATCGCTTCGTTTATATTAAATATGGGTTAGCTTCCGTTCTGGTATTTGTAGGCGCAAAAATGGTCTATTTGAACGAAGCTTTCGGTGGTAAATTTCCAATCAGTTGGTCATTAGGCATTATCACTGTTTTAATTGGATCATCGATACTTATGTCGATGCTGGTCGATGCTCGTAAACGTAGAAACGCCGCAAAAATTAAGCCGGTCGATATTGCGAATATTTAAAATGGATTTAGGTTTTGATTTAAAAAGGAGAAATTTATGAAACTAGGCAAAAGAATATTTTTGTTCCTGGCAGTCAATATTCTGATTGTACTGACCATATCCACAGTGCTTTCGTTACTGGGTGTTCAACCCTACCTCACCCAAAAGGGCATAGACTACACCCAGCTCGTTCTCTTCTGCCTTGTGTGGGGGTTCGGCGGGGCGTTCATCTCTTTGGCACTCTCCCGAGTGATGGCCAAATGGACGATGGGAGTGCAAATCATTCCCGTGGACACCGCCGACCCTCACCTTCGGGCATTGCTCCATCGAGTGCATGGGTTTGCACGTGGAGCGGGTCTGACGAAAATGCCGGAAGTGGGTATTTACGAAAGTCCTGAACTCAATGCCTTTGCAACTGGACCGACGAAGAATCGCTCACTTGTTGCTGTTTCCTCAGGATTGTTGGAGAGCATGAATGACCGCGAGGTTGATGGCGTTTTAGCACATGAAGTCGCTCACATTGCCAACGGAGATATGGTCACGATGACTCTTGTTCAAGGAGTCGTAAATGCATTTGTGATGTTTTTCGCTCGCCTAGCGGCTTTTTCTCTCAGCCAGTTGGTGGACGAAGAGAAGCGTCCATTAGTGCGGTTGGTGAGCACGATTGCGTTTGAGATGATCCTTGGTATTCTCGGCATGATTGTCGTTGCCTCTTTTTCTCGAGCGCGCGAATTTCGCGCCGACTCAGGAGGTGCTCGGTTGGCTGGAAGAGATGCCATGGTGGCAGCCCTACAGAAACTGAAGTATAACTTTGAAGGCCCAGAGGAGACAGAAGGCACTCCCGCCATAGCGGCGTTAAAAATCTCAGGCCGAGCTTCGAAATTTATGAGTTTGTTTTCAACACATCCTGATCTCGATGTGCGCATTGAAAGGCTACAAAGAGCAAATTTTTGAGTTAACGATTTCTCTTCATCTTCGCTTCAGTTTTCAAAACTGGCTGTAGTTGAAGGTCAGAATCTAAAACATACTTTTGCCCAACTATACTCTTAGGTTGGGTGGCTAACTTCAGCTTCGTCAGAGCCTTAACGGCTCTGACGAGATCTTCCACCGTGGCGTAGTTTGGCCCTTGGGCTTCTTCCTCAACCATTACAATATCGTAGGTATGACTTTGAGAATCGTACCTTTCCACCTCAATTAATGTACCGCGAGGAATAGGTGATTCAAAATCATCTTGGGCAAAAGCTGCACAGGTTATCAGGCTAAACAAAACTAGCGCGCGCAATTTCATACTGCCCCCAATCTTCACAAACTAAAGATGATTCTGGAAAAATCTAATGACTTTCCAAGATCCACTCAATGCCGCCTTCACAATGGCGGCTGTATGATCATCATTGTAATCAGTTATGCGCTTTGCCTGACTGATTTCTTCGAGTAAAAGTTGATTGCGTGATGGCACAGTGCGATCGCGAAAGGCAATGACAGTTCCAACCTGTTTAGCTCGCAGATCTGCCGCAAACCATAAAGGATCAATAATTACTTTTTCACGCAACTCAGCAGCGTACTGTGCAAAAGACCAATTAAATGTCTGCATCCGTAAATCGCGTAGTTCACGCAAAGTTTGTAAATTACTATTTGCCAATATCTGCGGCAAATCTGCGCCGGCAGCAACAAGCACCCCAGCTTGCAATCGAGGTTCAACGGCTAAAGCGACCGCCGCCAATTTTCCACCAGCACTCGTTCCCAGAATACCAGCTCGACCAGGCATGTGTTGTACAATTTGACGTAAGGCCACAAGGTGACTCAAAGCCACCGTGTCGTGAGACTCAATGTCGAGAGTGAGCCCTATATAATCTTTAACGCCACGATCCCACTCTGTAATCACCCAAGCTTCAATGCCCTTAGCACAGAGCATTTCTCCATAAGTATAATCTAGCTGGTTGACACCTCCTGATGGCGGCACAATCAAAACAGATCGACGCGATCCTGGATTTGAGTTTGGTTGCCCTCGATAGCGCATTATCACCAGAGAAATTTGTCTTTCTTCACCGGTTAATGGATGGAGTCCAAAAACCTTGGCCGGCATACGTTCACAAGACTCATAAAAAGCAGCTTTGGGCCTAGAGATCTGAGATTTAAAATCTGCATACTGATCTAACTTTTCCAGAACACGACGCCGCATATCTTG
The DNA here is from genome assembly GCA_038144835.1 of Bdellovibrionales bacterium. GTDB lineage: Bacteria > Bdellovibrionota > Bdellovibrionia > Bdellovibrionales > UBA1609 > JALHOQ01. Next base: position 11,235 of record JAYQON010000081.1, read on the forward strand.
CGCTTGAACATGGGTGGTAAAGATCATCCCTAAACAAAAAACTATAATTAAACGCATGACGACCCCTTTTTATTGGTCATCCTCTTATTGCATAATTAGCATCGTAACAATTATTGAGTGAATACACGCAGATCGAGATGCAGTATGTCATGTGCTGGTTTAGGAATTTAGTGTCTTAAAGTTTACTTCAACTTACTTGGGTTTTCGACGGGACATATGCGTCAGATAGCCAATGAGACTTTGCAACTCAGAATTGGAAATCGTGCTTTCTGCAAAGGCTGGCATTTTAGCTTGTGGCCAATGACGTAAGTTCTGAGGATTGCGAATTAGGCTCTGTAAATACCCCTTTTTAAAATACTCCACGGGACTGTTCGGCAAATTTAGATCGGGACCCATCCGTGACGGTCCTTGACCATTGAATGTGTGGCAAGCAAAGCAATTTTTTAAAAAAACTTGAAAACCTCGATAAACCTCATGTTCTGGCGGCAAGAGTGGATCCGGCAGAATTAACGGATACGAGTCACGCACAGAGGATTTTACTTCAAAGCCCTCAAGCTGATACGGCCATTCTTCAGGGCTCACCTGAGAGAGTTGGGGTTGTTTCCAAATCAAATAAAATGGCCCTGCTGAAGCCCATTCATTCGTTTTCATCGAAGGCCATTTTTTTTCCTCGGTTTCAATAGCAAGATAAGCCACCGATCCCTTAGAAGAAGTATTAAGCAAGCGAGACTTTTTTATGGGTGCCGCAAAGCCATCTTTGCAGCGAAACAAAATCGTCGAATCCTCTGGCAGACTTATCCCACGAAACAGTTCAGACACTGGGACAGCTCGATATTTCATCTTTCGATTTGAATAAGATGGGTCTGCATTTACGGTGACGTCGGTTACGCCAGGCATTCGCAGTAATTCAAAACGTTTGATGATTTTGGTCTGCGCTCCTGCCGTGATTTTCAAGGTCGGCTCAGCGTAACTTGGTTTGCCTTGAGCATGGAACGCAATCATCAAGACTACGATCCCTACAAGATGATGCAAGAATGACACAACTTCTCCACAAGAATAAAAAACTAATTAAAAACGCTTTACTATTCGCAATCACTAGGCTGAATTTTTTAGGGGATTCGGCTCTAACGGAAGCCCGACGTGCCTCCACCTTCATCCGAGGGCATGCCCAATGGGCGTGTCGTGCGTTGACCTGTAAGACCCTGTTTTAGGTTGGTTACGAGAGCTCTTTGCACATGGGCCTTAACCTCCACCGCCCGCTCGCGCAGAATTTCATTGAATTCTTTGGGAGCTGCGGGACCTTTATTAACAGTCATGCTTGCCAAAATATTTTGCCTCGCTGATTCCACCAGGCTGCGCGACTCTTGAGAACCTAAAGTCTTCAGGGGCCTCTCCGCCACTTCCTTAAATCCAGACTCACCAAACTGCAGCTGAACGACTTTAGCGGAAGCGTTTGAGACACTCAACAATTGGTGGGAAAGCGTCTTAGCCGCCACTTGAATTCTTTGGAGCAAGGTTTCTATACGCAAGATGGCGCGCACGCGTTCATTGATGCGGGTTTCGCGAAATTCCCGCTCCATAAGCTGACTTTGAATATCCGGGCTTCGCAAAACTTTTAAATCACGCTCAATGCCCTCATGCATTCTCTGCATCGCCCGCTCATAACGAGTAATGTTATCCTGAAGGAGCGTGGGACGAGTCGCATTAAACGTGCCTTGCGCACGAAACTCTGCCGCTTCTGTAATACGTTCAAGGTGATTGTAACGAGTGTCAAAGGCTTGGGCAAAAGTGATTGAGCCCGCCAAGCCCATTAAAATCAGTCCTAATAAGGTAAACAACGATAATCTCAAGGCTTTATAAAAATCTGCTGTTTGGTTTTGTTCCACAGAGCTCATTTTAAGCAATACTAATGCCGGGTCAGAGAACCACACCTGTTGGTTGGGATTCCATTCTTACCAATTCCTGCTCGTCTGTAGGGTTTATAGTCAGTCTTGTTACCGGGCTACTGGCGGGCTATCTTTATCTGAAGAATCTAAATTCACTTTTACCATCCGCTTTTCAATAGCCGCAAGCCGAGCCAACAAGGTGTCGCACATGGACCGCGCTTGGCGTTGCTGCGGCTTGAGTGTTTGACCGAGATCTACACTTTGACAATGCGAACGCACCGAATTTGCATACTCGTTCCAGCCCTCCGAATCTTGCGAATTCAGCCGCGCCAAATATTCGTCAGCACGCTCCTTAGCATCGCTAACCTCCGGCAAAATATCTTTTAGCATGACACCAAAAGATGAAACCAGTTTTTCACAATACGAATTTGTGGTCTCTGGTTGACGTGAAATCGTCGCACCTCTTTGATTTGGAGAGAAACAAAAACCCATAGCCATTTTTTTTGAAGTGTCTACCTTGGGAAAAAATCCAAACAATCGCGGATGACATAAATCTAGGGTTGCAAAATGCTCGGCAGGAATTTTGAAGTCGACTTTTTTTGCATCGGGAAAACAGCTCACGGTGAGAGACTGTCCACCCAGGTTGGCAAAAGTGAATTGTGCAGGGCTACGGCAGTCAAGATCCCAACGAAATCTTTCCGATTTGGAATGTCCCGGTGAGTGAATAAAACCTGACGCCGAACACGTGTCTGTATTGGCTTTAATCTGCTTCTTTAGGGCCATCGGCGTGATTTTTAACCAAAGCGGGTGCTTTT
>JAYQON010000082.1:0-13632 GCA_038144835.1 Bdellovibrionales bacterium
ACGATACCTTCTTCAACCGCAGCACGAGTGGCGTTTAGTGCGTCTTCAACACGAGCTTTCTTTTCTTTCATCTCAACTTCAGAAGGAGCTCCAACATGGATGACAGCTACGCCGCCAGCCAATTTCGCCAGACGCTCTTTGAGCTTCTCGCGATCATAATCGCTCGTAGTTTCTTCGATTTGAGCTTTGATCTGAGCAACACGAGCTTGGATAGCTTTCTTCTCACCAGCACCATCAATGATTGTGGTGTTGTCTTTGTCCACAACGATGCGCTTAGCAGTACCGAGATCTTTGATAGTAGCCTGTTCGAGCTTCTGACCAACTTCTTCAGAGATCGGATTTCCACCAGTGAGCACGGCAATGTCTTCTAACATAGCTTTGCGGCGGTCACCGAAACCGGGCGCTTTAACAGCGACCACATGTAGAGTTCCGCGCAACTTGTTCACCACGAGAGTTGCAAGAGCTTCACCTTCAACGTCTTCAGCAATGATCAAGAGAGGACGGCCAGATTTGGCAACGCCTTCGAGGATACCGATCATGTCTTTCATGGAGCTGATCTTCTTGTCGTAGATCAACACAAAAGCGTTCTCTAAAACGGCTTCCATGCGCTCAGCGTTTGTTACGAAGTAAGGCGACAAATAACCGCGGTCGAATTGCATACCTTCTACAACTTCAAGCTCGGTCAAAGCAGTTTTGCTTTCTTCAACAGTGATTACGCCTTCGCGGCCCACTTTGCCCATGGCCTGAGCGAGCATTTCGCCGATTTCTTTATCGTTGTTGGCAGAGATAGTTCCAACCTGAGCGATTTCTTTTTCGCCTTTGATTGGCTTAGCGATATTTTTCAGTTCCCCAATGACGGTAGCAACAGCTTTATCGATGCCACGCTTTACTTCGGTTGGGTTGTGACCAGCGGCAACGATTTTGGCTCCTTCACGGAAAATCGCCTGAGCCAAAACAGTAGCTGTTGTTGTTCCGTCACCGGCGTCGTCGTTGGTTTTGGACGCAACATCTTTGACTAATTGAGCGCCCATATTTTCAAATTTGTTCTCTAGTTCAATTTCCTTAGCTACGGTGACTCCGTCTTTTGTGATCAACGGAGCTCCAAAAGACTTCTCAATGACAACATTGCGTCCTTTAGGGCCAAGGGTTACTTTAACTGCATTGGCAAGCGTATTAACGCCACGCAAGATGGCGTTGCGTGCATCTTCAGAAAAACGAAGTTCTTTGCTCATTTTTTTTACCTCTATTTTTTAGTTCATAATTCCAAGAATGTCTTCTTCGCGCATCATCAGATACTCTTCGCCATTAAGCTTGAGTTCTGTTCCAGCGTATTTCCCGAAGAGGACCTGGTCGCCAATTTTCACATCCAAGGGAGTTACCTTGCCGTCTTCAGTTACGCGGCCTTTACCAGTGGCCACGATCTGCCCACGCTGTGGCTTTTCCTTGGCGGTGTCGGGGATAATGATTCCGCCAGCCGTTTTCATTTCTTCCGGCATACGACGGACAAGAACGCGATCGTGCAGAGGACGCACTCCGATCTCTGCTTTTGCCATAGACATACCTCCTGTCTATAAAAGGACATTAAAAAACTATTAAGGGCATCTATCTGTGCCTTAAACCACGCCCAATATGAAGGGCCCTGAATTTCTGTCAAGGTCAGCAGAGCAAATATCGCAAAGATTTGAGGTAAAGCCCCAATTTAATAGTTATGGCTAGAGGTATCATTCGCTCGAGCGTCCAATAAAGGCTTGTTACGCTTGGCGTCTTGAGTCGAGACCTGACGCATAAAAAGCTTAAAAATCTCGGCTAGCTCATCTTTTGACAGGCGTTCTGCCAATTTAGCCACCAACTCCATTTGGTTCCTGAGGGAGGGAAGGTAAATACTCACATAATCCTCAAAACTCAAACTATTCGCAGCCTCGAGGCTTTCTTGAGATCTTCTAAGAGTTTTTTCTGCGCTGGTGAGAGGATCTGAGTTTCTTACTTTGCTGTTTGGCAAATTTGCCGCTAAAGCAGCTTGCGTTTTGGTGTTCCTAATGAGCAGGACACGAGAAGAATCTCTTAAAACTTGGTTCTGAGCCTCTGTAATTTGTTGGTCCTTCCATGCCTGAAAATGCAGTGGTTGAGTTTCTGAGGTGCTGGCGAATGAAGTTCCGGTCGTTAAAAAAACACAAAGGATGATGCTCAAAGATTTCAAAGGAAGCCCTCCTTGGACCAAGTTTTCAAAGCGAACAAGATCAACTCTTATGCCAACAGCTATTGAGTCTATATTCGCGGTGAGAAGGGAGAAGGGCTCAGAATTGTTCCTCTAGCCTTGCAAAAATTACCCTGCGAACCTAGGGTATTCCCATGTTGTCAGTATATCTCATATTTACCCTTAGCCTCTTGGCGCTTTTCCTGGCTTTCTGTGTCTATTTGTGGCGCTCGCGCGAAATTTTAATGCGGGATCTGCATCGGTGCGATGCCGACGCGTCCGCGCTTCGTGAACGGGTGAAATTTTTAGAGGAGGCGGTTCATGAAAAGCAGACCACCCGAGATCAAATTGCAGAGACTTTCAAAAGCCTAGCGGCAAGCGCTTTGGAAGCTTCCATGGGGCAATTTTTCAGTCTTGCGAAAAATTCGTTCGACCAAGCCCAAGAGGTACACAAGCTTGATTCAGATCATCGAATAAAGTCCATGGACGCTCTTGTTAAGCCCATGGTTGAGGCGCTGGAAAATTATAAAAAGCAGATAGAGATGTTGGAGAAAGAGAGGCAAAGGGCGTTTCTGCAAATTGATGGGGAACTCAAGAAAGTGGCTGAGGGCCAGGTGAGTTTAGCGCGCGAAACGACTGCACTTAAAGACGCCCTCAAAAAGCCGCACGTACGCGGACGGTGGGGTGAGTTACAGTTAAAAAATTGCATAGAACTATCGGGAATGTCTGAATACGCGGATGTCAGTTTTCAAAATCTTACCTCTGATGATGACGGCTCTCGTCACATTCCGGATATGTTGGTCCGTATGCCCGGAGGGCGCAGAATTATTGTCGACGCTAAGACTCCAATTGATGCCTTTTTGAGTGCCCTTGAGGCCTCTTCAGAAGAGACTCGGCAGTTAGAAATGGCACGACATGGTCGACATGTGAAAGAGCATGTTCGACGACTGAGCTCACGGGCGTACACTGAAGTTGTTAAAGACACGGCTGATTTCACGGTCTTGTTTCTTCCGAATGAATCTTTTCTTTACGCAGCACTTGAGTCAGAGCCTGATATCGTAGAGTTTGCCCTCCAAAAAAGGGTGTTGATTGCGACCCCACCGACGCTCGTGGGCTTGTTGAAAGTCATTCGTTTTGGCTGGAGTGAACAGCGGATGGCTGAAAACGCTCAGAAGATATCGGAAATGGGTCAAGAGTTGCATAAAAGATTATGTGACTTTGTAGATACGTATGAATCTGTAGGAAGGCATCTAGATAAAGCTAAAGAAGAATATGAAAAGGGACGAAGTCGGCTCGAAAGTAGAGTTCTCGTTCAGGGCCGCAGGTTCGAAGCTTTGGGCGCCAAATCAGCAAAAACATTAGTGGGTGGGGCTGATTCAGAGCCGTCAGGTTAGAATTTTAATTTCTTTGCTTGAGCCGCCTCGAGCATTGAAAGAAACTGGCGCCGGGGAACATATTTGGCTCCCCACTTTGCCGAAAGACCAACGGCCATTTGCGTGTCTATGAAGGTGTGTCCGTTGCTTTTTAACCTTTCAACTAACATGAACAGAGCGAGCTTTGCGGCATTGTTACTTTCGGGAAGAGTTTTTCCATCGGCGTCCACTAAGTGGAACATGCTTTCTCCGGCAAATACTCCATCTACAAAGACTCCATACAATCCAGCCACGAGCTTGCCTTCATTCCATACTTCCACACTGTGCGCGTGACCAATTCGATGAAGAGCGATATACTGATTTATGAATTCCTGCGATAGCCATACTCCGGAGAGCTTCCTCTCACCGGTCTTATTGTCGATCACAAAACGTGGCATATCAGAGCAGTGTTGAATGACGCGAGAGAAAGCTCTATCGAAGGTTACGGTCCATTGAGACCCTGGAGCTAAAGCTTTTCGCAAAAATTTACGATCACTGTTGCTAATGCGAGATTCCATGTCGCTGAACTCGAGGACGCCACGTTGATCAGGGCTGTGCCAATGCGCTCCTTGTTCGGAAAGGCCCCAAGGGAAAATTCCTCGCCTATAAGCAGCCAATAGCGACTCTACACTCATAGGTACCTGGTCTGTAATCAATCCATTTAGGCGATCAATGGGTTGGCGGGCGAATTCAACGCTGATCAAAGCAAATTCGCAACTGCCCGTGGGCTGCGGTGAGTGAAGGTCCGTGCCTTTCTGATTGTCAGCTGCGAAGGATCCCCGAGATGCGAGAAGCGAGATCGTCAGGAAAAACAAAGAGATTAAATTCATTATTCTCATAGAGCCTGTTTTGTACCTCAGCCTGAGGTAATACCCAACACATAAAGAATGCCCGGAGCCCGCGTTCTGGCTTATCGCATGTCTTAACCAGAGCGTGGACAAACCTGTAATTTTTTTCCTTTGGGTGACAAATTTTGTTATCAGGTCTTTCCTCGTTGTGCTCGCGCGGCCCACAATTTGCCTCTAGTCGAGTATCACGGAGGACCGGAAAAATGAGACTGACCTTCAAGATTACACTTGTCATGCTTGTGTGCGTGGCAGCGGCCTTCACGGCCGGCTCTATAGTTGCTTTGATTCCTTAGGTTCGTTAAGCCTTTGCATATGCTCATTTGGTGGGGGGAGCTTGTGCAGGACAAAAAATCTGTCTTTTTAACAATCGTCGTTTCTTCTTTGGGATATTTTGTAGACATTTATGATCTTCTGCTTTTTGGGATTGTCCGCGTTCCCAGCCTTAGGGATTTGTCTGTGCCTGAAGATCAAATGCTTGCGGTAGGGGTTCGATTGCTCAATTTTCAAATGGCAGGAATGCTCTTGGGTGGCATTTTGTGGGGTGTCCTTGGCGATTATCGTGGGCGTAAGAGTGTGTTGCTGGGTTCAATTCTGATGTACTCGTTAGCAAATATTGCCAATGCTTTTGTGCCCAATCCAGAGATGTATGCATACTTGCGATTTATTGCTGGCGTTGGATTGGCGGGTGAGTTGGGTGCGGCCATTACTTTGGTTTCGGAGGTCATGACTAAGGAAGCGCGCGGATATGGCACAACGATCGTCGCGAGTGTTGGAATTCTAGGGGCAGTTTTTGCTTCGCTGATCGGTGATCATTTTAACTGGAAAGTTGCTTATATTGTTGGTGGTTTGATGGGCCTGGTATTGTTGACTGCACGTGCAGGGCTTTTAGAGTCAAAAATGTATCAAGAAATGAGTAACAAAACCGTCGCACGCGGGAGTTTTCAGAAACTGTTCACAAGTGTTGAGCGCTTTCGCCGCTATTTAACCTGCATTCTCATTGGTGTACCTATTTGGTTTGTGATTGGCATTTTGATCACTTTCGCTCCCGAGTTGTCTCAGCAACTTGGAGTGCAAGGGACAATTACCGGAAGTAAAGCTATTATGTGGGCCTATGTGGGGCTCTCAATTGGCGATTTATGTTCAGGATTTCTTAGTCAATACTTGGGCAGTCGCAGAATATCTGTGTTCACGTTTCTTATTATGACGTTGATTTTTATTTTAGCTTATATGTTGCAGAAGGACTTAAGTGTTCAATCCTTTTATGTGCTTTGCGTGGCCCTTGGTTTTGGCTCGGGTTATTGGGCTGTGTTTGTGACTATTGCTGCTGAACAATTTGGCACCAATATTCGTTCAACTGTAGCATCTACGGTTCCTAATTTTGTGCGTGGTTCGGTTGTTCCATTAACTCTTACATTTGAGTTTTTGCGCCCTAAAATCGGCATGATTGAGGCCGCCTTCGCCGTCGGAATGATTGTCATGGTTTTGGCTTTTGCTGCCCTTTTTTGGATGGACGAAACCTATGGCAAAAGCTTGGATTATATCGAAACCCTATAATTGGCCGAGCTCTTGCTTACTGGAAAAGTGAGGCTTGTGAAGGACCAATAACAGAGGTTAAAAAGTGAAATCAGGGCGCTTTTTTGTCACTAGTGTGCTTATTTTTATGTCGGTGTTAATTTGTGCCTGTAAGGCTCGCCATGAAAACCATTCCTCTGTCCAAGAAGGTGCTGAGACTATGAAACGCGCAATGCTTCTCGGCAATGAATTGGATGCGCGTTTTCAACTTGCCGTCCAGGTTTCTGCAGAAAAGAGTCAAGATCGTCAGCTCATGCCAGAGCGAGCACACGTTCACGCTTACAATTGGAAAAGGCTCAGTCTGGCTGAACGTCGAGAAGTTAAAGGTAAGCTCAATGAATACATCTCTTTGCTGAGCACCGTTTTGCAGGTGGACGCTCGTAAAGGAGTTTATCTGACAAATAAGGACTTGGTCATTTCTTGGCGTGATGGGGCTCTTGCTTACCAGCGTGCTTTGGAAAATTTTGAGAAAATCCACGGTGAATCTTTTGAGCCCAAAAGAAGCCAAGGTCGTCTTGCTCATCTAGGATTGTTGCTCCAGCAAGAGCAGTAAAATTAATTCCCACTACAGTTATGTAGCCAAAGCGTTCGACGGCGAAGCACAATGCGCCTTTAGTCCACGTGCTTTCGACTAGGAAGCTTTTGTTTCTCGCCTAACGGCGGATCGACCTTTGACCAAAAATCACTAAACTTCGGTTTGGACTGTTAATTAGAACGAGCCGGAAGCTGATTTGTATAGTTAGCATTAAAGCAAGGTCGTGAAAGGCTAAGACGGCGACAACTATGTTGACAGTTTCGTCCAAAATTTCGGCAGTTTTGGTTACCACATTGGTGATATTGGGGGGGTGTATTCAGTCTCCCGAAGGAACTGTCGAAGACTTCAATAAGGCCACACAACCTACATTTGGAGGAGCGACTACGAGATCTTTCACAACTCCCTCTGCGGACTACATTTTAAATGGTGAGTGTGATCCTCTGTCCTATGCTATTGAGTGGTCTACTAATCAGGTGACATGGACTGAGGTGCCAGGAGCTTGCCCAGCAAAGACCTTTTCAATAAGAGTCTATTTAAATCGTGAGATTACCGTTTATGTGCGGGCTAAAACTAAATTTACTTACACAGGCACTTCTGTCGCTAATATCACGCTGGTGCTTCCGCCCACATCACCTTACCTAAAACTGACAAGCTCCGGCCGGACAGATGATTCAGGCCAGGAGGGAATGCAGAACGAATCTAGCTTTATGACGGCGGCCACATTGAGCAACGCCTTTGCCATTATTAAGTCATCATTGGTGGACATTATTTATGGCGATTAGGTTTGGCCTCTGCTCACTCTTTGCTGTTTTGATGATACCGCTTTCAGTCGGGGCGCAGGGAAATGGCGTGCCCATGTTTTTGCCATTCCAAGGTCGAGCAACTACAACTTCAGGCGCGCCAATCAACTCAGCGGCAGAATTTAAATTCCGCATCTATCCACCCACTGGAGATTGTTATATTTACGAAGAGACATGGCCGACCTTAACGCCAAATACCTATGGCTATTTCAGTTTAGTTTTGGGTGATCCTGGCAAGTCGACTGGACCAGCAAATGCATTCAATGTGCTTTTTGCCAACGAAGGTTCAATGACCGACAGTTGCGGCACGAGCTACACACCGGTAGGTAACGACTGGAGAAGGCTGGAAGTCATCATCGATGGAACAGCCATGCCTGATATGCAGGTCATTGCCTCGAGCCCCTTTGCGATCAACTCACAGCTCTTTGATGGTAAGACGTCGAGTGACTACATTAGGGTTAATGGTACTGTAACTCAGTCCAACCTAGACCTTCTGACCGGTGGCACAGACATAAGTGCTTCAAACCTGCACAATCATGATTCAACTTATGCTCGTTTGGGTTCATCTAATAGCTTTACTGGTAACTTGGTGACCACGGGTAGTGTATGGGCAACGAACCCTTCGAGCTCGATTGCTATTGGCACATCCTCACCCACCGCCGATTTAGAAATTCGCAAGGACGCGCCTAGTTTTCTTTTAGGAGCGACCGCTGGCGGTGGCGGAAGCATGAGTATGGATTTTATGAGCGGAAGCACTCAGCGCGCTCGTATTCAAGCCTCTGAATCGACCAATGAGCTGCGTTTTTATACTGGTACGACCGAGGCTATGCGCATTGATGGTAATCAAAATCTCAGTGTCACTGGAGCGCTTACCGTTGGAGGAACAATAACGCCAGGGCGTTACAACACAGCTCAGGAAACTGGTTTATTGGCAACGCTTTCTATTCTTGGCACAAGTGCCACGGGTACCTTGTGGGCGAATACAGATACAGGTACTTTTAAGTTTTGGGATGGAACCCAGTCGGTGGCCATCGGGTCGGGCTCCTTTGTTAGTTCGGTGACTCCTGGAACTGGGTTGACCAACACTGGGTCAAGTTCTGAGGTTGTTCTCAATGTCACCTACGGGTCGACGGCAGGTACCGCTATCGAAGGTAATGCAGCCTTTGGTGGAGATGTCTCTGGGACATATACAAATCTTACGGTAACGAAGTTACAGGGGCGGGATGTTGCAGCAACTGCTCCAGCGGCGGATCAGCTGCTGACATGGAATTCCTCAACGAATCAGTGGGAGCCTCGTGATTTGCCCACCGCGCCAGTGACTAGCGTATTTGGGCGTACGGGTGATGTTACAGCACAAACTAACGATTACACCTGGGCTCAGATCGACAAAACGGTGTCTTCATTGGCGGATTTGACCACGCGTTCGGCCAGTGACTTGAGCTCAGGCACCTTGGCTGATGCACGTTTGAGCTCTAATGTTCCTTTGAAAGATACGCCAAACATTTTCACCAACTTCAATACGATCGCTGTTCCAACTGCGTCTTCAAGAGCGCTCTTGCTGCAATCGACGGATGATGCAACGACCTTCAATGCTTTTGAGGTTCAGAATTCCAGCGGTTCTCCCGTAGCAGCCCTGCGTGCCGATGGACTACCCACCGCGCTCGTCGATTTGACCACCAAGAGCTACGTGGATACTCAAGACGCTAATCGTCTCTCGCTCAGCGGTGGAACCATGTCAGGAAATATCGACATGGGGTCAAATAAAATTACAAACTTGGCTGCACCTTCATCGAATGCCGACGCGGCGACCAAAATTTACGTCGACACCACGCTCGCGACTCGCACGATGGCTACAACGGCGCCGTCGTTAAGTGATGTCATGATGTGGGATGGTTCAAAATGGGCCCCGACGGCATTGCCCACGCCTCCCGTACTCAGCGTTGCCGGCAAAACTGGAGCAGTGACGCTTGATTGGGAAGATGTAACGAGTGCGCCTGATAAATATTTTACCTATAGACCCAACAATTTTGCGTGTGCGAACGGGGAAGTACTCAAGTGGGATAGTGCCAACTCTCGTTGGCTTTGTGATATCGACATAAGCATACCATCGGGTGCCGCAGGTGGCGATCTGGCGGGGAATTATCCGAACCCTGATATTGCGGCTAACGCGGTCACTACTGCTAAAATCGCAGATGATGCCGTGACCACTCTAAAAATTCTTGATGCCAATGTGACCACAAGTAAATTAGCCGACGGGGCGGTGACCACTGACAAGATTGGTGACGGACAGGTCACCGATGCTAAAATCGCCACCCTGTCGGTCAATAAGATTGTCAATGGAGCTGGTTTGTATTTTGGCTATGAGCCGAATAACTCTCCTTGCGCTGAAGGTGAAGTTCTAAAATGGGAATCCTCAAATTCTCGTTGGATTTGTGCGGTCGATATTTCTGAGCCAACGGGTGCGGCCGGAGGTGATTTGACAGGCACGTTCCCCACTCCGAGTATTGCTTCGGGTGCTGTAACTACGGCGAAAATAGCGGATGATGCCGTCACAACGGCAAAGATTCTTGATGCAAATATCACTACCAGCAAAATAGCTGACGGAGCGGTTACTGAAGACAAAATCGCAGCTCTCTCGGTCACTGCAAACAAAATAGCTGATGGGGCAATCACAACAGATAAGTTAGGCGATGCGCAAGTCACTAACGCCAAAATTGTCGGTATGGAGGTCACCAAGCTAACGAGTGGTGCGGGACTTTATCTTGCCTATGAACCCAACGGATCAGCCTGTGCCGATGGAGAGATCCTGCGTTGGGACGCTCTGAATTCTCGATGGCTTTGCGGTGTAGATAGTACGGAACCGACCGGGTCTGCAGGTGGAGATTTGACTGGAACATTCCCTACACCGAGCATTGCTTCGGGCGCCGTGACTACAGAAAAAATTGCGGATGATGCGGTCACGAGCGCAAAGATTCTCGATTTAAATGTGACAACAGCCAAGATTAACGACGCTGCGGTCACAACAGGAAAGATTGATGATCTAGCCGTTACCACATTGAAGATAGCTGATGGTGCAGTGACCTCCGCTAAAATAGGTGATTCAGAAGTTACCAACGCGAAGATTCTTAGTGTTGATATCGGAAAAATCACTAGTGGTGCAGGGCTTTATTTTGGTTATCAGCCTAATGGATCATCTTGTGCAGCTGGTGAAGTTCTCAAATGGGATGCGGTCAATTCATATTGGGTGTGCGCTGAGGACAGTCGTGATCCTACCGGTGTTGCCGGAGGAGATCTGACTGGTACATTCCCCACTCCGAGTATTGCTTCGGGAGCGGTAACCACTTCAAAGATTGCTGACGATGCAGTGACGACAATTAAGATTCAAGATGCTAATGTGACCTCGGCCAAAATAGCGGATGCGAACGTCACCACTGCAAAAATTGCGGATGCTGGCGTCACTACGCAGAAAATAGCTGACGACGCAGTGACAACAACTAAGATTGCTGATGCCAATGTCACTAGTGCAAAGATAGCAGATGCCAATATTACGACGGCGAAAATTGCCGACGACGCAATCACATCGGCTAAAATTAATTCGGCGGGAGTAGGAATTAATCGTGTTCTGATAACCGATTCTGGTGATGGTTCAACGATCGGTTACGCGACTTGTGCCTCTGACGGTCAAGTTATGAAGTACAACGCTGCTTCGGGCTGGACCTGCTCAACGGATATCTCTGTCCCCAGTGGTGCCGCAGGTGGGGATCTCAGTGGCTCTTATCCAAATCCTTCGATTGCCGACAGTGCTGTTACTACGGATAAGATAAACGATGAAGCAGTCACGACGACCAAGATTGCTGATGCCAGCATAACTACTGCAAAGCTAAACGATGGTGCTGTGACGGCCGCGAAAATTGGTGACGGAGAGGTAACCGATTCCAAAATCGTGGGAATGGCCATTAATAAGCTTACCAACGGCGCCAATATTTATTTTGGATATCGCCCCAATAACACAGCTTGTGCGGAGGGTGAGTATCTCGCTTGGGACAACACAAATTCGCGTTGGATTTGCGGATCGAGCAACCTAGAGGCGGCTGGACCAGCGGGCGGAGATCTTACGGGCTCCTATCCAAATCCATCGCTTGGTAACAGTGTTGTGAGTACCAGCAAAATAGCTGACGGGGCAGTCACGGACTTGAAAATCGCCGATGCAGCCGTGACGACAACCAAGATCAACGATTCTGCTGTGACTACAGGAAAGTTAGCAGATGGCGCTGTTACAACATTAAAAATCGATGATAATGCAGTTACAACGATCAAAATTTTAGATTCGAGCGTAACATCGGCGAAGATTGCAGACTCTAATGTCACCACTGCGAAAATTGCTGATAGCAATGTGACTACTGCAAAAATTGCCGATTCGGCGGTCACTTCTGTGAAGATCGCCGATAGCAATGTGACTACTGCTAAAATTGCAGATGCAAACGTGACCTCCGCTAAGATTGCTGACGATGCGATCACCTCTGCAAAGATTAATTCTGTAGGGGTTGGGGTCAATCGCATTGTGGTCACTGATGCCGTGGATGGATCGACGCTCGGCTATGCCAGCTGTGGATCAGATGGTCAGGTGATGAAGTACAATTCGGCTACGGGTTGGACTTGTTCGGAAGATATCTCTACTCCCAGTGGCGCGGCTGGCGGAGATCTTAGTGGCTCTTACCCCAATCCGACGATTGCAGATTCTGCGATCACTAATACAAAAATTGCTGATGGAGCGATTACATCTTCCAAAATTGGAGCTGGCGAAGTTACGGATTCAAAGATTTCTGGTATGGGCATCAGCAAGTTGCTCAATGGTGTCGGTGAATATTTCGGATACAAGCCGAATGATTCCGCTTGTGCCGAGGGTCAAGTGCTCAAGTGGGACAATGGAAATGCTCGGTGGATTTGTGGTAGTGATATTTCTGAGCCCACTGGAGCTGCCGGTGGGGATTTGGCGGGGACCTACCCAAATCCGACTATTGCCACGGATGCCGTGACTGCGACAAAGATACTCAATGGGGCGGTCACCGAGGATAAAATTGCGTCTTCGGCCGTAACTACTTCTAAGATCGCAGACAACGCAGTGACAGCAACAAAGATTAATACTTTCGGTGGAGGAATCAACCGGCTGTTGATAACTGATGCCACAACTGGTGATTCAATCACATACATGGCCTGCTCTTCAGACCAAATCATGTTTTGGGGAGCACTTGGTTGGGAATGCGGAACGGTAGCAAGTTTGTCGCCAGTGACCTCGGTTGCTGGAAAAACAGGAGCAATCACTTTAGATACTTCTGATATTCAGGGGCTGGGAACAGCTGCTACTAAAGACTATGGAACTGCTGCCGGCAACTTAGTTGAGCTTGATGGCTCGGCCAGAATTCCTTCAGCTCTAATGCCTGTTGGCACCGGAGATATTACATCAGTGACTGTAGTTTCACCCCTCATTGGCGGTGGTACTTCGGGCGATGTGACCTTAAGCATTGATGTCGGCACGGGTGCTGATCAGGTCGTTCAACTCGATGGAAATGCCCGCTTGCCTTCGGTTGACGCGGGACTACTTACCAATGTGAATGCCGAGCGACTGCAGGCTAGCGCGGTGTCAAGTGCGTCTCCATCTGGTGGCAACGTGCTGCGCTTTAATTCTGCGCTGTCAAACTGGGAGCCATATGCGCTTACCAGCACGGATATTGGAGGCAATATCACATCTGTGTCCGCTGGCGTTGGCGCGACGGGTGGAGGGTCTTCTGGAAGCATTACTGTTGGTGTGGACGTCGGAACTACAGCCAATAAAATAGTACAATTAGATTCATCGGCACGCATACCCGCCGTTGATGGTGGTCTCCTGAATAATGTGAACGCTCAACGATTGCAGGCACAGGCGTTATCAAATGCTGTGCCTGCGAATGCCAACTATTTACGCTTTAATGGTTCGACCTCGCAATGGGAGCCGTACACGATTTCAGATACAGATATTGATGGATTGATATCATCTGTTGAGGCTTTGGAACCCTTACTTGGCGGAGGAACATCTGGTGCTCTGACGTTGAGTATTGATACTGGAACTGGTCCAGATCAGATCGTGCAGTTAGATGGTTCAGCCCGTATTCCAGCGGTTGATGGTGGATTGCTGACGAATGTTAATGCATCTCGCTTGGGAACATACGCGGTAGCAACCAGCAATCCAAGCTCAGATAATATTTTGAAGTGGAACGGATCTCAGTGGGAGCCT
>JAYQON010000083.1:0-13531 GCA_038144835.1 Bdellovibrionales bacterium
TATCAAAAATAACAAGAAACTTTTCGGGCCTAAACCCCAAAGACTCCGTCAATTTAGTCTCAGTCGGAAGTTTTTTTAAAAATTCTACTTTTGTTTTTGTGTTCCAGTGGAGAGTCGATTCCATCACAAGGCCGAGTTTAGGCCCAAGGCCTATCTGAGCTCAAGTTATAATCGCGTTTAAATCTTGGGATCAAAGGCATCGCGTAGCCCGTCTCCCAAAAGATTAAAAGCCAAAACGACCGACAAAATACATAAGCCCGGCCAAGTCACGAGCCAAGTGGCGCTCTCTAAAAATGACTTGGAGTCCGCCAACATTACGCCCCACTCGGGAGTCGGAGGCTGCGCACCCAAACCTAAAAACCCCAAGGCAGCCATATTAAGTATACCATCACTAAAGCCAAGACTCGCCTGAACGATCAATGGTGCAATACAGTTTGGCAGGATGGATACAAACATTTGACGTAAGTGCCCAGCCCCAAAAGCACGACTCGCATGAACATAGTCTTTTTCTCGTTCTGTCAAAACGCTCGCCCGGCTAATTCGTACAAAGCCTGGAAGAGCCACTAACGTTACGGCCCATAAAGCATTCCACAAAGACGGCCCTAAAATCGCCACCACCACAATCGCTAGAAGCAAGCTCGGCAGTGCCATCAGAATGTCCACAGTGCGCAGAACCAGACGATCCCAAAATCCACCAAAGTATCCGGCCGTGATTCCTAAGGCTCCCCCAATAAGCACTGAAGTCACCACCGACAAAAATCCAAATCCCAATGAAATACGAGCCCCAAAAATTAGCCGAGCCAGTAAATCGCGTCCTAGATCATCTGTACCTAGAAAAAAATCTGGATGACCACCTTCGACCCAGAACGGAGGTAAAAGTTCTCTGCCTTCGAACACCGTTTGCGGTTCATGCAATGGCAAAAATGGCGATGCAAAAGCCAAAACAGACCAAATTACAAGAAATAATAAACTAATCAGAGCGGCCCGATTGTCACATAATTTACGCCAGGTTCTCACCGCAACCGCCCGCGAAGACGAGGGTTAAGAAAAAGATAAATCACATCTACAGCTATATTCAGTGCGCTGATGACAACAGAAAGTAAAAGCACTCCACCTTGCAGCACCGGATAATCGCGCGCCAAAACACTCGCTACCATCCAACGCCCCACACCTGGCCAAGAAAAAAGTGTTTCAGTTAGAACAGCTCCCGTAAGCAGAGTGCCAAGCATCAAACCGATAACAGTCACCACCGGCATCAAGGCATTTCGCAACGCATGTACAAAAATGATCTTATAAAAAGAAAGACCTTTGGCCTTGGCCGTACGCACATAATCTTCGCGCAACACCTCAAGCAAACTTGAACGCGTCATTCTTGCGATGGCCGCAACCGGTATGGTTCCAAGTACAAGCGCTGGCAAAAGCATATGTCGAAGGACTTCTACCCAAGCCGGCCACCCCATTCCCCTCACCCACACATCAACAAATAAAAATCCACTCCACGGTTCAACATCGTATAGCGCTGATATCCTCCCCGAAACGGGAGTCCAACCAAGCTTCACGCTAAATATCAAAATGAGCATCAGCCCCCACCAGAAGATGGGCATTGAATAACCAACCAAACTGATCGACATCAGGGCATGATCGATCCACTGTCTGCGTTTAATGGCTGCCCAAATTCCCAACGGAATCCCTACAACCACCGCCCATATCAATGCCACAAGGCTAAGTTCTACAGTCGCGGGAAAACGTTCAACAAACTCGCTCCACACCGATGTTTTACTGGTGATCGACAGACCCAGATCACCGCGTAAGGCATTACCAATAAAAGTGAAATATTGGCTGTAAAGAGGTTGATCCAGACCAAGCTTTGAGCGCAATTCAGCCACAGCTTGCGGTGAACCTCCTCGCTCACCCAACATCAGTAAAACGGGATCTCCCGGAATCAACCGGATCAACAGAAACGACAGCAAGCTAACTGCCACCAACGTGGGTAGTGATTGAAAGATCCGTTTGCCAATAAAAAAGAGCATTTATTTTATATCAATCGGATAAAAGTCTTCGGTGCCTAGAGGGCTGATTTGGTAGCCCATGACATTCTTAGCCACGCCCCTAAAAACAGTGGCATGCGCAATCGGAACCCATGGAGTCTTTTCTAAAAACCGCTTCTGTGCTTTCACATAACTGCTACTCCGCACCTTAATATCGGTGATAGCGCGAGCCCGAGTGACAAGGTTATCAAATTCTCGATCACACCACCTAGCCACGTTTGATCCACCTGTCACGGCCGCACAACTAAGTAAAGTGCCCAAAAAATTGTCTGGATCACCGTTATCGGTCGTCCAACCAATCTGTAGAAGCTGATGTTCGCCAGCGCGCATTTTTGCCAGATACGTTGGCCAATCATAAGTGACCAGCTTAACGCGAATGCCGACTTTAGCCAGATCCGCTTGCATCAATTCACCCATCTTTTTGCCATTCGGGTTGTACGGTCGAGATACGGGAAGAGTCCACAATTCAAGCTCAAAGCCCTTGTCTAAACCTATTTTTTTCAGCAATTCTTTTGCTCTTTCAGGTTTGTATTCAGGGCCTTTGGTTTGAGCCGCAAATCCCCAAACTGTTGGGGGGACTGGATTCGTGGCCAAAGAAGCGGTGCCTTGATAGACAACTTTTAAATAATTCTCACGATTAAGTGCGTGAGCAATCGCTTGTCGAACTTCAATTTTGTCTAAGGGCTTCTTTTCAACATTGAATGCAAGATAGCCAACATTGGCTCCGGGCTGACTCAAAAGATTGATTTTTGGATGGACTCCCATGGCCTTGAGGTCCTGGGGCGATGGCTCGCTGATAAGATGACATTCTCCAGCCTTCAGTTTTTGAAAACGCACACTAGAGTCAGGAGTGATAGCAAAAACCACTTTATCAAGCTTAGAACGACCCTCGAAATAAGTGGGGTGCGCCTGATAGCGAATCATATTATCTTTCACATAGCGAGTGAGCACGAAGGGGCCTGTCCCTACTGGCTCCGTATCAATTTTCTCAGGAGTTTTGCCACGCAAAAGCTGATCCGCGTACTCTTTCGAATGAATAACCGCAAAACTCATTGCAACATTTGCCAAAAACGGTGCTTCGGGCTCATTTAAAATAAATTGCACAGTTTGATCGTCGAGCTTTTTGATTTGTTTGATCTGATTAGCCATGTTCATGCTGACGTAGTAGGGGTAAACGCCGCCATTGACTTTATGAAAGGGATGTTCGGCTTTTAATGCACGTTCGAAAGAAAAAATCACATCGTCGGCATTGAGCGGCCGCGTCGGTGTAAAGGCATCGGTGGTGTGAAAGGTCACATTTTTACGCAAATGAAACGTATAAATTTTGCCGTCTTTAGAAACTTCCCACCTCTCTGCCAGACCGGGAATGACCTTTGTTCCTCCTGGCTCAAAAGCGGCCAGTCGATTAAAAAGCATCTGCGACGAGGCATTGAAGGTAGGACCATCCTCAGCCATTTGAGGATTGAACGAGCTAGGACTCGCCTCTGAACAATAAACAAACGTCTTTTCGGCAAAAACAGGAAAGCAAAAACTGAGCGTGAGCAACAACAGCGATATTTTCATGACCCCCCCTAGAAACAATTGAATGTTAAAGAATTATCCATGAAACCTCTGTGAGTCCAGCACCACATTTCAATTTAACTTAAGATCAGAAAGTTTGGGTAATCGCCAATCAATTGGAGTTTCACCGCGTGCAGTGAGGAATTCATTGATTTTGGAGAAATGCTTACACCCAAAAAAACCCCGATACGCACTCAGCGGCGAAGGGTGAGGTCCTTTAAGCACTAGATGTTTACGCGTGTCGATAAATGCGCCTTTTTTTTGAGCGTAGCTTCCCCACAAAACAAAAACAATTCCTTCACGTTCACGATTGAGAGCTTCAATAATTGCATCGGTGAATTGTTCCCAACCTTTACCCTGATGGCTTCCCGCCCTACCTGCCTCAACGCTCAATGTAGCATTGAGCAACAAAACTCCCTGATCGGCCCAAGGAGTCAAATAGCCATGGTCTGGTGGGTCGATCCCTAAGTCAGATTTCAATTCCTTGTAGATGTTGACTAAGCTGGGCGGAATTTCTACTCCTGGACGCACCGAAAAAGACAACCCATGGGCTTGATTAGGACCGTGATAAGGATCTTGGCCTAAAATCACCACTTTAACTTTTTCAAAAGGCGTATGGTTTAAAGCAGCAAAGAACTCCCGACCGCGAGGATAAATCGATTTTTGCGCCTGTTTTTCTTTCTGCAAAAATAAGCGTAGCTCGTTCATATACGGCTTACCAAATTCCCGTAGAAGGTGTTGCTTCCAAGAAGGATCCATCTGTACTCGGCTAGCGTTTTGGTCACTCATCAAGATTCGTTCTCACCCCTTGTGAGCGCAGTCAAGCCGCGCTAATGTTAACCTCATATTATGGCGCGCAAACTGAACAAGGATTTTTACTCGCTTGAGACAATTACCATGGCGGAGCAGCTGATAGGGAAACGCCTCGTTCACCGTCTGCCAGATGGCACGCGCTTAAGTGGACGCATTGTCGAAACCGAAGCTTATATTGGCCTAGAAGATCCCTGCTGCCACAGCTTTTCAGGGCGTCCTACGCCGAGAACTGCCGTGATGTTCGGAAGTTCGGGATTTAGTTATATTTATTTTATTTATGGTTTTTATTTTTGCATGAACGTGGTTGCCGGCAATGAGGGTGTCCCAGAGGCGGTGCTAATACGGGCACTTGAGCCTGTAGAGGGCGTTGATCTCATGCGTGCGCCCAGGCCTCTGGCACCAACTCACCAATTAGCTAATGGCCCTGGCAAGCTCTGCCAAGCTTTACGTTTAGGCCGAGAACAAAATGCCTTAGATTTGACTAACAACTCTCATCTTTGGATTGAAGAGGATGTGGACCAAACGGACGTGGTCTTAATCGAAGGACCGCGAATCGGTTTGAGTATTCAACACGATGCCGCTCATTGGCCTTTACGTTTTGGTTGGCGCGGAAATCCTTCACTATCTCCGCCTAAATTTCCGCAAGAGCCTTAATCGCCAACTTTTTCCTTACTTGACATATTTCTTGCAGGCCTCAACTTTTTAGCAAAGAGGTGCGTTATGAAAGTCTACAATCCCAGTCTTGAAGAACGAGCCTTTCTATATCAAGAGGCTCAAGCTTTGGAGTCGATGAGCAAAGAACTTGGCTCACTGTCGGTGCTCGTTGAGGAAGTCACATCTAAACCCAACCAGAAGAAAGCCTCCAACCGCTACCGCGTGACATTTTTGGTCGCCCCAGAGTCGGTGGGTGTGCGAGTCCAAGCAACGAGCGCCAATATATTTGACGCAGCCATTGCAGCTAAAGAAGAGGCTGTTCGTCAACTCAGTGCAATCTTAAACGCACTCCCCAGGTCAGCCCGTTCGCGAGAAAAAAAGATTCGTATCCAGCCTGAAAAACTTCACTGATAATTTACAGTGGACGCCAAGGCTATCGATATGATTAATTCAGGTTCGTGGCAAAAAAAGAACCTGGTTATTTTTTAATTCATTACCGCGACCCGCAAGAGGGCAAAATCGTGGCTTTAAAAGCCAAACGTATAGAAGACTCTAACCTTGGATTGAGCTTTGTACGTGTGGCTGACTTTATCTTCGATACCTCATCGGTGCTCGTACAACCAACAGAAGTTCAGCTTCAGCAGAAGTTAGAAAACGTAAAAGGTCTTCACCTATCTATATACTCGATTGTTTCTGTTGAAGAGCTGGGTGGGCCGTCGGGAAAAGGTTCAAGCCTTAAGTTCAAGAAGAACAAGTCCAATTTGATTTCTTTTCCTAGCGACCAGAACCCACCCGTCAAATAGATCAAAAACCGACGACTTAGGCGCTAGGGTTTGCCCAAGTCGCGACGGCCAGACTGACGACCAAATTCGCTCAATCGCCTGCCAATAACCGCGATGCCTTTGATTTTCAAATCCTCGCAGGCAAAAGCGCTCTCAAACGAGACTTTGATTTTTTGCGTTTCGTACAAAGTTTTCTCGCTCTTAACGTAGTCTAAAATAAATATGCCAACATATTGCTGAAAGTACGTGCCGGGGGTTAGATTTTTAAATTCCTGAATGCCGACGCTAAGGACATGGCTAGCTTGCAAAAAATTATCGGCTACTTTTGACGATCCAAGAAACTTTTGAAGACGGCTGTATGCCTGCTCCCTACATTCTTGATCTTGTGCCGAAACGCTCAATGGCATCAAACAAGCCAAGGCTAGAGCTGCAATTTTCATGGTTTTTCTCCCCTTAATTATCGTAAAGGGTCATATTAAAACCAATTCTGCAGATGATCTCCAAGTGTTGTGTTGGCAAAGAAATTATTTCAATTTGCAAATTAAAGAATTTAAAACAGCCGGATGCCCGTTTGGCGAGTCAACGAAACGGCCCAGGTTTGAGCTCGAGTTGCAGGTTCAGCAAAAGAGTTCATAGCAATTACCCGCCCCCTTACCGAAATCACAGGACCACCCGAAAACCCAACGATAGGAGTGTAACTGAGTTGCACACAGTTAACACCTTTCATATGCACGTCATCGGCACGCATTTCTACAGGTGCTTGGCGCAGAACCATCCCTCGTAATCTCCTCCGCTCTAGGGAAGGGACCTTCGCGATTTTCACATGTTTACCCTTACGCACAAGCACTGGCCCGGAGGTATTGGCAACAAAGCCTTCACTCTCCACGCGCGCCTCCGGCTTTACCGATGTCTCTAACTGAAACACATGACGACGGGGAACTTTGCGACCCGCCCGCAGGCGAATGATCGATTGATCTCGGCTCGGAAAATGGGTGACCTCATCTGGAAAAATCTCGATGGGTTCAGAATTTTCGAAAATCAAAAAGACCTTGCGATGCTGAAAACCAGGATTTGGCTTAAAGGTTTTGGGTTGTAAAACATGGAAAGCGGTGACGCCAATTGTCTCTGAAACAAAAAAAGCCGTACCACTCACTCCTCCGACAATCAGGTCATTTTTTTCATTGTACGAGTAGGCAAAAACCGCAAAAGCCTTGTTGGACGCCGACTTAGCCGCCAGCGAAATTTCAGATAGGGGCCCCAACAAGAGAAGCGTAAAAAATGTCGTCCATAATCGCTTTGTCATGATTAGACAATTGAGCAAGATCAAGGCCCAGAAAGAGCGCACCAAAAGCACTCTTATACGAGAGGGCTAGAGAGTTTACACATTGACCGTCTAGAATTTGAACACTTGCCTAAACAAGCTGCGAACCAATTGAGCGTCTGATGAATCTCAAAACCCCAGTTTATCGCGTACAGCCGCGATGAGAGCTTTGTAGGGAGGCAAAACCTGTGGAGGTAGCTTATGAACAATATGATAATCTCTTTCTTCAATGGCTTGCGATGCATAGGGGGCATAAACCTTAAATTGCCCTACATTTAAATTGTAAGATTCAGGTGTTGGCACAATTGTGAACGGATGGGTCAAGTTCATCCTCTCTAAGGTCTCATGCGCATCTAAAGTGGCATTAGAAAATCCAACAAACACGCCCCGTCGACCTGTCGCGGTCAATAATCGATCTAAGGCCGCAAAAGTCCGCCCTCCCGCGACTGTATCGATAAAAACCAAAGTTTTTTCTGAAGTCGCAGTCCTTGGGCGAAACAATCTAAATAAATTTTCAAATCGGACCGTCAAAAGCCCCAATGAAACTTCACTTTCATTTTTCAAAGATAACGGCAAGATCCATCCACTAAGATTAGGAAAAATTTCTTTATGAACTTCAACCAATGCGGCCAAAAGCGTGGGTGAGCGACCTACAAACACGTACTCGTGGCTGGCCATAGGGTAACGCTCACTAATGAGCTGCAGAAGAGCTTGCGTTGGCTCAAGATATCGATCAACCAATGCGCTCGCACCATGACCCATCATCGCGGATTCCGTCAAATGGCGAGAGCAGGCAAAATTCGTCGCCGATGCGGGTTCTATGAACAGATTGAGTGCCAAAAATACTGGCCAAAGAGCACAAGTTGACTTTCGGCGACTAAACATACGCATGTCTGTATGTCGTCAGCAACCTACGTGCCATATCAATTGCTTAAGGCCTGAATAATCCTCGTACGTTCCTCGCTCGTTAAAGAAACCAAAGAACTCATCGCCGATACACTTTGAATGGCAGAATTCAATTGCGAAAGACTTCTTCCTCGCACATTGCTCTGAGCCAGTGTACCGTGACAAAGCTGGCAGTTTCTCAAATAAAGTTCGCCGCCGGACAATCCTGGCCCTGGCCCTGGCTCTGAACTGTCATCATCATCTTCTCCGTCTACATCAACGTTTCCTGAGGCTGGTAGGCCAATGGCTCGATAGTGAAAAGCCTGAGACAGTCGACTGAGCTCATTGTCAGTGGCCGCTTTTTTAAAGATTAAAAAATCGCTGAGCGAGAACGAACCCTTGCTGCCGTAAGAACCTTCGGGAGCATGCAAGGTCAAAGTTCTGGCCACATAGCCCAATTGCGAGGGATTACCTCCAACACTCAAGGCTTCATCGAGTATTCTGCCGTTAATGGCAGCGCGTAAGTTGTCATGCGACTTATCGTAACGAATCGCGATCGCAAAGGGTCCGACAAGTGCTTGCTCTTCAATGCGATGAGATAAAACAGCCCAATTGTCAGCGTTGTACCACTGAAAAAACGAAAACAAAAAACCACCATCGCCGCTGGCAACAATATCCAAACCCAGGGATCCAACTGGATCTGAGTTGGGAAAGAGACCAAAAAAACGTAGAACTTTAGGATCAGCTTCGGTGTACGGAATAATATTTCTAACAACCAATAAAATAGTGTAGCGATCTCCAGTTAATTCAGCGATGTCTGAGACCGAAGGCCCCAGTGACGCTCCGTCAGCTAAAAGCACATAAGGATCGGCAGAATGCGCACGCCGTCCCGATTTATCCAGATTAAAGGCTGAAGTGCCTGAGCTCAATGGTGGGTACATATTGATCCCACTCATTTTGATGTCTCTCCAACGAGTGACTCGCCCCTCAGAATCGGTTTGTGGAGACAATGCAGCTACACTCCAAGCCAGATCCGCATTCACGCGGGTCACGCTCAACATATCTTGCACAGAGAAAGATCGCATCAGTCCAGGACCACAGTTCTGAAAAGTCAGAAGTGTCAATAACAACACCAGCAAAAGTACAACGCCGCTGATAACAGCGCGGGTTTTAATCATAACACCACCCATCCGGGAGTCTCGCAAACTGTCAAAAACAAAATTCGCCAGCGATCAACAACACTCTCATTGGCCCTCGCCATAGCGCGATCAAGATCTAAAAGTGCCGCAATCGCAGACGCCAAAGGCGTCTCCTCCAGAGCCGGATAGAAGAGTTTTACAACCTTGCTCACTGAATCTGCATTGGGGGTAGGATCGTTGTCTGCCACTTTAGCTTTAGCCCGATTTAAAAGAGTGTCGTTAGTCACCATCCAGCGGCAAAGTTGCAGTCGCGAAGCCTCTCGCCCAGAGGACGTTCTGGCGGCCATGTCTAAATCGGCATTTGCATACACATAACCACAGAGAGAAAGATCTCCCGATTCGTAGGGATCACAAGGTCTACCCCACAAATGGGCGGAGTATAAAAATTCTGAATTTAAATAATACTCTACAGCCTGAATCTCACTGAGCGCAGAATCCGAGCTAAGAAACACATCCTTAAAAACAGATTCCACATAATCTCGATCACCAATAGGGGGACGTGCCTCTAATCCATCAACACTTTCTAGGGGTGGATGATTAAGAGGCAAATTGATCGATTTTGTAATCTCATGCCTGGCAGAACAGTTCTGAAATCCCAACACCAAAAGAACGACAAATCCCACCAGTGCAAAAAAGTTTATCAAAAAATATTGCCTAAAAATTTTCAAACAATATCTCCACTGGCTATTGCCACCACATTGGAATTTTCAATTTTCACCAAAGGTTGAGCCGTGTTGGCCCAAGGAATTTGCGTGAAACCCAAAAGCATGGCAACGCTCGATGCAACATGTGCAGGCGTAAGCACAACAGACTGTGAACCGATCTGAGTTGGAGCCTTATAGCCTATAGTGCCTGAATAATAGGCGGCATAAGCGCCATTAGTACCATCTCTTTTGATATTTCCGATCACAAGCGGGCCGCCCTGTCTGCGCCCGGTGATTGCGCTTGCAATCATCCCATCAAAGGAATGGTCGCTGCCGTTAGCGGTATTTCGAGGCGCCCGTCCGAATTCTTGCACAAAGTGTAAAACAGTACGCGAAAAAAGATCTAAAGATTTGAGTTGGTCCACAAGCTCCAAAACTCCTGCCGCTAATGCACGATAATAACATCCTCCAAGTAAGAGACTGGTCATTTGTCCTTGCGTATGTTCATCGAAATTCATACTAAAACTTCTCTGCCTCGGAGACTCATAACCTCCTTTATTAACATCAGAGGAGAACTGGCCTCTCAAACCCGTGGGCCCCGAAAGACCAATTTCGATGCCACTCGCCAACTTTCGTGAAGCCACAAACTCCGCCAAAGCCAATCCCTGAACCAGAGTTAGAATTTCGCCGTTACTGATTAGGCCACGCAGATCCGATCCCACCGTGGGTCTCAGGGTATCTGCACCCACCATCACCCAATATCTGCCACTTTCATCCTGCACAACCAGTGGAACCGCCGTGAGTCCTTGAACACTCAAATCTCGATAGGTGTCAGTCACGATGTTCCAGTACTTTTGAAATAGTCCCGACCAAGAGGCATTGAGATCTTCAACTCCGTCGCGCAACCTTTTTAAGGCTGAACCTTGATCCTGATGCATGGACTTAATGCGCTTGTCTTGCGACTCGGCCGCTGCTTTGAAGACATTGGCCGCTCGTTCAATAAGAAACTCATGTCGAGCCCGCAAACTCTCCGTTCGCTGCAGTTCCGGTCTGCTCGTAAATGGCCGCAAAAGATTGTTCAAAAGGTTAACCTGCGCGGCGGAATGAGACAAACTTGTGATCCCATTTCCGGCCATTGATCTATAGCCCGTGACGGATCCCACGCCATACTGTACGCCACGCAAAAGCAAATTCGACTCATCGCTCACGTAACCCGTGATGCTCCCCAAAGAAGGTATTGGCGCGTACTGCCTGATATGATTTGAGGCATGGCCGTCAACCCCTGTGCCATAACCGCGAAAGACAACCATATGATCCAGCAAATCGCTCATTGGTCGAAGTCCACCAGAAGCCGATTTCACCTTTGAGTTCCAAAGAAAGGGGACTTCGATGCCCTTATAGTCTACAGTCGCATACTCAGCTGATTTTCCATCATCGGAAAAGCGAGTCACGATCATTGGATTAGGCACGATTGCTTCTGAGGGCTTAGTCTTCATCCAATGATCAAACAGCCATCGATTAGGCGCGGCGAACAGCGAGAATGCAATATATGTCGAAGCAAACGAGGAATCCGCATACGCTAACCCATCACTCAGAATCGCGCGCACTAATTTTTCTACAGGTGGAAGCATTCCAAAAGCCGTGGTAGCTCCTAGAGTCTGTAATAAGCGCCGTCGGGATTGATTCATGGACTCACTCCAAAATCTGATCGACGGTAATAGTTCGATTCTAGAATTTTCTTAATCATCACTTTTAAAGATCCTGTCGTTTGCAAGTCCTCCCCCAATGCCAAGACGAACTCTCGCATGGCTTTTTCCTTGGCAAAAAGCGGATCTGTTTGAGCGCGCGCTCCCGAATCGCTTAAGTGCACTCTAACTCCAGTGAAATATTCAAAGTAGCGACGAGCAGCACAAGCGTAATAATCTGGAGTCGACGACAGCGCGACGCCCAAGCCGTCGATTCCAGATACATTCTGATCAATCAATTGCCCATTCAAAGTCCGAAAATAAAGCTTTCCCACGGGGGCTTGAAATCGGCTTGAGTCCACCGGCTTTGAAGGCCAAAACTCTTGGCCAGGCTGCGCCTCGCGCGTGACTGCATAGCTAGCGATCAGTGCACTGACTCGGGCACTGGTCGTCGTAAACGTAGCCGTGGTCGAGGGAGTCAAATTGCGAGCCGTCAGAGCCGCTTGATCCAAAGTGGCATGGCAGCGCAAGCAAGAAGTTTGGGCGCGAAACGGGGGCACATTCTCTCCGCTGCGCAAATAGGTGTTGCTATCTGCTTCAGTGAGGTAAGGGCCTTCAGAGCAAAGAAAGGTCTTTAAGGCTTCAGTCACCCAGGCCCGCGGCAGCTTCAAGGCGCCGTCAGAAAGATAGTCAAAACCATGCCCGAAGTTCAGCAGCAAAAACGGCTGACTTCCCAAAGCTCCACCACCATAACTGATGCGAAGATCTTGCGGAACAATGAGCCCACTTTCGTTCAAGATAGAAGTGCCCTGGTTCTGGCGAGTCATCAGGCGAGGGATGCTGATGACTTCTCCCCGCGACTGAATTCCGTAGATTGTGCCGACGCCCACAAGGGGAACATTGACGATCTCGTAGGGTGGTGCCTCTCCGTAGGGAACACGACTAACAACTAGCGCGGGGCTGTTCCAGTTAAAAAAAGAATCTCCGTCATAGCTGCCCAAAAACGCACGCGAAACACGCTTAAAACCGGAAGAGCTTCCCGAGGCACTCGCCGATGCAGGGTCACGCACCGCCGCCAGGCGATCAAAGCCTCTCAAAACATCGCGATAACTGCGTCCTTCCCCTAACAAAGCTCGCGTAAGAAACAAAGCACCCTCTGTGGCCTCATGAATATCGACTGTGCCACCTTGTGAATCTCCAAAATCAAAAGGACTCTGCATTTTTTTTGTAAACCAACCACGATGAAAGTCATTAAACTGCTTGATAATGCGAAGTTGCACATGATCGGAAGCATTGACTAAACCTTGTGCGTTCATCTGAGTCCCCGCGAGAAGCTCAAAGCAAACTTCCACGGCTAATTTGGTTGTCAGTCGTGCCCAAATTGGACTAAAAACCGGCAGTCGCTCGCCCGTCATTTGAGAGTAACAGCGAGCCAATATAGCCTTTTCAGATAAGGCGGTGGCAGCAAAGCTTGCCGGAACCACTCCGCTTAGGCTCAGTTGCGCAGTCAAGAATATAAGTCTCAGCAAACCCAACAACGCTCCAACTTTCGCTGATAAAATAGCAACCGACTCTCAAGAAGTAGGTCAACTTAGTATAACGCCGTTTAAAAAAATCGACACCCGCCGAACAAAATTTGTCTCATCTCTGGACGGGTGTTCTTTAAAGTCAACCCAATCCAAAGTCGATTGGCTCTAATTTTGCCCTTAAGGCACGGTATGCGGTTTTTTATTTTTTTGCTTCTTTTAACTTTTTCAATGGTCACCTCAGCTCAGTCGGCAATTTGCGAGCTAGAAGAAACGCCACGTTCCGCTAGACTTTATTCAACTTATAAAATCAAGTTTCCCGATGGCCGCTGGTTGATGGTCATAGGGCATGCCCATGGATTTCGCGAAGTCGCCAGAAAGCTGTTTGAGTTGGATACAGACGCTCCTGTATAC
>JAYQON010000084.1:0-12246 GCA_038144835.1 Bdellovibrionales bacterium
GTGCTTGAACTTGTTGAAGCGGCCAACAAGATCGTGGGACCCTCGCATGAAGAGGATGTGGCTTGTTTATGTTTGGATTGGTTTTCGGTTTAAAGGTTATAGCTCTGCTGCCTACTTTTTGAATATTGTCGATTGCCAATTGGTAAACGCTGGCGAAGTGTTAACAATTAATCCTATCGAGTAAATTATTTAAGATTATAGATAATTAATGTTCAATATCGGTGGCTGTGTGTAAAATTCGCAACGTATGAAAAAAATAAGAGCAAACTTATTAATTCTAGTGATTTTTCTCCCAGCCTTGGCTCAGGCCGAACTTTTGGCCATTTGCCAGATGACTTATTCTTCGATTGATCCTGAATGGGGTCCCTCTTATCGCCAAGAATTTGAAATTTTAGAAAAGCCACTCAAGTTTTCCCGAACTAAGGGCAGTGACTTTGCGGCCAATCTCACTTTTGAATTTAAATTTACGCCCGGTTACGCAACCACGCTGCAAATTGTGGAAAAAGAGGTCAAGGGCCGGGTCGTATTGAATAGCACTTTGGTGACGCGCAAAAAAAGTAATGCCAAAGTCGTTGCTCGGGGTTTTACAGAACATGAGATCATTTTTCCCGGTCGAGACGCGCCGGCTGCAGAAATTTTTTGCAATGCCTACGATCGGACCATCAGTCTGCAGCCAACAGAAGAACCAGTGAGTTCTCGCGAGCGAATGCGCTTGCGGCACTTTAATGCTCCCGCTTATCGTCGAGAATATGTATCCACGGCAAAAAATTTTTCTGGACTTTATGAAGTCGATTTCTTGGATCTCTGGCGGCAGCTTTTAAAAATACAGTCTCTCGAGGCAGATTTTTTGCGCCAGACCGTGAAAGACCTTGAAGGGTTAAAATTTCAAGAATCAGGACTCGACTCTTTTGGGGGAATGGCTAGCGTTTTTGGGGAATTCAGCCTTGCGGATACAAAATCCTCCTGCGACCCCGGGAGTTCAGGTTATCAATGTGAGGTTGAGAAATTTTGGGTTACCCATGTTTTCGTTCGTCCTGTTTTTGAGCAGGAACCTCGAGTTCATGTGCGCGTCGATGGGCGATTATTTCGTGATTCAAAAACTCGCGCTATACGTGGTTATGCTTTAGACCGAGTGGTCACGCACTCGCCCACTCAAGGACCCGCTGGTGGAGGATCTAGTACTTCTGGGGGCAGAATCACCAAGGGTAATTAATAAATATCTAGATATCTAATTTGGAGAGGAAGTTATCGTGAATTTAAGCTTTGCGAAGATTGGTTGGGTTATTTTATTGGCCTCCTTGCTCTGGCTAGAGCCGAGTCAAGCGCAAGTGAAGGGTAAGTTTCACAACGAAGATGGAAGCCCTCAACTTGTTGCCCGAGAGGACATTGTTCTTCAATTTGAAGCTATTTTTCGCGAGATGAATGAACCGGAAGATGCATTTGAAATGAACTTTATGATGTTGCGCCGGCTTGAAGAAATGCTGGTTAAGAGTGGCTTTAAACCTATTGAAACCCATTTTTTCACCGAGAAATTTGAATCAGCGAGCGAGACCTGCTCCGAAAAACAAAAGTGCAAATTTGTTACTTTTCGTTACGTTCAAAAGTTGAGTAACAATAAAGAAAACCGTTTTCTTATTGCCGAAGGTGATATGGAGCTTATGGAAAGTGCTCCATTTGCCGGAGATGTAGAATTAAAATTTCAGGGAATTTCGGTTGACGATCACCCTTTAAATTGGCGTGATTGAGAGAGTAGTCCTTTAAATCAGTGTTTTCTCATAAAGAGCCGGAGTCTATGAAAATCAATATTCATCCTTTTGAAAGAATAATCAGAATAGGCGTCGGTGCGGGCCTGGTTTCCCTAGCTTTTTGGGGCCCAGAAAGCATTTGGTTTTTGTTGGGAGCCATTCCCTTGGCTACAGGTCTGATGGGGTGGTGTCCCCCTTATAGCCTTTTGGGTATCAACACCTGTAACCTTAAAAAAAAATCATAACTGAATCAGTTTTAGTCACTTGAACGCAAGTGCATCGAAATGATCCAGACATGACCCTCCCTGCTCAAGGTGCGACTTTAGTCGGCCGATAGGTTGAGAGCGAGGTGAAAAATAATGCTGGGGTTCTTGAGTCAGGCATTTCTTTATAGAGCTTCGATGCTTTTGGGTTCTCTTATGTTTTTTGCGGCCTGTAGTGGAGGCGGTCAGGTGGATTTTGCCAGCCTAAACTCCAATTACGCGCCACCTGCCTTCAATCTAGTGCCTGCGAGTGAAGCTTTGGCTGTTGAGGTAGGAAAGACTGTTGATACAGGGTACAGCGCAAAGATTGAACTGAATCCCATACAGGGGCAGAGACTGACTTCAAGTGAGGGTTATGCTTTGCGCTTGAAATCGACCACTCGAACCCGGCAATAATAAAAAATATTTATAAAATTGGTCCTGGCCCGCTTTGTGCTTCAGAAGAGTTTCTGATGAGATTCAGGGTCGATAATTTTCTTTTCGTATTTCAATGGTTTTTAGTAACCGTTTCAGCTCACGCCACGTTGGGGAATCTTGCGTTACCTAGGGTCAACTCGCAAATAAAGCACTTCGCTGATTTTCTGCCTGGAAACTCTACTTTGCTTGGTCATGGTTTGCCCTTAGAGATTTTAATGGCGATTCCGCGACTCGAGATTTTAGGTGCGCGATGTTCGGTTGCCGTTGTCTCCGATCAAGGGCACTTATTGACTGCCGGTCATTGCGTTGAACGGTGCCTAGATGCTCAATCCATGTACGTTAAAAAAAATGGAATTTTGGCCCTCGACATCGATCGTCTTCCAGAAGTTCGTTGTCAAATTTCTGTGAATGGCCAACCAATGCAGGCGAGAGTTCTAGCGGTTAATTTGTGCCCGAGTGATGCTTGGCTGAAGGACCCGAAAGCTCTTCAAATCTGTGGTGCTGGAGACTATGCGTTATTGGAACTCATCGGTAAGCATTCCTTCCGGTCTTCTTGTTTTCAAGTTTCACGCCGACGAGCTGGTCCAGGGCAGACGGTTTTGGCTATTGGTTACCCTCAGGCCTCTCATCGAGCCCATTTACGTCCGGGTGCTCTAGACTCAGACGGTAGATCACAATACATTTCAATTGGCCAAATCCTTCGGCCTTCAATGATGTGCAAAAGGCGAGTGGCGGATTCAGAGCAATTCTCTGGATTTGATTTGTATCCGAGAGCTTTTCAAAGCGATTCTCGCATGAGGTTAATTATGCAAGAGGTGGAACAAGGTAGAATACTGCAGGCATCTAATGACATTCTTAAGGGCAATAGTGGTGGGGCATTGATTGGTAGGTATTCGGCTAAACTTGTCGGCGTTGCGAGCTTCATGATGAGCAATCACCACGACGCGCACGCGGAGTGTGAAGGTTCTGGATTTTTCACCTCTTCGGCTTATATTCTAGATCATATTTCACGTTTTTTCCCAAAGGCTTTGGGGGGCTTGGTTTGTCGTGAGCGTTCGTTTATTAGGGCCAGACCATAGCAAATCCGGTTCACCAATATTTTTTGATCACTGATTCGGTTAATAACTTATTTACCGGGCTAAAGCCGCCGTCAGCTTGTCCGCTATGTGCTGGATCAAGTGATATTTGCCAAAAATTGAGACCTTTGAACCAGGGCCAGTTTGGGGCCCAGAATGATTCGAAGATCGCTTGATAAGCCACCGCTTGGTGAAGAACATTTACTGACCCCTGCAAGGCATAATTGAAAGGATCGATAAAGCCTTTTTCAACAGAGCGAAATCCGATTTCTTTAAAGATAACGTTTTTTTCAAAACCTAAAGTGTATGCAATCTCTCGTAATGCCGTGTCCATTTGCACGGAAAAGGAGTTGGAGCGCAATTTTAAGAGATCCACTAGCGCATTACCCTCTAAGGGGAGCACATCTTGTGGACTTGCCAAAGAACGGTACATATCTATACCCACGGCATCAAGTTCACGCCAAAATGAAACTAAAGTTTGCCAAATTTTATTTTCATTCGGGTCGCGAGGGTTGGCTAAGTCGACCAGTCGGTAGCGCCACGTCTCAAACTCTCCGCCCGGCATAGGTAAGCCAAACATATTTATTACGGCATCAGTAAAATTGATATCGTACATGATTCTCACGTGGTTTCCGAGCTTAGCACGTGCGTAACGCAAAAGTGCCAACCAGCGACCAGGAAAACCGTAGGGATGCTCTGGCCAATCATCATGGATCCCGACAGTCATCGAATGCAATTCGGCGCCCAAGGTAAATTCGTCGACTCCATTGAATCGGGCGATGGTCAGATAGGTGTCTAGGTAAATCTTGAAACTATCAAACCAGCGATTTGGATCAGCAGGTTGTATATTGCCATGCCACCAGACTTTATAACTACCATCAGGCATTTTTTCGACATAGGGAAACTCACCATCTGGTCCATAAACAAAAAATATTGTTCGCAAGCCAACAGTGATATTTTTTGCCTTTATATATGAAATCAGCCTCCCAATTCTTTGCATTTGACTTCGGTGTCCTGAAGGTGGAATTACGGCAGTCACCTCATTGGCTCGCGGACCTTTCATCGACGCTTGTACATTTAAAATGATATGATTGGCCCCCAGTCTCTGGGCTTGATCAATCGCCAATTGAGCAGGAGTTTTGTCTCGTCCATTGATGGAAGCATCAAAAATAAAACCACCACCTTCGACTAAGTTAAAACCCTTGATGATTTCTGTTGAAGACGCAAAAGGTGCAAATAACAAAAATATAAATTTTGATATCTGAAAGATAAGCCCGCAGTGAATTTTTGAATTCAACAAAAGTTGATTTATTTTTACCTCATTCATGATTGACTCCATGTGCAGCACGCGGTCTCTTACTCAATTACAGTGCTGCACAATAAGTGCCATCTTGGGCCGCGCAAGTTGTCGACTGAGGAGTTAACGGAGGTATACGCTATTTAGTTGACGTGCCATCAAGGCCGATATCGTTTGTCGGAGGTTCCCATCGATTGACAGAACCGATACCTTTTTCACAGTAGTTTTCAAGCTTCTTTGAGATTCTGAGTGTTGTTTTTTTTGAATCCGGAACACTTTCATCATCAACCTGAGAGAGGA
Organism: Bdellovibrionales bacterium; assembly: GCA_038144835.1. GTDB lineage: Bacteria > Bdellovibrionota > Bdellovibrionia > Bdellovibrionales > UBA1609 > JALHOQ01. The sequence goes on from JAYQON010000084.1 coordinate 5,099, forward strand.
CGTCGGGCCAAATTTTTGCGGCCCCTTCCAGAGAGTTCTTTCCTGTTTCTGGATCTACTTTTGCCGATCCCGCAAAAAGAGTACCGTCTTGGGAAGCTGCCGTTAATGCCATATAGGTGGCACAAACCAACGAATGTGGGCCATCTGTGGGCCAATTTTCGATAAATTTTGGGTTAGAACGAGCCTGACCTACGCCCACCATTTGCTGGCACGCGCATGCATATTTCGGATCGTCCATCATGTCGGCGTTTAAGTTGATGATTCCGCGACGACCCCCACTATTCTTGTTGGCATTTGCAACCAGACCGGAGGTTTCATTCGCTAGGGTAATCATGAATTGCATGACGATGTTTGCGAACAACTCCTTATTTTTCGCCATATCTTCAATTGATTTGCCGTCTTTTGAGGAGCACCTAAAAACTGTATCGACGTAATCCTTATCATTTTGATTTTTGGGTTTGTAGCGACCTAAAACCTTTTGCCGTACCTCTTCCAGTTTCTGCGCCACACAATGCTTTTCATTGGTGAGCGCCTCCCAAATAGCGGCGCAATAACCCTTGTTAATGTAACCCTCAGCATTGTTAGGATCCCGATTCATGGTTGCTATGTCGAGACGATTTTTAGCTAAACATAGACCTTTATCATTGTTAGGGTTTTGCATTTGGTTCACTACGGCACTTATTCCAGGTGCTGCAAAACTGGGCGAAGTTAGGATAGACTGTAAAATCATTAGCTGAGTGATTACTAAAAAGGTTTTCATTAATTGCCTCCTTTACGCAAAGGCAATGGGCCATGAGAGCCTCTCAAGGCGGCCGGTCTGCGGAGAACAGGTGCAGCCACTGTCAGTGGTTCGAGTTTAACGGTTGCTGTTGACCATGGATTTTTTTTGCCCACAGGTAAGTCACCAAACAATTTAGTTACTTCACCCGTCGGATATTGAAATGTCCCCACAGCCTTATCTTTGTTGGGTACCCAGTAGGCAATTATGTCGCCACTGAATGAACGGATGGCAAAGGGAAATCCTCTGGGGTCTACATAGCTAAATGATGGCTCTGCCAAATAGTCGTTTGAAGCAATATAAAATTTGTGATCTCCGAATTTTCGGATCTCCTCAAGTCTCAACCCGGCGTAAGTGGCAAAACCTCGCTCTTCAGCATAGGCTTCATATTCATATTTTTGTCCCAGAGTCATTTTTTCCCAGTCGATATCGAGAAATAAAAAGGCACTCAGCCGAGGCACCTGAACTTTAGGTAGGCTTCGTCCAGGTTTTCGGCGATTGCCAAAAAACACAGAAACGGTGCCTATTTCGCCATTAAACTGAGCAGAAATTTCTGTGGGCTGATCCTTTTGGTTAGTGACCCAGCGCGTGCTTAATGGTGCGCGCGTGGCTGTTTTTATGCGTGCTTCTGTAAATTGGTACTTTTCTTCGCCGTTCTCGGGTTGGCGAAGATAGGTTGTAAGAGTGTCAACTCCATTGGTCCGTCGCAGTCTTTGGATGAGATAGCCATCGTGGATGCCATTTCTTTCAATGCGGTAAAATCCCTCAAAAAGCGTTTGGCTCCAGGCAGGAGTAGTCCATAAGATGAATGAATAGATGAGTCTTTTTGCAATCTTCATTGATGCAATTGTATACCGCTGCACTGAGGCAATTAAAGGCCAATTCTTAAGCTGAATCTAAGATTTATTTTGGATCGGTTTGATACATCGAGAATGTCTCATTATGAGACAAAGCTAACGCCGCAGCTAGGCGAGTCAGTACCCATAAAGAAAGCTACTTTGGATTCGCTGTCATTCGAGAACAAATTTTCGTCTGAAAGTACCGGCGATTGATTCCGTATAGTGTTCAAAAACCAAGTTTTGGTTTTCGCGACGCAAATCAAAACGATTTAAAAAATAGATTTTTCCTGAGCTATTGAAGGCCTCAACAATGTAGCTGGGTGCCTCGGGGCTACCAGAAAAGCGGTAACGTGTGTTTTTATCACTCTTTTCTACCAAATCGTTTTGTCTGATTGGTTTTCCCTTGTGATTTAAAATTGTAAGCCAGGTTATGGAACGAATTTCTTCAATGTGCAGGGCCGCGCTCTCATGACAGGCTTTATCAGGTAAGGTGGATTCGCATGTCCTATTGCGAATTGTGTATTCGCCTTTGAACGCATTCCAATAGTTGAGTTCGGCTGAGGCACATCCTGAAAAGATTAAAATCGCAATCGAAAAAATCATACGTCGATTCCAGCATCCCCTTAGGTTTTTGTCGAGTACAAACCTTCTAATTTGAGGTCGACATTTCGCCTTTCGATCAACGAACATGGCTTTTGAGGGACAATTTTATGAAAGAAAGAATCATAATCCATCGTTCATGGATGGCTGGGTATCTGCGCTGGATTTTTTTAAGTGTCTTATGTGGGATTATGGCAGGAACAGCGGCTGCCTTCTTTTTATTTGCGCTTGCAGAGGTCACTCGCTGGCGATTGCATAATCCCACAATCTTATGGGGTTTGCCGATCGCTGGATTCATGATTGGTTGGGTGTACCATCGTTTTGGTCAAAATGTGGAAGGTGGTCATGCTTTGATTTTGGGTGAAATCGCTCATCCAAGCAAAGCCCTTTCTCTGAGAATGGCGCCCTTCATTTTGGTAGGTACACTGGTGACGCATCTGTTTGGTGGTTCTGCAGGTCGAGAGGGTACAGCCGTACAAATGGGGGCTAGCCTGGCGGATCAACTGTCTCGAGTATTTAAAATTTCTGCCCGTGAAAGGCGGGTTTTATTAATTGCTGGAAGCGGTGCTGGCTTTGGAGCAGCGATTGGCGCGCCGTGGGCCGGTTGGATTTTTGGTTTTGAGATCAGTCGAGGGACGGGTAGCTGGCGATTTCGTCATTGGTTTGAATGTTTGGTCGCCTCTGTTGTTAGCCACTACACCGCGATTGTATTGCATGCGCCACATAGTGTTTTTGGGAGTGTTTTACTTCCGACTTTTGATTTGAGCACAGTGGTGCTTGTGGTCCTGGTTGGAGCTATCTTTGGATTGGCAGCGCGTGGCTTTATGTTCACCACGCATTTGGTCGAAAGAGCGATGCAATCTGGTATTGGTTACCCACCTTTGAAACCTCTTTTGGGTGGCGTCTTACTTGTCGTGATCTATGTCTTGATAGGTAACGATCGCTATGTGGGTTTGGGTTTGCCTTACATTCAACAAGCTTTAATGCGCCAGGCTGAATTGATTGATCCATTATTTAAAGCTATATGCACGGCGATCACTGTTGGATCAGGCTTTAAGGGAGGAGAGTTTATACCCTTAGTTTTTACGGGTACAACTTTGGGTTCGGCCTTGTCTGCGCTAATTCCTCTACCGGGGTCTTTTTTAGGAGCTCTTGGTTTTGCCGCAGTTTTTGGTGCGGCTTCGAAAGCACCAGTGACTTGCGCAATCATGGCAATAGAAATTTTTGGTATTGAAATCGCACCGTATGCATTTCTTGCTTGTCTTACAGCAGTATCATTTTCGGGGCCGTTGGCGATTTACCAGCCCCGAAGAGATAAGAATAAATAATTAATGTTTTGTATGTTGCTGTGACTCGTCCTTGGTTAAAGCCTTTTCTCGCTTGCCAAGCAAAGCGCGTCGCGGTGGAAGATCTAAACGAGATTCGATAAATTCCCAATTCACGATTTCCCAAAAGCGCTTGAGATAAAGGTCGCGTTGGTTTTCGTAATCGAGATAATAGGCGTGCTCCCAAACATCACAAACAAGTAAAGGAGTTTCATCGTCAAGCAATGGATTCTCCGCATTCGAAAGCGCACGAATTTTCAACTTCTGGTTAGAATCGCGAACTAACCAAACCCATCCCGAGCCAAAAAGATCTCTTCCGGCACGTTCAAATTCGTTTTGGAAAGAATCGAAAGAACTAAAGTTTATGACTAACTCAGACTTCAAGTGACTCGTTGGTGCATTCGATTTTGGTGACAGGCAATTCCAAAAAAAGGCATGGTTCCAGGCCTGTGCGGCATTGTTATAAATGTTGATATCCAATTCTTTGGAATGAAGCAGAATATCTTCGAGATCTTTATGAGCAAAAGAGGTGTCTTCAATCATTCGGTTGGTTTTTTCAACATAACTGCGATGGTGCCTATCATAATGAATTTCCATGGTTCGTCGAGAGATTACGGGCTCTAGTGCATCGTACCCGAATGCCAATTCTGGCAATGCTATGGACATATTCGCTCCTTTGTTTAAAACAGAAGTGGAAGTTTTTCTCGCTTGTGTTCCTCTTTTCCTCAACACTCGCCAAAACGTGTAGGTCGCAGTTGCGAGCTACACAATGAGAGCAAACTACTGGCCAAAGTTCGGTCCGGTGATTGCGGCACAGTTAGTGCTTGAGCGCTCTCGAGAGGAGAAATCAATGAGCATTAAAAATAAGTTGTTGTTCATGACGGTGATATATTTTTTTGTTGCGGGAACAGCGCAAGCGCAGATCGGGTCAGCTGGTGAAACGCGGGCTGCTGTGGCTCGAGTTCAAGATACGGGGCGGCCTATTTTCGGCACGGCGGCATTGGGTCCTGCATTTACATCAGGTCTCGAGTCCGGTGGACCCATGTATAATGTGATCGCTGCTTTAAATTATAATTTCTCTCGTGAAATTTCAGGAAAAATCATCGGCGATTTAGCTTGGGGCGGTGGCGACAATGCCGAGCGTTTTTTTAATTTTGGATTGGGTGCTGATTACTCGCCCATGGCTTGGGTTATGGGGCGCACAACGCCCTATGTGACGGCCGATGCCGGATTGGGTTTGACTCGTAATGCGGGCGAAAACGAAGAGAATGGATTAGCTTTTGGAGCAGGAGGCGGACTCAGATTTTTGGCTCAGAGGATGAATTGGGACGTGAACTTGCACTATACACTACTTACTGCTCAGAACGAGGGGTCGACCCCTTCTGTTTTAGGTGTGCGTGGTGGTGTCAATTTTTGAGCCGACTGACTTACGCGCGGTTATTCTTAAGCAGATCTGGATTTTCTGTCGCGTTTCAGGTCAACCAGAATTCTTAGGACGTTACCGCGTGTGAGCACTCCCTGAATGCGATTGTTGCTATCGACAACGATAATTCTGTGGATGGGTTTGGTCATAAAAATTTTGTAGGCTTGTTCAAAAGTATTGTGCCGCTGTAGAGTTATGAGTTGGGGTGCTCGAGCTAAGCTTGATAGGCATTGACCAATAGTTGTGTTCATTCCAAGGCCCGCAAGTTTTAACAGATCGGTTTCAGAAACCACACTTACAACTTGTTGTAAATGATCGACCACCGGAGCGCCGCTTATTCTATTGGTTAGCAATAAAATGACAGCCTCGCGCAACGTCATAGTTGTAGATAGGCATTTGACCTCTGAAGTCATCATCATCTCAACAGTGACTGTGGGTACTGATGGCTTTCTGCTCATGCATCGGCTTTATCGGAATGGTCCAGATTTTTAATAAGTCTAGTTAACCCGTTGATCATTTAGACAAATGCTAATCACCTATTCATTCGGACTGAGATCCAGATTCACCAGATCATCATGATTCGTTGCTGGACCACAAAGTCTTGAATTTTTCTGGAACGTGAGTTGCTCCTATCCAATTTGTGATGGTCCTATTTGACCTAATTTTTTTGGGATCTTTTCTAGTAATTTCTGACAATGCCTTAGCTTCAGACCACGTGCCAGCGATCGAAGCTGAGCAATCATACGTAAAGCTGGATTTGGTGCGGGAATTGTTTCAAACCGCTCTGGATTCCGAAAGACAGAGCTGGAAGAAATTGCCGCCCGATTTTACCCTGCTCTTGAAAGCCGCTACCTATTCGGCATTTGCTCTGCGATTACAGCAGTCTTGGCGATTGAGCAATCTTGCTCTTGGTGAAGTGAGTACGAGATTGCATGGTCGGCTTTCGGCGTATGGCATTGCTTTACATCCGAGTGGCCAAATGCTGCGCACTTCGGTGGGTTTAATAAACTTGAATCCTCCGGGGGAGATTGAAGAAGCTCTTCGCGCAATTGTCATTGCGAGAGGACTTTCCTTTTGGGTTGCTGATGCGGCAATACAAGAAGCTGTAGTCTCTTGCGAAAAGCTGGTTCGTGATTTTCATTTTGGCCGACGGCGGACACCAGCATCAGACCCATTTTCTGAGTCATTGGATAGGGCGAATTCAGAGACAGAAAAAGGTATAGAGGCCAGCGCGTTGACTCAAAGTGAAGCTCACAAAAATGGTTCGTCTTCCGATGCCGCTGATTTTGTATTAGTGGATTTCAGCCCGATTGGTAAATCGAACCAGGACATATTTCAAATGGTTCATAATCGATATCGAATTTTGATAGAGAGTCACCAGTTCGAGGATTAAAGAGACGGGGCACGACACCTTAATCGGATGTCGTGCCCCAAAAGGCTTTAGGCAGGAGAATTGGTGTTGGTACTTTGGCTGGAATCTTGCCCTTGGTTCATGTCTGAAAACTCTAACTCATATAGAGTTGAGGTTTCTTACTTATGGCCAAGTGCCACTTGAGCGGTTTTCGTTTTTGGTAGGCATCCATTGACGAAGCTCGCTTGAGACCGATTGATTGATCTCGCAAGTGACAGAGAATGATAGAGCAATTGCCGTACCTACGGTCAAAGGCGGCTTTTTTCGTTCTCGAGCTTCTAATGGCGCTTGAGGTTCTTTTTTGACTCGAAATTTCGGGGCTATTTGCCTCAATTTCGAGAGTTTCTTAGTTTCTCAGGATGACGAAGATGCCTTCTGGCTGCTGATTAATCCAGCAATGAGACTAATGACTGCAAAAATGAGAAATAATCCTAATAAAGTCTGGCCAACTTCCAAAGTGAGGCCGCCAATGTTGCGGGCTCCCATCAAAATTGCCACTAAACCGAGTACAAAAAATAAAAGGGCCGCTCGCAACATGCAAAACCTCCTCTAAACAAAAGTTACTGAGCAACGTGTATACCAAGTTCAAAAAATACGTGTAAAAATGCATCAATGAGGCGTTTTAGTACCTACATAAAAATCAGTGGAAAACTTCCTCTTTTTTCTTGGGGTAAAAATGAACTCATGTTAATGAGCTCTTATGAAAAAAGCAAAATTAACAAAAAACAAACAAAAACAACAAAAACAAAACAAAAAAAAAAAAAAAAAAAAA
>JAYQON010000084.1:12256-13450 GCA_038144835.1 Bdellovibrionales bacterium
GTACAGGACCTGCTCGTGGGATTTTTTCGTCCCAAGGGCTTTGATGTCGTCACGTTTGATGATGCCGAAGAAGCGCTCAAGCAAATTAGTGGACACGAAAATTTTTGTGATGTGATCATTTCTGATTTGCGTTTGCCAAATATGAGCGGTGTTGAATTGACACAAGCTTTGTTGGAAAAAGGTATATCAACACCTTTGATCATCATGACTGCTCATCGTAGCGCAGAAGTGGCTTTGCAAGCGATAGAGACTGGAGCCTACGATTTCGTGGTCAAGCCATTGCATTTTCCACAGTTGCAGGTGTCGGTCGAACGAGCGTTGCATTTTAATCGTATTCGCGAAGAAAATCAGGCATTGCGCTCTGTGGTTTCGGGAAACGAGCAGGCAATTATGCATGGTATTATAGGCAAGGCGCCCAAGTTTTTGCGAGCTCTTGACCTTGCTCGGCGAGTAGCAAATAGCTCTGCGCATGTTTTGGTGAGTGGCGAAAGCGGAACGGGAAAAGAGGTGGTAGCGAAAGCCATCCATCAATTTAGTCATCGAAAAAAAGGTCCATTTGTTGCCATCAATTGTTCGGCGATTCCCGAAAATTTGCTTGAAGCAGAGTTGTTTGGCTATGCGCGGGGGGCTTTTACTGGTGCGGTCGAAAAGCGTTTGGGTCTTTTCGAGGAAGCCGTGGGTGGAACTCTGTTTTTGGATGAGATCGGTGATCTGAGTTTGCCGTTGCAAGCCAAATTATTGCGTGTCCTTCAGGATAAAAAAATTAAGAGGCTGGGTGAAAATCAAATTCGTTCGGTTGATGTTCGGGTCGTGTCGGCCACACATAAAAATTTGCGCCAGGAGGTCGTTGAAGGTCGATTCCGTGAAGATTTGTTTTTTCGTCTTAATGTGATACCAATTTTTCTACCGCCTTTACGCGAACGGCAGGAGGACATAATGCCTCTTTCTGAATTTTTTCTCAAAAAACATGCGGCATTAAATCGTTCAAATGTTCGTAATTTTAGCATGGTAGCTGCGGAATATCTCCTAAAGAACCCATGGAAAGGAAATGTGCGAGAGCTTGAAAATGTTATCGAGAGGGCGGTTGTATTAGCTAAGGGTGTTCAGATTGAACTGCATGATTTAAATTTTGAAGAAGACATGCAAGAGGAAAGGACTCCCTCCGTACATTTTCTTGACGGCGATCATCAGCAT
>JAYQON010000085.1:0-12305 GCA_038144835.1 Bdellovibrionales bacterium
ACTTTTGCCTTTCACATAAAAAATCATATTGCCGATGAGTTTGTCGAATCGCAGCCGACTGAAGCATACAGAAAAGACTTTGAACAGCCGGCTATAACTGATCTGAATGGTGTCAAGGTTTTGCTGGTCGAAGACTCGGAGGATAACCAGTTCTATATCAGCCAGATTCTAAAAGGCAAAGGGGCTGAAGTGGAGGTTGCAGTTAACGGGTCCGAGGCCGTGGCTAAAGCTCTAAAAGGGGTGCATGATCTGGTGATTATGGATTTGCAGATGCCAATCATGGATGGCTATACGGCCACGCAACTTTTACGTGATAATAATTATGACCGACCAATTGTCGCGTTGACGGCACATGCAATGAGTGAAGTGCGAGACAAGTGTTTGGAAGCGGGTTGTACGGACTTTCTGACCAAGCCTGTGGATCCGCGAGCTTTGCTTTCAACTGTGGCGCGTTTGAGCCAGCATCATCCGATTTAACCCCCTTGCCACCATCTCTGATTTCAAATAGATGTGGGGCTTATGCCCGAACTACCTGAAGTTGAAAACGTCAAGCTGAGCTTGGAAAATCAAGGTCTACATGGGGAAACTTTTGCCTCTGTGACTTTATTAAGAGCTAATTTACGAACTCGCCTGCGACCCGAGTTGCGCACTCGACTACCGGGCCAGAGCGTACGTGTTCTTGAAAGACGTGCGAAGTATCTGCTCTGGCATACTGACGATTATACGCTGATAAGCCATTTAGGCATGACTGGCTCGTGGCGTTTTATCCCAAATGGTGAAGAGCGCGAGAAGCACGATCACATTCTGCTTCGGTTTAAGTCGGGAAAGACTTTGGTGTTCAATGATCCGCGTCGATTTGGGATATTTGAATTGGTCCCGCGAGCTGAAGTTTATGGATGTCGATGGCTGAAGCACTTGGGTTGTGAGCCTCTGTCCAAAGATTTTGATTCAGAGTATCTGTTTGAGTTAAGTCGCAAGCGTAAAACGCCTATCAAGGCTCTCATTATGGATCAACGGCATGTGGTCGGTGTGGGTAATATCTATGCCTCTGAGGCTCTGCATCGGGCGCGAGTGAGTCCCTGCCGCCTCGCTGGCAAAATCACCAGGCGCGAGGCTGGCTTGATTGTAGACAGTATTCGCACCGTTTTGTCCGTAGCTATTCAAGCCGGCGGATCTACGATTCGCGATTATCGTAATTCAAAGGGTGAGGGCGGTCGCTTTCAAAGTCAGTTTTTTGTTTACGATCGTTTAGGAGAGGCCTGCGCGGTTTGCGGCCAGAACATTCGTTCGAAATTTATTTCTGGTCGAAATACCTTCTGGTGCCCGCAATGTCAGCGTTAGTTTGGATGGCTTATGTGAGCCTTTTAGTTTTAGGTCTAGTGGACAATATTCGCGGTCCCTTTTTTCCTGAAATTCTTGCTGAACTCAATCTGACTGGAACCGTTGGAAGTCTCTTTTTTGCGGTCACAAGTTTGATGGCGTTTGTGGGCAGTTGGTCCTGCCAGTTTATACTACGTTCGCGCAATTCCATGTTCATCATGTGGTTTGCAGGGTTTATTTTTCATCTCGGTTTTGTGGCCGTTGCATTGGCGCAGGGCTTATTTCTCTTGTTACTGGCCTGTGCTTTTTTTGGTTGGGCGTTTGGGGCTTGGAATGTGGGTCAAAACCTCTTAGTTGTCGAGGGAGCTCAAGATCATCTGAGACGTCGCTTACTCAATGGCCTGCACAGTATGTATGGCGCAGCTGCTTTGCTTGCGCCCATTTTGGCTTCTATGTTTCGCTGGTTTGGATTCGATTGGCGCGACACTTTTTTATTCTTGTCAGTTTTACCCTTGCTCATGGGGCTTTGGTCTTTCCGATGGCGAGGAGAAACCCATGCCCGAGTGACTTCTGCCACGGCTTTGCGTCTTACGCCCGAAGAGTGGCGTCGCTGTTTAGCGCTTGCGCTTGTGCTGAGCGCCTATCTTTGGGGAGAATTGTCTGTGACCACGCGACTTACTCTGTGGTTGCGTACGGATCTTGATTTTTCTCCTGATCGAGCAAATTTTTATCAGTCCATGTTTTTCGCCGGTCTTCTTGGAGGGCGGATTGCGTTAAGTTTTATCGCTTTGCAGGCAGTTTCGAACTGGGTACTTTTAAGTCTTAGTGGAGGACTTTCAGCACTGTTTTTTCATCTCGGCTTGAGTGTAAGTCCGGAGTGGATTTTAGTTGCCGGAGTAACTATGGCGCCATTTTTTCCGGTGGCTATGGATCAAGTCAACGAAATGTTCGGCGCTAAAAGCGCACAAGCTCTTGGTTTTGTGATTGGCTTTGGTTCTTTAAGTTTGGTGGTGATGCATTTGGCTGTGGGCGCTCTCACAGATTGGGCTGGACTTACTAGGGCTTTACAACTTTGTGCTTTTGCCCAGTTGGCCGCATGTGCGGGGGTTCTATGGCTACGACGACAAACCCGCCTCCCTCAAACATAAAAATGACATTAAAGCCACATATCAAAGAGGCAAAGCGGAAACCTGGTCGATTTTTATAAGCGGGTGGGCGAGGATCCAAGCGTAGAGACTCATACAATAGTGCTCGGAAGCGATCGATATCTAAGATGTAGCCGCCCTGTTGCAGTTTAAGCAGGGTCTTCTCGGCCTCCTCATTGATTCTGCACTCCAGATTAGGCAGCTGGGCATGGTCGGCCCAGCCGCAATGAAACTCCTCAGGGCGATCCGCTTGCGCTAGATAGGGTTTAATATCGAGGATGGGCGTGCCATCGATCAGATCGACTCCACTGACGATCATTTTATCTCCGTATACTTTCTCGATCCGAGCGAGTGTTAAGCCGATAGGGTTCGGGCGATGCGGAGTGCGGCTTGCAAGGACACCCACCTTTTTTCCTTGCAAACGGGGAGGATGCACTTTACCGCGTTGACGTGAATGTTTACTCTCATGCAAAAAGCTGACAAGCCAAACGTGTGAGAATCCATCCAGACCATCGAGCATTCCACGGCCTCGTAAACCGGCTACCAGTTCGAACTCAGCGCGACTATTAGGAACCAATGCTCCCTGTCTGGGAGCAACAAAGCGCTGCTGAAAATCACTCTTGAGGTAGGCAATTGGTGCCATCATGCCTTTATCTTTTTGACTCTGCATGACGAGATTCCTATCATATCGCGGTTATGGTTCCACCGTTTTTTCTTCTAATCCTTGGGCGTTTTTTATTATTACTTTTGGCATATTCTGCTTCGCGCTTACTTTTCTTGTATTGGAATTTGAATCTGTTCGCGGATGTAAGCCGATTAGATATTGTCTTAGCTTTTATTCACGGTTTGCGATTTGATACATCTGCAATTTTGCTGACCAATGCCCCTTTAGTGCTTATTTGGATGATACCTTGGAGCGTTTGTCGACGAGTTTGGTTTTGTCGAATAGAACTTTTTTTGTTTACATTAATTAACTTTATAGCGATAGGAATGAATTTCGTCGATGCTGAGTTTGTGAAATTCATCGGTAAACGTAGTTCGTATGATTTGTTAATGATCGGCGGGGATGTTCAAAGGCAATCTTTGAGTGTTTTGTGGACCTATCGGGGTTTCTTGATTGGGCTGACGTTGCTGATCGCACTGATTGTGTGGAAGGCTCCTCGGTTTCCCTCTCAGGCAGTTAAAAATGGTTGGTTTCAATTTGTTTTTTGGCGTTTGCTTGTGGTGGCATGTATGGCTTTGGGTATCCGAGGTGGATGGCAACTGAAGCCCTTGCATCCAATGCATGCTTATTTTACCACGAACCACTCGGTGGGCCTGTTAACCCTCAATACACCTTTCAATTTTTTACGCAGTCGACCGCGAATGACCATTGAGCGCACTCGCTATTTCAGTGATGATTCTTCGGCCATTCAGATCGCGCGAGACAATACCACCTTAACTCGCCAACCTCTAGGATTGGCTCAGCGTTGGAATGTTGTGATTTTAATCCTCGAAAGTTTCGCCACTGAGTACATGGGGGTGGCAAATGATGGACATGGCTACACCCCGTTTTTAGATGAGCTGGCCAAAAAATCCTACTATTTTCGCTACAATTTTGCCAACTCGCGCCGCTCAATTGAGGGATTACCGGCCGTGTTGTGTGGTTTACCTGGAATTATGCTTGAGCCAGTGATTACGTCCGATTTCGCCAGTAATCGCTTGGATTGTCTTCCCAAAATATTGGCCGGTCATGAATACAGCACTTATTTTCTTCATGGCGCTCATAACGGGTCAATGCATTTCGATACTTTTTCCAAAATCGCGGGTTTTGAAAAGTTTGTGGGACTTGATGAGTTTCCCAAGGACAATCCAGAAGACTTCGATAAACATTGGGGAGTTCTTGATGAGCCTATGTTGCAATATGCAGTGAGGGTCATGGACGAGGCTCCAAAGCCGTCTTTAGTGAGCGTGTTTACGCTCTCATCGCATCACCCGTACTATGTGCCCCGTCGTTATGCGGGGCGCTTTCCCAAGGGCACCCTCGAAATTCATGAGACCATTGGTTATACAGATTATTCTGTGAGTCGTTTTTTTGCTGAAGCCAAGTCCCGAGACTGGTTCAATTCAACAATTTTTATCATTACGGCTGATCATACACAAAAGTCTGATCAGGTCCGTTACGGCGATCTTCTGGGTGGCTATAGGGTTCCTCTGCTGATATACATTCCGGGTCTAGATCAGAAGCTGTCGTACTCACCAGACCGCATTACTCAGCACGCAGATATCGTTCCAACGGTGCTTGATCTTCTTGGGATCACCAAAGAGGATCGTCTGCTCACTGGGCAAAGTGTTTTTGATGTGGGTAGAGATGGTTTTGTCTACAACTATACAACGGCTTCTTATTGGTATTTAGACTCTAAGGTTTTTTTTGATATGGGTCGGCCTCCAAATGGGAATGCAGCTAAACGTCACGCAAACACGTTTAGCCTAAAGGTGATTCCTGAAGATGATCCAGATGTTGAGATTGGTCGTCAGAGACTTAAAGGCATTGTGCATTATCTGAACAATGGTCTAATTAAGAACTCCCTGCATGGATGGCGTAGGGCTATTGAGTAAGTCAGCATAGTCCACACTCTTGACGCTGAATTGGTCAATTATTTGACTCTAAGTCAGTGCATATTGTGATCTTTGACTCGGGCTAAGATCTGGCATTTGGGACACGACGCTTCTTCCCTTAGATTATAGTTATTGAGGCAGCTTTCCACGCGAATTGTGAGCTGAGAGTTGCAAAGAGGGCATGTGTTTTGGGAGTGCATAAAATCTCGGTAGCGGGCTGGAACCGTAATTTCAAGTTCCGATTTCGGATTTTTCATGTTGATGACCTTCCTATATGTGGTCTACGTTTCTAGCTCTTTCTATATGCAAGTCAGATGCTCAAGCTTTAGGACCAGGAGGTACCATGCATACGAAATGTTTTATCGGGATACGCTTAGTGATTGTTTCGTTATTAACAGCTTTTTCTGCGGCAGCTGCTGGACTTCAGGTTGAAGGTGTTGAAGTGCCAGAGCAGATTAATGTTGGTGCACAAAAATTAGTTTTGAATGGAGCCGGTTTACGAACGAAGCGTAAGTTTGGAATTAACTTCAAAGTCTATGTTGGGGCACTTTATGTGACTTCAAAGACGCAAGATGTCAACAGCTTGATCAAAGGCTCAGAGACCAAAGTTTTAGAGCTGATTTTTTTGCGTAACTTGGACGCGGAGACTTTGCGTGCTGCTTGGAGCGAAGGGTTCGAAAAAAATTGTGCAAATGAATGTGACGCTGCCCGAGCCCAATTTCAAATATTCAATCAAGTTATGACTGATGTTAAGGCTCAGCAACGCATGAAACTTATTTTTTCAGACCAAGATGTGAACATTGAAATTCAAGGTGAGGCAATCCGCACTCAAAAAGTCAGTGGAGAGGCTATACGCAAATCCCTAATGTCCTTATTCATTGGTGAACATCCGCCAACGCCAGAGCTCAAGAAGGCACTTCTTGGACTTGATTGATATTTAAGGCAAATGTCGTTGAGCAGGAATAATTAACCAATCTGGTTGAGCGGTATGCCATTTGCTTGATGCAGATTGTTTGGTTTGAAGAGGATTAATGCGATGATTTTAAAACGTTTAATTTTACTTTCTATGACAATTATTGGCTCTTCGCTATGGGGAGCGACAGGAGTCTTACCTCCGATAACAGATATGGGATCACAACAAAGTAAAAGTTTTCGCCCAATCTTTAGCGGTATTTATTCTACTACTAAGGCTGTGGAATTGCGTCCCGAAGCAGTAATTTTAAATGGCGAACTTGAAGAGAATACGACTGGCGCCACGATTCGTTTGGAGGGGCAGGAGCCAATCTCAATTCAAACGGTCGGTGATCAGTTAGTTGTTTCATTGTTGCTTAGTGAAGAGGAAATAGGACAGGTACCTGAAAAGTTGATCCTTTCGCAGGAAGAATTTTGGCGTGCTGGTTTAAACTTTACGATGTTGGGAGATGAGCAAACTTTGGCGGAGAATTTTTCGCCCTATGTTAAAACTGAAATTGTTAGACGTGGCGGCCGTGGCCGAAGCGGTGGGGTGAGAGCTCGCGGTCGCATGCATTACATGGGCGCTCGTGGTTGCGTGGCCTATGTGATCAAAGCCATTGGTTGGCGAGGTGGTCGCACGGGTAATGGACATGAGGTAACCACAACTTTGAGACGGCATGGATGGCGGCGAGTCAGTTGTAATAACCCGCCGGTGGGAGCGGTGGCCTCTTGGTCGGGTGGTTTTCATGGCGCTGGGCACACAGCCATTTGGAACGGGCGCTGTTGGAAGTATGACATTGCCTGTGCTGATCCAGGTCGACGTTACCGACTGCTGGAATGTGTGGCTCGTTAATCAGTTTTTATATAATGCGGCTACTACGTGAGTGCGTAAAAAAGGGAAGTTGAGCCAATTGTACAAACGACCCACTCGGCGTCCCAGCGGGGGCGCAAGGGTGGTCGCATGAAATTCGAAATCTGAGGCCTGGGCAAAAAGCTCTTTGATCCTTCTCCGTGGTACTCCGCGCACATCGGGATTTAGTGGATTATTAACAACAAAATCGTACCAAATAAAAACGCCCCGGGGCTTAAGCAAATTCCACAATTTATCAGCCAATTTATTCTGGAATTCTTGGTCTAAAATTGAACTAAACATAGTTGATTGAAAAATGACATCCACCTGCGGCAGATGGAGCACACTTGCATCGCCGCAAAAAATATTATTTTCAGGTAAGATATTTTTTAATAATTCACATCTTTCGGGTAGCAAATCAGCGGCGAAGATATTTTGAGTGGCTATTCCTAGTCGGCGTAAAAAATAAAGGTTGTCTCCTGCCCCTGCGCCTGCCTCCAGAATAGTTAAATTTTCGAGGTTCATAAATCTTCGAAGAAGGATGTTGCCAAACCAATATTCGCGCTCGGCTCTTGAAAAATGCTGAAAAGGAGAAAAAGGGGGATATAAAATCTGATTCTTCCCGCGCTTATTTCGTCGTTCGTAACGAGCTTTGATCTCTTCAATCTCATCGTTCATAGATGTTGAGGCTACACTTAAAAGTTCCGCGCGCCAAGGGTACGCTCTTTGCTTTAAAATTGGGTTCATCTTGATGTGACCATTAGCATGGCCCGGAGTGCCGCTCTTTGGCACTTGGCAGCCACAAAAGCGCATTTGGAGGGTGAATTGAGACTTTTAGCTTATTTGACGCTAATCTGTATATCGTCAGCCGTTATGGCTTTACCCGTTAAGTCCCAGATGTTGAAACCGAGAGCTTTTTTTCAAGAGACCGACAATAATCTCTTTGAGCCTTTAGATTTAAAGCTCAAGACTCTCTATTTTACAAAGTCAGATTTTGAACAGTGTGGACAAAATCTGGTGCGTCAGGCTCAGACATTGAGTTTTGCTTGTACTCTTCAAATTCCTGTAAAAGCTCGAATCTCTAAATTGCAGAGAGTGACTGAGGCGACCAAACGCGAATTGATGTTTGGTGATTCTCGTCGAACTGTGAGTATTCATGTGGACGATCAAGCTCGTTCTCTGACTTTGATGACGGTGTTTGATTCTGCAGGAATTGATTTTGAGTTACAGAGATTCAATGATGACTTTTTTCCGGTCTATGCGAAGGTAGCTCAGCTGGTGATTAGCGAAGCTTTGGCGCAGCCCATTCGTTTTGAAGTACTAGAAAGTCGGGATGTGCCAGTTCAAGCACCACGGCTACTGCCTTCTAAAAAGCAGAAGGCGCCCATGGCGCCTCCTCTACCGGACTCTAATAACAAGAAAAAAGTCACTAAAATTGACTTTACGAATTAAGCCTTACGAGCAGCGTAATATTCGGTGAATAGCCCTGCGTCGAATTGAAATGGAACGTGCTCTGTTCCCGGAACAGCCTGAACAATGCCCGCTTCTCCTTCTTTACGGAGATAATCAGGTACTTCCAAGCGTGGAGCTTTTAGGGCTTGCAGAACGATTTGATTTTCGCGGGCTTTCGGAGCGATTTCAATTTTCGAACCCTGTGGAATGACAAAAGAGCCAATGGTAACGCTCTTTCCATCGACCATGATGTGTCCATGACTGCAAAGCTGGCGGGCCGAGCGAATGCTGGGCGCAAACCCGAGTCTGAAAACAACATTGTCTAATCGACGCTCTAAGAGACCCATCAACTTGTTCACCCAATTTGCCGCAGAACCTTTTTTAGCATTGCGGATAAAGCGGCGAAGCTGTTCTTCGCGAAGAGCGTAGTGTGCTCTAATTTTTTGTTTTTCTTCCAAACGAAGAGCATAGTCTGAATACTTGCGGCGTTTGTTGCCATTTTCACCCGGGGGATATGGGCGGCGCTCGAGAGCACCGGGCTTACCGAGACCGGGGAGTTCAGTCCCCAGACGACGTTGGATTTTGTAGCGCGCTACCTTGCCGACTTTCGCTTTTGACATATGGTTTAATACCTCTACCTGACTTTAAAGAATTCGAAGTCATAGCAAGGGCCGGGGGGAACATCAAGGTTTTTAGAAGGAAAGGCTGCTTAAGTCCCCCAAACCTAAGCTCAAAAATGGGGTAAACCCGCCACTCATGCGTTCGTTCCAACCATAATAGAGGCCAAATGTGAAGTTGATGGGCATATGGTAAGCAGCGCTTGCGTAAAGGCGTAACTCAGCGCCACTACCCAAATAATACTCGCTTAGTCCGCTTCGGAGGTATCGGTTGGCTTCGGTGGAAAATCCGGCTCCATCAACGGCGATTCCATCGGTGAAGGCTACAAATTCCAGATTTCGCAGGAAAAATGGAAAAGTACCCCACCCTCGTAAAACTTCCACACTGGGCAGGACAAACTCAAGGTTGGCGTTTACCACTTTTCGACCAATAAAGGCGCCGGAGGGATAGCCGCGTAGCAAAAACTGAGAATTAACAAGGTTAATGAGATAGTTACCGCCAACATTTCGATCGCCAAGGGCGATCACTTGGCTAAAGGGCAAGTTGGGAGCTAGCAAACTTCGGCCCTGTAGCAGGACTCGGTGGCCGGATACCAGGTTAAGCTCGGCTCCCACATGTAAAGAAGTGTGTCCATAGGCAAGGGAATCGCCGAGTTGTAAAAATTGCCTATGTACGGCTCGTGCGTGCAGCCCCAATCGTTCCTTACGCGGGTCTTTAAGGCTTGAATAGGTGAACCCGACGCGTGGACCCATACGCGTGAGTGTCTTCGCGCCATCTGTCAAATTCCACTCGGTTCCCATTTCAAATTCACGATAGCGGCTCCACAGAGGCTTTGAGAGGAGTAACTCGGCTGACTGCGTTTCGATGGTCAAAGTGCTGGCGCCAAGGTAGTTTTGACTTTTGTTGTAGCTAGCGCTGATGTCTGCAGAAAGCGAACTATTGGTAATGGATGCTCCATAAGTTCCTTTGCGCGTAACAGTATCGTACGCACCTAAAAGTGAATAGCGGTTACGCCCCACTGGATCTTCTGCGTTTGTTAAGCCTTGAAAAATCCATCCATTTTCGACTTGATAGACAAAAGGGATCCAGTAACGGGGCAGCATATAGTTTAGCGGTTGGTATCCGCTCTCTGTGACTTTGATGGTTTTGAGATTGGGGTTGGGTGCGGAGGGCAAAGGTGCTTTAGGTAGGATTGGGGGTGAAAATGGCTTCAAGTTCATCGTGCGCAGTTTGCGACCATCAGCCGTCAACTCGGTAAAGAGAATTTCCTCACGTTGGGGATCATAATCAGCTGAGCCAATTGAAGTTAAGGTATTTGTTATGGGTATCGGGGATTTCGTTTTGGTGTCTAAGTAGGCGTTGCGCACATTCGATGAGGCATCTGTGAAAAGTAGACCCGCGCGTGTGAGACGAAGACTTTGGGTGGAATGCATAGAGTCAGACCAGGCGTGAGTGCTTTTTTTCTCAATGTCATAAACGTGAATGCTTTCGCGCCCGCTCCGTTCGCGCAAAATATAAAGAATCTGGGTTTCAGAAAAGAATTCTGGGCTTGAGATACGCTGACCTATCTCGCTCTGTATGAGCACGTGTATTTTTCCGCTGGAACGTTCTAGCAGTGAGAGTCTGTTTCTTCCTGCGTCGTTTTGTATGAAGGCAATACGGGCCCGCGAGGGTGAGGGACTCGGTTCTTGAGCCCTTTGGCCAAATGTAAGCCGAGACCAGCGACGTTCTGGAATATTGAAAATATAGAGATCGCGATAGTCGTAATAAGGATTATCGATATCCATTTGATCAGTGACTAAATTGTCATCATCGAGCCATCTCCCACCTATTGAGCTGATGCTTTTGCTGAGAGCTTCTCCCGGGATTTCCCCAAAAGGTTGTTTTGGAGACGAGCGAGTTTTGAGCTTTATCAAGCTTCCTTTTTGCGGCTCACGTAGCCAATAGACAAGCCGATTTCCTGACGGACTGATGGCAAAAAGAGATTGATCGCCGCTTTCATTTACTATGCTTTCGCTTTGGTGGGTGATTGACCTTCTCAAAACTTCAATCTCTTTCAAAGCTTCTGTCTCGATTTTATCATAAGCGGCATTCAGATTCTCGTTGACGCTAAATCCGGTTTGCTCGCGAATTGGTCCGTTGAGTAAAAACGGCAGACGGCGTGCAAAATGTTGGTTCAATTTATAGATCGTTCCGCTTTCGCTTGTACTCTGCACATGATTCCACCACCACCCTCCGTAAAGATAGGGGCGTTCGCCCTGTGGCCAGGAGGAAATTCTGGTTTCATTGATGCGGGCAATGTCTTCGAATTGCAATTGACCGCTGAGCACGAGGGCGCGGGCCATCGCCCGCGTTTGAGGGGCGCGCAAACGTCCATGGCTGGTTAGCCGGCTTTCCAAATTGACAGCAAGACCTTCAAGATACCAGCGAGGGAGTATGGCGTTGGGGCGAATGACATTGCCGAAAATCCAACCTAATGGTCGATAAAAACCATGTTGAGAGTAAATGTTAAGAATGTGAGTGTACTCATGCACCATCATTTCCAGAGCCCAGTCACCATATTCATCTACTGAAGTTTGAGTTGGGGGGAGAACGGGATAAATCTCAATGATGGGGTAAGGAAGAAAGTTGGCTAATCCGTTAGAGATATCTGTGTCGTCGCGCAAAAAAATATAGGTTTTTTTAGGTGCCTCTCGAAATATTGGCAACAAGAGATCGAAGGCTTGTTCTGCGGCTAATAGGTAAGCTTGGGCCAGAGATCTTTGTTCCTTTTGGAAAATAATCTCGAAGTTAGGACTGATTAATACTGAGTATTTGATGTTTGGATCGATGCGCTTGTTGATCTGCTCTTGCGCAGAGGAGCTTGGTGAAAACATCGGGAGTAACAGCAAACAAAGAAGGACCCAATTCATGCGAGGCTCCGGGATTCTCGCCCGCTAAGATTGAGAAAGACGCCACCGATTAGAAAAAATAGCGTGAGCACCAAGATCCCCACGCGCGGGTTATCGAACCATAGTCCAGTGATGCCAACAAGAAAGGGACCAATTATGGACGAGAACTTTCCCATCATATTGAAAAGCCCGAAGTACTGTGCTGCCTCGTTGCTTGGTACCATGCGTGCGTAGTAACTGCGACTGAGTGACTGAATGCCTCCTTGCACAATTCCAATGACAATTGCCAATAGGTAGAACTGGTTGGAGTTACTGATACGATACGCATAAATCGTTACGGCCAAGTAGGCAATGAGGCAAAACCAAACCCCCTTGCGTGGGCCGATCCGCTCACCTATAAATCCAAAGGCGATGGCTGCTGGGAAACCTATAAACTGAACAAGAACCAAAGCTTGAATCAAATCCACAGGCTTAAGG
>JAYQON010000085.1:12315-13377 GCA_038144835.1 Bdellovibrionales bacterium
GGCTTAAGGCCTATGGCCATTCCATAATCTACAGCCATTTTTACAATCGTATTCACTCCGTCGATATAAAAAAAGTATCCCACCAAAAAAAACATCAGTGGTCGATGCTTGCGTAGCGAACAGATCTGATTTTTGAGATGGGATAAACCCGAGCGTGCGGATACAAGCAAACTCAGGCGAGTGTTGCCAGGTGGCTCAGGGACAAGGATAAACAGTGGAATGGCAAAAAGTAGCCACCAAGCACCTACAGTCACAAAAGAGGCGAGGACTCCCTGTGTTCCATCTGTGAGACCAAAAAAGCTAGGTTTTTGATACATGAGCACATTGACCACAAAAAGAAGACCTCCTCCCAGGTATCCGAGCCCGTAGCCCAATCCGGAAATTCGGTCGAGGTACCGTATGGGGGCGATATGCACTAAGAGAGCATCATAAAAAGTGAGCGCCAGTGTGAATCCGATAACGCCAATACTGTAAACAATGACAGCATCAAACCATTGGCCTTTACCCACTAGCGCGAGTGAAGAGGCCGCTGTCGCCCCAACTATGGTGAATAGCAATAGAAATTTTTTGCGATAAGCACCTTGATCGGCAATAGCTCCGAGCGCTGGTGATGCTATTGCGATAAGCAAACTTGAGATTGAATTGGCTAAGCCAAGAATATAAGTGCTCTCCGTTACCGAAAAGCCGGCGCTCCAGTAGGCTTTAAAAAATAGCGGAAAAAAACCAGCCATCACTGTTGTGGCAAAGGCTGAGTTGGCCCAATCATAGAGGGCCCACGACCACATCAGCGTTGATTTTGGTTTTGCGTCCACCATCTCCTCCAAAAATCGAGAACCTGGATTTGGCTTGTTACTGTTGCCTCTGGATCGTACTTGGGCGCGCGTGGATTTTGGATGCGCAGAATCTTAGCGGCCTCCCGTTTCAGAGCAATGTCATGCGAGCGCTCTAAGAACTCGATAAGGATGGGTACGGATTCTAGCGAGGGTTTTCGCTTGATTCGCTGCAAAGCCAGACCTTGTATCGTACCGTCTTGATCATTGAGCAAAAGATGGTGATAGAGCT
>JAYQON010000086.1:0-13021 GCA_038144835.1 Bdellovibrionales bacterium
GCGTACCTCCCCACCCTCCGGCTTTAGAAAGCTATAAGAAGGAAAGCAGCCAGATTGAAGATAAACGCCAGTGAGGCAACCAGAGGTTTCGTTTCCTCTACTTGCTGCTTAGCGGTTGTCATTCCAGGCGAGAAGAATTCAGGATCAATTTTTGTTTTGAGGGAATCTTGGATCGAATACATTTGTTGCAGTCGTTTAAGTTCACGAGGGATTCTGATCATCGTGCCCTCCTGAATTGAAACCGCTCGATTCAAGCGATCAAGCTCGATGACGATCGACTCACGATTGTGATCCACCACCCGGCCTTCAGCAAAGGTTTCAATAGAGCCTCCATGCGTAAACAAGGGCTTAATATGATCTGACCCAATCCGAACCAGCTGTACTTGGTCACCCACCTCGACCTCGGCCGTGGTTCCAATCTCAGCCTTAGCAAGCAAACGGCGGCCCTCCTGATAGACCGGCTGACCCCGTAAAGGATCAATTACAATAAATCCGTGATACGGAATCGAAGCTATAAAATCCAATGCTAGTTTGACAACGGCAGGTCGCAGCTGCTCGGCTACGGGAAGAGAAGGCTGGAGCACAATTTGATGCTCCCAAAGGGGGCGACCATAATCACCCTCATACACACGCATGTTCAAAGTACGCTCTTCAAGAAAAGTCGTAATTATCGCATTGGCATCAAGTAATTTCCCCAAAATGATCGCATCCGCTGGCGAAAGCTTTGAGCGCGCCTGATACACGTCTTTCTGCATAAGAAAATTTTTGCTAGCGACCAAAAACCGTTTATCGCGCGTTAGAGTTTCGCGCAGTTCCCACCATGCCTCTTCAGCTATAGGTTTCATTTCTTGGGGTACCAAAACTGGAAATACGGAAATACGCCGAATTAAAGTATGTTCGTTGTTCGCCCACACATTTTGAAAAAAAATAAAAACTAATAAGCCCAGAAGTTTCATAATCCCTCGATCTTCAGGCTACACACGCTGAGGCACGGACTCAATGCAGCACTGGCCCTAGGGCCAAGGAAAAACTTTTTTAGGAATCGCCAACCAACTTTCCTTACGCGGAAACCCCTTGGGACGGGCCTCCGTATACCCTAAAAAGTCTAGCATCCCGGTCAATGCGCAAATAAAGGAATCAAAAGCTTGAGGTGATTCAGTTAAAAGCCTTATGTCTTGATCATAAATAAAGGCCAAATTTCGCTCCATCATCCGACTAATTACCAATCCTCGACTTTCTTCACCACCTTCCCAATGACGATAAAGCCGTAGATGCGACTTGGGCATATTCAAAGCATTACCGATACGCCAGAGGCTAAGTTTTGGGAAAACCTCCACTAAGGGTAAGGTCAACCGCCGAGTGATGTAGTGCGCGCGTGCCGCCAAGGGGGCCAAATTGGCTCCCAAGGCGTGTGGCAAATGAAACGGCTCTTCAAGCTCTGTGGCCAGATACTGTTCCACACAGCGCTCAGTATACGGAGTAAATAAGCGAGCTGGTGACTTCCTCTTTAACTGAGCTCGATAATGCTTCCACATCCATTGAATTTCTACTTCATCACAATTTTCATAACCCGGACAATCCAAAACGCACGTCAGGCACTTGGGCAGCTGTAATGGCACATCCAAGGACACGCTTTCTACTGGAGGCGGGCACTGGGTGATTAAACGATGGACTTGTAAATCAGCAGAAATCTGATCCTCGGCCTTAATTCGATCAAACAAGCGACTAAGAAAGATTTTTCGTTGCAAGGGATAATATTCAATGACAGAGAGACAGGTCTTATCCGTCTTTCCACCACCCAATGAAACACCAATAAACCTGTGGTGTTTAGGATTTTTAGAGCGCACGTACAAAGTTTCTTCAATGGGATCCGCAGAAGTCTGCCTCTTCGTGCCTACACGATGGCTTTTACGCTGAGTACCTCGAACCCTTGCGCGCGACATCCTGCCTCAACTTCCGCTTTGCAGTGCGACTGCGACCAGACCAGTACGCATCCTCCACCACCTGCTCCGCATATCTTAACAGCTAGAGCACCAGACTTCAAAGCGACGTTACGAAGACGATCTATCTCTGGGCTAGAAAACGTGCTCGATAACCGAACCCGAGCCTCAAATTCACGATCAAAAAGCTGAGGTAACCGTTCCCACATAGCATCCTTAATAGCGCGATATGTATCGTTCGAGATATCCCGAATGTCAGTAAGAGCTTTAAGAGTGGGTCTATCCTTATTAAGTGCGGATTGAATCACTTGCCAATTATTTAGGCCCGAGTGGTGAGGTTGCCCCGTGTATATGAGACTTAAATGCCGGTTCCAAATGTCGGGATTTGAGGCCACCGTCTCCAACCGCGCTCCCCGAGGAGTGTAGTGAATGGCACTCAATCCTGGCACTAGAGCCGGATAATAGTCTTGCGTTCCCGTCATTTTGTGTAAAACCTGAGCCTCAAGATTTGAGGCTAATGTGACCGTCTGATGGAGATCAAAGCTCTCTCCCTGCCATTCTGAGAACGCCTTGATTAAACTGATCGAGAGGGACGAGCTACCGCCCAAACCGCCTCCCACTGGGCTTTCAGAATAAGTTTCAATATGAAAACCTTTTTTGGGCTTCCAAAACGCCACATGCTTTTGCACAAGTTTTAAATCTTCATCCTGACAATCAAGCAAATCATCAATGTCTTTAAATGTTCGCTGATAGTTAAGATCTCGCATATGAACACTAATAATGCCGTCAATGCGCTCCTCCAATTCAACCCGAGTGGATATCGAAATGGCCAAATTGATTGTGACGCAACTATCAACTAACAAATAAAGAGGCCAGCAATCCAGAGTTCCTCCGGACAGATCCACCCGTGTGGGCGAAGATTTAATTATTTTCACTGACTCTCCGGTTTTGTCGCCTTCGCCTTCGTATCTAATTTCTTGTCTTTCACAATTCCGTCATCAATTAGTCGCTCCACTTTATCTTTAGGCAATCCCATCAACTGCCGCTCTAGATTGGTGCGCACTGGGAGATACTTGAAACCAGCGTTCCAAGGTTGGACTGGAGAATATTCTTCTCCCCATGACAGAGTGAAAAGTTCTTTTCCCTGACCATCTCGAATCAAAATGCGGGGCTTCAGATTAACGGGTTGCACCTTTTCAGGAAATTCTTGCGCGTCAAGGCTACGAATGTTGGTAATGAGTTGCACCAATTTATCTTCATCCAATTCTTTTGCCTCAGCTCCGTCCTTGAGCATCCATTTAGAATCCTGTTTCACGAAAGTGTGCGTCCACTTAGAACCCCGCACTTCAACTTCGTGAGCTTTCTCGATATCAAATCTGAAAGCTTGCTTTCCATCGCGAAAGGCCTCTTGCGGAACTCGCAACTGGGTCAAGCCACTGCTAGCTGTCTTGTAGAGTGTTGAACGGGTACTACTCCAAAGGTAAACATCTTCACCCTTGTCTTGCCCGACGGTCAAAGTCCATGAGGCAACCCCTCCTTTTGACCCTTCAAAGCTGACCGTCGCCTGTAAGCTTGGATTCAAAAGTGCAAATTGCTTCTTATCGCCCTCTTCGATTGTCTCTTTAACAAAATCGGAAGGCATAACATCCAAGAGTCGATCAACCCACGCTCCGATTTTCTCTTGATCCACCGGAAATGCGGGCTTTGGATCGATGTTCCACGTCTCACCCGTCTTAGTGACGCGAAATGATCGTTTGAAAGAACCTTGCGCTAGCACTAAATCGACAGACTGAATTTTAAAGCCATCGGCTTCACGCCACAACTTTCGTGAACGAAAAGAGGCAGGCGTTCGCGCAGACAACTGATTCAGGGTCGCATCGCCCAACAAAAGTTGATCACCCCGACGAACGTAAAAACTACCATCATAGGCAGTGGTATCACTTATTCCCAAACGCTCTTTTTGTCCGTTACCAGAGAGTTCTACCCAGATAGAGGCATTCTCCAGACCATAAATGGGCCATTCAATATTTTTAGACTCATCTTCACTTTGAAAACTACGCAGCTTCTGGCTAAACAGAGTATACAATAGGCCTTCCACTATGGGCCCCTCAGCCAGATCTTCCACAGGCTTGAGCATTTGCCAACTTTGGTCAGAAGAGCGCGTCAGTTCTATTTCTACTCCTTTTAAAAACAGTTTGATCGCATTTACATCCTCACGCTTGAGATTGAAAGCTGAACTCTCACCACGCTCTTGAGCCGCATCTTTCTCTGCGTTTCGATATTCGTAAAAAGTGTAAGCCACAATGAGTACCACTGTGGCAAAAAAAATAATGGTAGAGCGAAAGCCTCTCATGCCCCTCTCCTGCGGAACCACATCACACCCGCACTAATCAAAAGGATCACAGGCAAAGCCAACCCAGCAATTATAACTCCTAAGCGTGCAGTCCCAGTGAGAGTGACCATCGACCCCTTAGGTATTTTAGGTTTGATGCTGATGAGGTCTTTTTGGTTAGCCAGAAAAGCCATTGCGTTCAAGGCTAAGTCTCGGTTTACACCTGCAAGTAAGGCCTGATTTGAAATAAAATCGCTGTCGCCAAAAATTACCGCTTCAAAACCACTCTTTTTTTCGCCGCCAGCCTCTTCAGATGGCTTGCCTTTGACCGTCACAGCCACAGTCACGTTTTTGGTTTCAGGCCTCTCACGCAAGGGTTGAGAAAGATCATTACGCGTGAACGCCATTTTGTCCGCCTTGACCAAATCCGTCACTTCAATTCCTTCAGGTTTATCCTCTGCGGCCTTGACTTCGCTCACTAGAGGAAAAAGAGCGAAACTCGCTCCCGAAGGAAAGCTGCTGGTGATCTCGCTAGCCCCATCAAAGTTTGTACTCAAAATCGTGGCTGGACCACCGCCTACAACTGGACTGAGAGTAAGTACAAAATTGTTGGCAAACTGCACTCCTAGAGTTTTTGTTAGGTTCGCCAAGTTGTGTCGCTGACCAGGATCAAGAGCCACAAAAAGCTTCCCTCCAGTTTGCACGTACTTACGAAGCGCTTCGAGCTCAACATCCATATAAGGTAGAGATGGCCCAATGATAGCAACAACACTCGCATCGACTGGTACTTCAGGTTTATCGATGAGACTTAAATCTTCAGTTTTGAATGAAGCTTCTCCCAATGCCCGGACAAAATCCTTTAATCCAGATTCATTGTCCGCGGAGATGTCTTTTTCTCCATGTCCTTTCACAAAGTAAATTTTGGCCTCGGTTTCCCGCGTCGCCTTGATCAATCCAGAGGTGATTGCAGACTCATCGAAAGGCTCTTCAATACGAACCTTACGTCCCCCATACTCGACAAACATAAAGATGGGTTCACGTTCGCGATCTGGGAGTTCGTTTAAATATTTTAAAGCCTGAGCCTGATCTACGTAGGCATTAATAAAACGAATCTTCACTTTCCCGTAATCTTCATAAAGTGCCAAAGCCTGCTTTACTCGCTGGCGCTGTTCTTGCGCCGCGGGACCTTTGTAAAAAACCTTGAGATCCACATCTTTTTTCAAACCATCTAAAAGCTTGGTGGTTTGTTCGGACAACGAATTCAATTTTTCCTGAGTCAGATCCCAAGTCTTATTATTTTTATTGGCCAGATAATTTAAACAAACAGTGAGTGTAACCACTAAGACAATGAGAGCCCCCATGTTCATCCCATGCTTGGTGGTTCGCATGGTGAGAAACTCCCAGTACAGTTTCCAATCAAGAGCCATAGCCAAGACCACAAGAGCCCCAGCTAAACCAAGAAACACTGAATTGATGTTTAGCCACAAACCCGTCATAAATTGAATCACGAAAGTTGTGACCAAAACTAAAAATGCACCTAAGAAACAAATTTTCGATTTTGTGCTCATGAGTTATCTCCAGCGGGAAGATTCAACAACTCTTTGCGTTAGAAAAACAAACACTCCGATCAAACTGAGTAAAAAGACCAGAGAATTCAATTTCACCGCACCCATAATAAAATTTAAGAAATGCTGTCCTAAAGACATATACTCAAGAACACTTGAAATCATTGTCCCACTGCCGCTCGCACCCTGGGAGAGGAACCAAAGCAAAATATTGAATATGAGTCCAAGAACAACACTCAGTAATACGCTTTCTGTTAGGCTTGAGGCAAAAAGCCCAACCGCCACGTAAGCTCCCGCTACCAGTAAAACACCCAGATAGGCAGCGAATAGCGGTCCCATTGGATACTCAGCAACTAGTCGAGTCGCCAACGGATAAATTAGAGAAATCAATGTGAGAACCGAAACAGCCCCAAAGCCAGCCAAAAATTTGCCTAAAGCTATATGGGTTGCTGAAATTGGCGAAGTTAGCAAGAGATCATAGGTGCGCAAGCGTTTTTCTTCGGCCAAAAGCCGCATTGTCAATGCCGGCACCACAAAAACGTAGAGCAAGTTAATCTGAGAGATATGCGCTAGAAAAACAGCCCGTTGCAGATTCATTCCCGTTTCCATTCCGGGTTGCATATAAACACGCGACTGCTCCGCGAATTCGAGCAGATTTCGCATGTAAGAGTAGCTCCAAAGTACAGAACACAAACCTGCGATGACGTAAAACAAAGGGCTCGATAGCAAATTACGCAAATCTTTGCCAGCCAAAGTCAGAATGGCACGCATATTATAGGCCTCCTCACTGCAACACGGTTTCACTGGAAGTCAGTTTAATGAAGATATCTTCGAGAGCAAGGGACTGCACACGCAACTCCAGCAAACCCGCTCCTTGAGAAACTAAAAATCCTGCAACCCGTTCAATAGTTTCTTCTTCACCATCAGTCTCGATTTCAATAAAGTTGCCAGCATTGGCTACCCTCACGACACCAAGCTGCCCCCCTAGGGCCTTTGCCATTGCATCTTGGTTGCGACGCACTCGCACGGTGACCGAATGACCTCCACCTGACATTCTTCGAGCCAATCCATCAAGTGAATCTTCAGCTACGATTCGTCCGCGATTTATAATGATTACTTTTTCGCAACTCGCTTGAACTTCGGGCAAAATATGTGTCGACAATATGATTGTATGCTGACCTTTCAAGCGACGAATCAGCTGGCGCATCTCAGCAACTTGCTTGGGATCTAAACCCACCGTGGGTTCATCCAAGACTAAAATTTCCGGATCTGAGACCAACGCTTGTGCTAGGCCCACTCTCTGTT
The DNA here is from genome assembly GCA_038144835.1 of Bdellovibrionales bacterium. Taxonomy (GTDB): domain Bacteria; phylum Bdellovibrionota; class Bdellovibrionia; order Bdellovibrionales; family UBA1609; genus JALHOQ01. Next base: position 7,143 of record JAYQON010000086.1, read on the forward strand.
TATAGCCTTTAGAAAGATTGCCAATAAGGCGCCCACGAACATCCGTTAGACTGGTTTTCTCCAATGCTGAATCAACCAAACTTTTAACTCGGTTTTTTTCAACACCCTTAAGGTTAGCCACAAAATTCAAATAATCTCTGACATACATGTCATGATAAACGGGTGGCGACTCAGGCAAATAGCCTATTCGACGTTTTACTTCTATGGGATCTTCGAACACATCGAACCCAGCGACTTTTACTTCGCCCGAACTGGGAGCCATGTAGCCAGTTATAATTTTCATCGTGGTGGATTTTCCAGCTCCATTCGGACCTAAAAATCCAACCACCTCTCCTTTGCGAACTGAAAAATTCAAACCTTGAATGGCGGGACGATCGCCATAGTTCTTGGAGAGATTGCGTACCTCGATCATTAATCCTCCCGAACAAAACTTTACACAATTATCAAAACGAAACTTTAATTCTCTTGAAGCCAGAGTCAAGTGGTTGGAAATCGATAGATGAACGTCTTTTCATCTTGATACGTGACGCGCCCAAGCTTATCGCCTTTTATCGGCCTCACATGCCGACATTCGGCAATCACCAGTTGCAGACGCTCACCCGCATACTTAGCGATTTTCTTGCCAAAATGCTGACGCACAAACCAATCGGCCACCGTCTGCAAAGTCACATCACTAATCTTGGTACCCTTATTACGGAACAGTATGGCATGACTGCTCGGAAAGTCTCGCATGTGGATCCACAGATCCCAGGCTCTGGCCTTGCGTAACAGTTTGATATTGTCGGCGGCGCTTTTCCCTGCAATCACGGTGATCTCATCAGAAAGTTTAAGTGAACGCCCTTTGGCTTGGCTTGCTACTACGGGCACGGGAGAGGCACGTTGGTGAATGGGTTCTGCCGAGATCTGGCCTTTGGGTTTTGCCAATTGCTCTTTCAGATTGGCGATGTCGATCAGGAGTATCTCGCGACGCTTCTCAGTCCCGTAGACCTTACCCTCTAGATCGCGCGCTCGCGCAAAGCACTCTTCAACGTTCCAAGAAAGTTTGCGACGACGGTCAACAAAAGGCTCCCATTCTTTCGGAACATTTAGACTTTGCTGTTCTTTGATCCATTCGCCTACGCTACGCCAAGGTAAATCTTTCTTGCGGCTGAGTTCTTCTTCAACCTTAGCCAACGCCTTTTGCCGACGTTCTAGCTCACGCTCCAACATCGTTCTTACATCCTGAATTCCACCAACGCCGCGCTTTTTAGCGCCTTGATTCGTACTGCGCAGGGTCAACCACTGGTCTCGCAGCTCATCCAAGGTTCGTGTGGATGTCGGAAAGCCAGCAACGAGCTCGTCGGGCACAGCGGGCTCCAAGGCTACCGGCTTTTGCCAAGACACTTGTTTGCCATCCGCTCTGGCCAGAATGTTACGGCCGTGGGGAAACAAACGCATCTCCAGTTCGAGCCTCACATCTTGAGCATGGCCAAATTTCATACAAACCACGCGACCACTTTCACGCACTCGACAAATATCACTCAACGCTCGATTGATAAAATGGGCACGCAAGAAAAGATTGAGCGGCGTCTTCACCCACTTAAGGCGCAGAGGCAAGTCAGTCCAAGGTAGAATTAAGGGACGTATCGGACTGAGATCCACCCAAAGCCAGAGTAAGGTACCGTTGGTATAAAAGCCCAAAATTAGATCATTGGCGGTTGTCTGGACTTCCTGTAGTCGAGCCCCCAACAAAGGTCTTAAGGTCGCCACGACATTGTCTAATTCTGAGACATTCAAAGCTTTCACTTTTATTCCCCAATTCCGAAGAGGATATAAAGGATTGGAGAGCATGTCCACCTTACAGGAAGACCCTCTTTACCAGATTTTTGAAGAACATCTTCACTCTGGCATCTATGACGATCAGCCGGTGGAAAATTTTGTGCGCGACGTGGTTGAATATTACTGGAATTCCCTACTTAAAAAAGGTCACATACCCCAACGCGTGCACGATGCGATGAGAGTCGACTTAGTGCAAGACGTGACCGATATGCTAAGAACCAAAATTTATGGGCACTATGATATTAGAGAATACAATCGACTGAGGCGAAAAAAAAGTTCCTGAATGACTTTGCTGAGCTAGCTCTCACCAACAGCCAAGTTCTAAGTTCTCATTTTAAAGATAACCCCAACCATCATTCAGCGATTCGTCCTCTGGCTTAACTGCGCCACTCGGCTGCTTATCGTCTCCTGACTTAACTGCGCCACTTGGCTGCTTATCGTCCTCTGGCTTAACTGCGCCACTCGGCTGCTTATCGTCCTCTGGCTTAACTGCGCCACTTGGCTGCTTATCGTCCTCTGGCTTAACTGCGCCACTTGGCTGCTTATCCTCTTCTGGCTTAGTCAAACTCATATCTTGGAGAACTTGCGCAACAGTCTTCAAGTGTACAAGATTTGTTTTCTCAGTTTTATAGACGCCTTCTGACCCAGGCTCGTAAACCAATTTGAAGGCTGCCCAAAGCTTTCCACCATCTACGGTAAACTCCATCAGTACACGGATATCTGAACAATCCTGGGTGGCGCAGGTCGCAGCGATCAAGAGGGCATCTGACTTGGGCTTAATTGGACCATCTATTTTTTCTTGCAATTCATAGCTTAAGGCCGTCACCCGCCCATCGGCATCATATTTGATTGGCATTGGCTGATTCATCTGAATCTTCTGTAGCTTGCCTTCAAGATCAGCCATCGCAACAATATTCACGAACACAGCTTGCTGCGCGCGGTCTGCAGTGGCTTCAATATCAACACCATGTATTAACTTGGAAACTTCATGATCGGGAGCTTCAGCCAGAAGCTTATCTGTCGTAGCTACTAGAGAGTCACGCATAGCAGAAGGAGAAGTCCTTATATTTTTTTGCTCCCCCTCAACTTCTCTCGACTCTTCTAAGACTTTACCTTTCGCCCCTTCATTTTCAAGCCTCGCAGCACTCTTTGCATCTAACTCAGAAGGTGAAGTAAACACTGATTCAGAGCCTTTTGGAATCACCGTCGTTTGTTCTACCGCTGGACCGTTTGCTCCGCGTCCCTGACCCTCAGGTACTTCTGGAGCAGGAGGAACCTGCTCGTTCGCCTCAATCTTTGTGTTATCAATAACTTTACGCTCACAAGAAGATGCCTTTTTATTTGTCTTTTGCCACGCACAAATCTCAGCGAGGGTATACCGACGAGCCTTAAACCCACCAAGATTCTCATTACACCCAAGTAGAGCTACTGCGCCAAAAGCAAAGACTGAACATTGGAAAATAACGTCCGACATCTTTCTCATAAACCACTCCTGAGCCGTAACCTTGCCCAAGACAAACTACGACTAAAGAGCGAGGGAGCAAGACAGATGCCATGAAATTCCTTCAGCGCTGGTCAACTCAATGAAAACACGGGTACATTGCCTTGTATCATCACCAATTTTTGTCATGGGTCGACGAAATTTGGCAATCAAACCCAAAAATTATGAAGTTTGTCCCTGCGGCAACTCTTCACTCCATTCATTGATCACCCTATCAAAAAAGTAAACTGCCGTGGTCAGAAGACCTCCAGCAATAAACGTCCAAGCACCGAACAAATACATAAACAAAGGCTCTCCATGACCCCGGGGCCCATACACAACTATTGCCAAGCCAATACTCGCCACTAGCACGGCAATACTGATAAGAAAGATTCCTTTAAAGCGCCGCCATTTTTTAAAAATGGCAACTCCTGATAAAATCATTGTTAGAGAAGCTATTAGTTGAGCTAAAACATGCAAATATAAACTACTGGCTTGAGCCAAAAAGGAAGACCATCCCGTAATCAAAAAATAAAGCCAGGCAATGAGCCAGCTGCCTCCCAACGCACTCACCGAAACTCCGACAGCAAACATTTCTACAGAATAAGTTTTGTTTCCTACACGCAGAGGAGCATGCTCGGCACTCTTGCGTAAAGGCGGCCCGCCAATCAAAAGAAAACAAAAATTCGCACCCAGAACAATCATATTAAAAATTAATAAGCCGATCAAAAAGCTCATCCGTGAACCATAAACCAGATATTTGTTATCCGCCACCTAGCGTGCAACGTATAATTATCTAATATTTATAATTATTTTTTATTTATTTTTAATACTAAATATGTCTGATATTTAATGCCGTATCGATCATCACCCAACCCACGTACTTTTTTCGTCTAATAAAAAGAGCCCCCATCTAGCATGTGCGCATTGCGCCAAAGCCAAGATGACCCTCGCCATACTGCACCCTTCAACGTCTGAACTTGATGCTTAATGGGGCAAGTGTTAGTCTGCCGGCACAAGCATTTTTACTGCGTTCGCGATCGTCACAAAGGGTCACCAATGTCAGAAATCTCACGCCGTCAATTTCTTGAATTTATGGGCCGAAGTGCCACTCTTGCGGGTGCATTCAATTTTCTCCCAGGATGCGTGAACCTTGACAAGTCCGCAAACCCATCGGCGCCCTTTACTCCTTTAAAGCCCTCGCAAAAAGACGATCTCCTTTTGGCGAAAGGTTTCAAATACAATCTTCTACTCAAGTGGCGACAAAAGCTTAACAATCAGGGCGAACTGTTCGGCTATAATAACGATTTCATCGCGTATCTCCCCTTCTCTTCGACAAACCCCTACGATGGATTAATGTGGGTCAATCACGAGTATACAGATCCATGGCTCAACAGTGGCTGGAAGCCAGGCTTTACACGGACGAAAGCGCAAGTTGACATTGAGCGCAAAGAGGTCGGTGGAAGTATCGTTCATATTCGTAAGAACGAAGGTCGATGGTCAATGGTGAAGGACTCAAAGTTCAATCGGCGTTTGGATGCCTTCACTCCCATTCCAATAATTTCTGAACAACCCATTCTGGGAAAGAAAATAGCCATTGGAACGCTTGGCAACTGCGCTGGAGGAGTAACCCCTTGGGGAACTGTACTCACTTGCGAAGAAAATTATCAGAATTTTGTCGGTGAAGCGGTGGTTTCGAATGGCAAGAGGACCATTCAGGATGGGGACCAATACCTTTCTTGGATTGGCCACGTAGATTTACCCCCCGAGCATTATGGCTGGGTCGTCGAAGTAGACTTGAAAACCGGTCGCGCCCAAAAACTCACTGCATTAGGCCGATTTAGCCATGAATGCGCCACCACAACTCTCGCAACCGACGGCCGCTGCGTAGTTTATTCTGGCGATGATTCTGATCAAGAACATATCTATAAATTCATAGCGGCAAAACCTGGATCTTTAGAAAAAGGCTCTTTATACGTTGCTGATACAATCAACGGGCGTTGGTTACCTCTAGATCGCCAAAAGGATCAACGTTTAAAACAAGCCTTTAACAGCCACACGCAGTTGCTCATATCCACTCGTGCAGCCGCAAAAATCGTTGGAGCCACACCTCTTGATCGACCAGAAGACATTGAGATTGATCCGATCTCGGGGGCCGTATTCGTCACTCTCACCAATAGTCGCAAAAACAATAATCCTTATGGCTCAATTATGAAAATTGTTGAAAAAGACAACTCTCCTCTGAGTATGGAGTTCCAAGCCAGCAACTTTGTTTCTGGTGGCCAGGATTTCGCTTGCCCAGACAATCTGGTTTTCGACCGCAAAGGCAATCTGTGGATGTGCACCGATATGTCTTACAATCCAGCCATGCAAGAGCAGTATGGTCGTTTTGGCAATAATGGTTTGTTTTATATTCCCCTTTCAGGAAAAAATGCTGGCCGAGCTTTCCAGGTCGCTTCATCCCCACCGGGCGCCGAACTGACTGGCCCGTGCTTCGCACCAGATTACAAAACCTTGTTCTTATCGGTGCAACACCCGGGCGAACGCGGGCACGATCCTTCCCGTATCGCCAGTCACTGGC
>JAYQON010000087.1:0-12856 GCA_038144835.1 Bdellovibrionales bacterium
AGGTTTTGTAGGTAAGCGGGAAATAAGCGTCTATCCCCACGAAGTCCAGGGAATCCCAGAATCTAATATTTTGATAGAGTAAAAGGTGTGTTTGGTCCCAAGGATTTCTTTGGTTTCTATGGCAGTGACTTTGCCGACCCCATGTCCCGGATAAACAGCATTGTCCCCGACTTTGAATGAAACCATCCTTAACCTCCCAACCGAGCTATTTCCAACAGACTCTCGTCCGCGGAGGAATGGGTTTATCATTTTTGACACGGATAATCAAATATAGCTGAGGCAAAAGTACGTTTTTTGGCACTTTCTTTGAAAAAATTTTATGATATTGGAAATAGAAGCGTGTGGTTTATGCAACGCAAACTATCGCGGACTTCATTTTTGATCTTTACGAGGAGTCATCCATTGAATCTCTGCAAGACAGCACTAGTTTTTTTTGCCATTTTTAACCTGACAGCACGCGCGGAAAGTCTAAGCTCCCTGATCGACACCCGCGACATCTCCATCTCTCATCAAAAAACTACAGTTAGTCCCGAAGCGCAAAAACAAGTGCGAGAGCTTAGCCTTAAAGGTGAATCTGACGTTATCGACTTTAGCACTGACATTACACATGGACCTAGAATTGAGGTGCAAAGAAGGGGCGGTCAAGTCACCAGGATTTCAGAAGCCTCTTCAATCAAGTGGGATACATTCACCGCAAACAACAAGACCCAGCCGACAGAGACCACCTCCTCGACCAGCCAATTTGACTCAAACGGCCGTTTGTTGTCGCACTCAAAGTGCTCCTCCCGAGTTTACGCATTTTCTGAACCCGCTTCGTTGGTGTGCTTCACGCTCACTGAGGATCTTTGCTCCCGCCTTAACACGACTCCTGAACTTACCAAGATGGATCGCTTACAAAACAAAATTGACGAGTGCCAAAACCTATTCAAGGCCGTCAACGAGGCGTGGTCCAAAATCGCTTCAGATCTAAAGACCGACGAAAATTACCAAACCCTCGCCAAAGCAGACGCCAAGGCACTTAAGCCGATGCTCGATCGCACCATCAAACGAACCAAGCTATGGGGCTTGTTAAGTCCCAACTGGGACAGTGATAATGCAAGCCAGTCCCTGAGCAAGTTACAAGGCCAGGCTCTCCAAGGTGAGCAAGCGTTGTTTATGTTGCGGGATACTATGACCTCCTGTCGGAAGCTGAATCGCCTTTTTGCAACAACTCGCAATGAACGTGAAGGAAAAGCCAATCGCACGGACACGTCGAAATGAAATCGCTCAGCCCACCCAATTCTTATAAAGAACTTCAAGGCGTGATTTCATGCCGACGTTTTCCTTACTGGCAAGAAGGGCATCTTTGGCAATAACAGCAAAAGCCGCTTCGCGCGCCTGTTGTAATATGCGCACATCGCGAACTAAATTTGCCATTTTGAACCCGGGTAACCCGCTCTGACGGGTGCCCAAGAACTCTCCGGGACCGCGCATTTCCAGATCAGCTTCGGCAATTTTAAAGCCATCTCCAGTCGATTCCATAATTTCAGCGCGTTTAATGGCCTCCTCGGACAAAGCATGGCCCAACATTAAGACACAATAACTCTTGTAAGACCCACGTCCCACACGACCGCGCAGCTGATGCAATTGCGATAAGCCAAATCTCTCGGCATGCTCAATTAACATAATGTTGGCATTAGGAACATCCACACCCACTTCAATCACGGTCGTCGCCACCAAAATTTGAATCTCGTTGCTGCGAAAACGCTGCATCACTTCATCTTTTTCAGCAGGTTTCATGCGTCCATGCAATAACCCAACTTGATATTCTGGAAAATCAACTCGGACTTTCTCAAATTCCTCTTGGGCATTTTTCAGATCCAACACTTCGCTTTCTTCTATCAGTGGATAAACAATATAGGCTTGCCTACCGACTCTCAATTGATCGCGAATAAAGCCCATGACTTGCGGACGTTTCGATTGAAATGTTTTGCGCGTTAAAATAGGCTGACGCCCTTTTGGAAGCTCATCAATTATCGATACATCAAGATCACCATACACAGTCATGGCCAAAGTTCTAGGGATGGGTGTCGCGGTCATTACCAGAAAATGCGGCGACAATCCCTTGCCTTTCAATTTATTGCGCTGTTCAACGCCAAAACGATGCTGCTCATCAACGATCACCAATCCAAGCTTATTAAATTCAACGTCATCTTGAATCAGCGCATGAGTGCCAATACATAAATTTATTTGACCTGATTTCAGTGCCTGAAGAATTTGTTGCCGCTCTTTATTCTTCAATTGGCTCGTTAACAAAGCCACAGTGAGTCCCAAAGGTGCCAATCGTTTCGAGGCGTTTTGGTAATGCTGCTCAGCCAAGATTTCCGTCGGCACCATGAGTGCGCTTTGCATTCCACCTTCAGCCGCGAAGGTTGCGGCTAAAAGAGCCACAAGCGTCTTTCCACTGCCGACATCCCCTTGTACCAGGCGATGCATTGGATGAGCCTTCTTAAGATCTTCAACAATTTCACCAAAGGCGCGTATTTGTGCACCGGTAAGTTCAAATTCTAAACTCTCTTTGAGTCTTGCCGGCAAAACGCCTTTGGCAACGACAGGAGTTGATCGTTCTTTTTCAATTCCCGCTCGTTTCATGGCCAAGTGAAGTTCAATCAAAAAAAGCTCATCAAAGATAATGCGCTTTTGCGCCGGAGCTTCAAATTTTAAAAATAGGTCGCCCTGCTCGACCGGTGGCGCATGGATTTCATGCAAAGCCTTATCAAGAGGCATAAGATCATACTTTTCGCGAATCCAAGGGGGCAGAGTTTCAGGAACTTCTTGCCCCAAAACTGCACGTACCAATCGCCCAATTTTAGCGGTACTTAAGCCTTCGATTTCTGTGTAAATAGGAATGAGTTGATTTTCGACCTCTTCTTCAGGGTTTACAGGATGGATATCAGGATGATGAAACTCTAAATGCCCACGATATTGAGTGACCTTACCAATCACACGCACTTCCTGAGAGGGCTGAAATCTTTCGAAATAGCCCTTATAAGGCACACGAAAATATTTGCATGCAATTCGGCCCGTCGAATCGCCAATAGTCACATCCCAAATTCTTCTTTTGGATCGCCCCAGAGGAATTGAACGCACTCGTAAAATCTGCGCTTTCAGACTCACCAACTGATCCGCGACCAAAGACCGGATCTGCCGAACGGCTCGACGATCTTCATAGGTCCGTGGATAAAATTCGAGCAGATCGCGTACACGAGCGATACCACGGCGTCGCAGTACTTCGCCCAACTTTGGACCGACGCCTTTCACATATTGAACATCCGTATCAAAATGAACAGCCATAAAGTGCCTCACTAAGATGCCATCTTTGTTTGGACAGTCAATCAAAGCATGGCACAATCAAGTTATGAGCCTAAATGAGTACATGAAAATTCGCTTGAATAGCTTGCCGGCTGAGCACCCAATCCCATTCGATCTTTTTGTCGCTATCGGTGGACGCCAAGTCCACTATTTGCGCTCTGGCGATAGACTAAAAGCTGAAAAAATCATGAACTTTGAAAAGCGCGCTCCCGAAAGCTTTTATATCCTGGGCTCGGAGCGAGCCAACTATCAGCGTTTTGTGCGTGACGCCCTGACGAGCGAGTCCGTTGACAACAAACAAAAAGCTATGATCCTGCGCGAAAGCACCATGGTGCTGGTTGAAGAAATGTTCGAACGTCCGGATATCGAAACGGCATTAAGCGATTCTCGCCAAGTGATTGAAGACTTTGTTGCTTTTATGGATTCCGACAGCACGGCCATGGCCAATCTGATTGGGCTTTCTGGACATGATTTCTATACCTACAACCATTCCCTGGACGTCAGCATCTATTCGCTTGGCCTTGGACACGCCGTTGGTTTTCGCGGTGATGAACTGAAAGAGCTGGGGCTTGGCGGACTTTTTCATGATATCGGAAAACGTTATGTTCCCATCGAAATTATATGCAAAGAAGGTGCTCTCACGGATGTCGAATGGAAGCTCATGCAAAAGCATCCTCAGTACGGCTTAATCATTCTTGAAGAACATAAGAGCTCTGAAAATATTAAGGCCTGTGCCTTTGAACACCATGAAAGCCTTATCGGCAACGGCTATCCACAAAGCCTCACAGCGCACGAAATCCACGCTATGGCGCGCGTGGTGGCTGTGGCCGACACTTATGATGCACTGACCACTAAACGTTCTTACAACGACCCAATGCGCCCTACCGATGCCATCGACCTCATGTCAAACAAGCTCAAGGGCAAATATGACCCTGAGGTGATGCGGGCCCTGGTTGAAATTTTCCAAAAATTGAAAGCTGCCGCTTAAAGCAAATAAACTCTGGCATTGGACTTAAACTCTTAGTAGTCAACTAGAGTGAAACCTCTAAAAGAGGACGCCGAAAGGGGTATTGCTTGGTTAATTCTGTAATTTTTGCATTTGCTTTGATTTCCAACTCGCCCGCTTGGGCGACTGATAACCCTAACTGTGAACTGCAGTTGTTCCAACCAGTCCTCGTTGCCGAACATGGTTCATCAACAAAAAAAATTAAAAAATCTAAAAGCACAAAAATTCAGCCTCGCTACTTGTATGCATCAGAAGAATCTCGCGGCAGTCTAGATGATTTACGCGCCGAAATTGACGATTTGGGTGTGCGTCTTAGAGAAGCACAAGATAAATTAGACTCCCGCCTCAGTCTTATTGCCGAACTTGGCGAAAAAATGACGGGTAGACCGCATGATATTGAACAGCTAACTCAGGAGTTTGCATTAGGACTACAAGCTTTGTCCCGGTTGCGCGCCATGCTGATTAATGATCCCATGCATGTCCGTTCCGCTGTGGAATTTTTTAGGCAAGACACTCAAGCTTTCGAACTGAAATCTGAACGCTTATCAAGTTTACGAGTCGAAGCGTCCCCAACAGAAAACACAAGAGTTGTGTCCGGCTGGGACGGTCATTCGGCCCTAAATCAAGAAAATTCATGGTCAGATCTTTTTTCAGGGTCCGGTTTGCCTGTGGGTTTACCCCCTAAATAGAACGCCAACCACCGGCAAAATTCTGCACACGAGTAAAACCCAGTGCCATTAATGAATAAGCCGCGGACGCAGAACGAACTCCTCTATCGCTGACAAGAATGATGCGATCGTTACTGCGTACGCCTAATTGATGGAGTTGCGCGCGAATTGTAGGGTTTGGTCTTCCATCGGCGTTGTAAAAGTGAATCCACTCGATATTCAACATGTCAAAACGATGTCCCAGTTTCGGTTCTTGTTTTTGCTTAAGATATTCTTTTTCGGATCTCACATCGATAAAGACAATATGCTTTTCAAGGCGGGTTTTCGCATCTTTACCAAGTTGTAAGAATTCTTCTTTATGCACCAATAGATCTTCGCGCGGAGAAGATGACCATGGCGGTGAATTTTTGGGAGCCGGAGTTGGCATTTGGGTTAATGTTTTACGAAAAAGCTCGATTGAAGCCACCTGCACATCTTGAAAACCTAAATACAAGAGATGCCAAGCCAAGCGCCCTTCTTCACCATGTCCGCGCAGTGCATTTCCAACAATCAAAATTTGCTTCGACGGCTCAAGCCCATTTAAGGCCAAACGTAAATCACCCCTAGCCTGATCACGCAAAAGCTCAGCTGTCGTCAAATCCTGCGCAAGATTTTGCCAAGGAAAATGAATCGACCCAGAAATACGACTCAAACCATATTCAAAGGCCGAACGCGCATCGAGTACGCTGGTCGATGAATCCAATTTTACTGGCTTCGCAGCTTTATCTATAATGACTTCAAACTCACGGTAGACCCGCTCATTCACACGGGTTGGCGCGATTTGGCAGCTCGACAAAAAAGTCGCCAATAAAACCAAGCTCGACAGTTTTAAAAGTCCCCCCACCCAATGCATTATTTAAATCTCATCGTTGGGAAAAAGATGATATCGCGTATCGAGGGGCAATCTGTGAGAATCATCACTAATCGCTCAATACCGAGTCCTACTCCTCCCGTCGGGGGCATTCCCGTTTCAATCGCGTGCAGAAAGTCTTCGTCCATGGGCTGAGCTTCTTCGTCAACCACCCGTTGAGCCTCTTGTTCTTCTAGACGAGTGCGTTGATCCTCTGGATCATTGAGTTCAGTATAAGCATTGCCTAATTCCATACCCGCTACACTCGGCTCAAACCTCTCAACATAACCTGGATGAACGCGATGAGATTTTGTCAGAGGACAAACCTCTACCGGATAGTCGATCACAAAGGTGGGATGCCAAAGTTCTTTTTCGGCCACCAACTCAAAGGCTTCCATGATCATTTCACCACGCGACGGCATCTTTTCAAGTTCTGAGCCCAAACTCTTAAGTTTAGCGAAAAGATCTTTTTCATGCATGGTGAGCGGATCAAAACCGCCAAATTCTTTTACACCATCCACCACGCTCAATCGGCGCCACGGTGGTGTAAAGTCGATTTCTTTACCTTGATAAATGACTTTTAAAGTACCCTTGATTTCCTTGACCACGTGACACACCAACTCCTCGAATTGGTGCATCTGATCTTTGTAGTCCGTGTAGGCTTCGTAGTACTCAAGCATCATGAACTCGGGATTGTGAGACCTATCAATCCCCTCATTACGAAAATTTTTACCTATCTCATAGACTTTCTCGAATCCACCTACAATCAGTCGCTTAAGATAAAGCTCCGGCGAAATCTTGAGGAACAGCTTCATATCTAGCGCACGATGGTGGGTCGAAAACGGATAGGCCGCAGCACCTCCGTAGATGGGCTGTAGGACTGGAGTTTCAACTTCTAAAAAACCCCGGTCATCAAGAAAACGACGGATCTCACGAATGATTCGCGAACGGGTCTGAAAAATTTGGCGCGACTCAGGATCGCTGATTAAATCAAGGTGACGATGGCGATACTTAATCTCCGTATCTTGAACTCCGTGGAATTTTTCTGGCAGAGGCTCTATCGTTTTACAGGTGATCTGAAAGCTCTTGCAATGCAAAGAAAGCTCACCTTTTTTTGTTTTAAATACAAAACCGGAAATGCCCACCCAATCCCCAAGGTCTACATGATCAAAAAATTTTCGATCATTCTCAGCCAACTCCTCCAAACGCACATAAGCCTGCATGGAGCCCGTTTGATCCTGGAAATTGAAGAAGGCCGCCTTACCCATGTCCCTCAAGGTCATCAACCGGCCCGCCATCACAAAATCCTCAGGAACTTGCTCTCCGGGTTGAATTGCAGAGTGCCTCTCCACCACTTCAGCTACCTTGTGGGTGGGCTTGAAATTGTGCGGAAATGGGTCCAAGCCCATTTCTCGAAGGGTATGCAGTTTTTTTCGCTTTTCAGCCCGCAGTGGATTTTCTTTTTGCTCCATCATTATCCTTCAAACCTCAAAGATCGCCTTTGAAAAGACCCATCACGTTTTTAAGCAATTCAACAGCCTCTTTACGCGGACGCTGAAATGCATTGCGCCCCATGATACTACCGAAAGCACCACCTTGAGCTAATTCTTTAACCTCTTTCAGTAAGTCTTCGGTCGACTTGGCTTCGCCACCACTGAAAATAACTATCCTACGGCCATTAAAAGAAGAATCCACCACATGACGAATGCGATCACTCAGACGCTCAATTTTTATACCCATTTCTTTATAAACCTTGGCCGCCTCGGCTTGCTCCAAGTGAGCCGTCGGTGGCTTTACTTTAATGATGTGTGCCCCGATTTGTGCTGCGATTTGCGCGCCGTAAGCAACTACATCTATAGCAGTTTCGCCATCTTTGGACAGTCCTTCGCCACGTGGATAAGACCACACCACTACTGCTAACCCAGCCTTCTTGGCTTCTTGAGCAGCATGATAAATTTCTTCGTACATTTGTTTACGTTCTGAAGAGCCAGGGTAAATCGTAAAACCGATGCCCGCACAACCCAAGCGCAAGGCATCCTCAATTCCAGAAGTTAACGCTGAAATCGGATCTCCCTTGGCTTTGTAGAGTGAATCAGAGTTATTAATTTTTAGAATTAAGGGAATTTCTCCAGCAAACTCGCGAGCTCCCGCCTCAAGAAAACCCAATGGAGCCGCATAGGCATTACAACCAGATTCGATAGCTAAACTAAAATGATATATTGGATCATAAGCATCAGGGTTCACCGCGAAGCTACGTGCGGGACCATGTTCGAAGCCTTGGTCCACCGGCAAAATAACCATCTTGCCTGTTCCAGCCAGATGGCCCGTGTTCATAATACGTGCAAGGTTGGTCAATACGCCCGGGTTATCAGCACCATACCAACTCAAAATCTCTCTAACTCTTGGCGTCATCGAAGGCTCCTCGTTTGTATTTTGGAAATCGTCCAAAAGTATTCAGTCGCACAAGCGAAATCAAGAGTATAATGGTCATCTCCATGCGCGAACTTTTAAAAACTCGTCTCAGCCCATTTCGTCACCGTCACTTTCGCATGTTTTTTTTAGCGCAAAGTTTATCATTGGTAGGTCAATGGTCGCATGATCTCGCGCGCGCCTGGATTATTATTGCCGCGACTGGTTCTAGCGGCGCGTTGGGAAACCTGCAGCTAGCCATAGCGATACCCTGCTTACTTCTTATTTTGAGTGGCGGTGTCTTGGTGGATCGAAGTGATGTTCGCAAGTTACTCATTTGGACCAAAACTCTCATGGGATTTCTCTGCTTAGGTTTGGCGATCCTAGCCGAATTTTCAACTGTTGAAGTCTGGCACCTTATTGTTTTTGCCCTCATCGAGGGCATCATCGTATCTTTCGACTCCCCCGCCTTTCAAGCACTCACGGTGCGCCTCGTGCCCCGTGAAGACTTTCAACAAGCCATTGCCATCAACTCAACCAACTTTCACACTTCAAGAATGCTAGGCCCATTAGTAGCCGCTTGGTTAATGGCTTTTTCGGGTCCAGCCCTCGTGTTTTTTTTCGACAGTGTCACATATTTTTTAGTGGCCCTAGCACTAGCGAGCGTCACCCTCCTACAATTGCCTCCACGGCAGCGACTGGTGCTTAGTAGTGGGCAAGGTTTACGTGAAGGCCTTAATTATATTTTTGCTCATCCCGCCCTCAGGTACCGGGTGTTACAATTGATGCTCACAATCAGCTGCGTTTATCCTCTTATGGTCGCCGTATTTAAAGTCTATGTGCAGGACAAATTTCAATTAGACCAAACCTCATTCGGACAGGTGTTTAGTTTCCCGGCGGCGGGTTCAATGATGGGAGCGCTGTCATTTGCTATACTGAAACCACGAAAACCCATGCGGGCTCTGTGGATAGGGGTGCCACTGCTATTGACGACTCTTGCGGTCTTGCCCCTGTCTTCAACCCTTCCTCTGACGGTGGCCATCATGTCCTTTACGGGTTTTAGCCTCTATCTCACCTTTGCTTCTCTTACCGTGTCCATGCAGCTTGATGTGGATGAGGACTATCGTGGACGGCTCAGCTCAGTGATTGGCCTTGGCTTTTCAGCCATTGGACCCCTAATGTGTTTTCCGTGGGGACATCTCGCGGACCATATTGGTCCACCGAGAACCATTGATCTCTGTGCCGTTCTCTTCGCCTTAGGTTCGGCGGTCCTGGCTTACGCCTACGCCCGAGAGCCTGGCCAAAAGCTATTCAGTTTAAACAAAGAGCGCTAGCGCACCGGTGGCGTTAGGTGGTATTCAGTGGCCATGACTAATATCGATGTTTTTTATGAAGCTACCCCTAATCCACAGGCCCTGAAGTTTGTCACCACGACAATTATGACTTCGGAAAGCGTGAATTTTACAGACGCCCAAGCCGCCACCCGAAGTCCTTTGGCGCACAAAATTTTTTCTTTTCCTTGGGCCGCTGGCGTCTTTATCGGCCCTAATTTTGTGACTGTGACCAAACAGGAATGGGTTGAGTGGGAAATCCTGGCTGATCCTCTCTCCGAACTCATAAAAGAGCACCTAGAATCTGAGCAACCTGTGATCTTAGCTTTACCTTCTCAGGAAGCATCGGACACCGAGGATAACCCCAACGACACGCCCGTTATCCGCGAAATCAAAAAAATTCTGCGCGAAGAAATTCGTCCAGCAGTAGCTATGGATGGCGGTGACATCACCTTTGATCGCTACGACGAGGGTCGGGTTTATTTGCAAATGAAGGGATCGTGCTCGGGTTGCCCTAGTTCCATGTACACCTTAAAAGAAGGTATTGAAACTCGACTCAAAGAGCGCATCCCAGAAATCCAAGAAGTCGTCGCTGTTTAACGAACCCAACGCACCTTGTGAGTGGCTTCAATAATAGAAGCCACTTCCGTACAAAAACGGGATAAAATATGTTCGGCAAGTTGTTGAGGCCGAACACCTAAATCTTCTAGAGATAAAGTTTCTACCGGCGTCCCATCATTACTCACATTGACCGCAAAGTGAATGAGCGAACTGACCGGGCTTTGGGTCGCAATTGAGATGCTCAATTTTTTGCTTCCAGCGAAGAGATCATCTCCCTCACGTCTAAGAGACAACGCAAGCTGAGAATGGCTTGCCGTTTTTTGCAACTCATCTTTTACTATGGCGGCTAACAGGCGTTGCAAAGCCACTGCGGCTAGTAGATTACAATCGAATTTCTCAATGATAAAATGCAGCATCGATGAACCGCAAATCCGAGCTTTTTGAAGCAGATCCTCACCGTCCACCATATGCTCCAAGCTCACATTGCAAGGTCCAACCCAAGCAACAACAGAGTCTCCTAGAAGACCGTGATTCAGGTAATTGCGCAATGATACCAACTGGGTGCCATCGTAAATTTCGCTCTCGCTTAAAAATTTTGCTTTCATCAACTGCCCCTTAGCTTTGTAAATGAGAGTTGATTAAACGCCAAGGCTCGCGCAAACCGCTGGCAAGACTCACACTCCCCACACCAAAGATCACCATCCAAATAACACGGCCACAACTGAGCAAAGGGAAGACCTAGATCAATGCCCTCGGCGACAATTTGAGCTTTATTCAGCGCGATAGAATAGCAATGTGTACGCACGGGCAATGCAGTGGAGTATGTGAGTGATCTGTCCAGACTTTGCAAAAAACCTTCTGAGTTATCAGGAAAGGTTTGAGCTTCTTCGAGATTAAACCCGGGAATAACATATTTTGCCCCTAACCCCTCGGCAAAACCAGCAGCGATATTCAAAAAAATCCCATTACGATTTGGAACCCAAACTGATTTTGCCGTCATCAGAGAACATTCACGATTCTCAATGTTAACCTCGGATTTCAACGGAATTTGATTGCCCGAAATTAAGGATGATTGAGAAGCAAAATTTTGGAACCATGGCAACTCGATCACTTGATGAGGAATTTGCAGATGTAAGGCCATTCGCGAAGCTGCCCTAATCTCACGGGCTGCTGCTCGTTGACCATAGTCAAAGGTCAGGGCCAACTTCACATCGAATTCTTTAAGTGCCTTGAAAAGGTTAAACGCTGAATCAAGCCCAGCTGACAGCAACACAACGGCTGAGAATTGCTTTGCTCTAGCCATTTCTCTTTTTTGCGGACCGTTTCTGAGTTTTGGCCGACCTTGGCTTTTTCTTGCGCCGACGAGACATCGATGTGGGATCAATTTTTTTCGGAGGCTTAGTCCTTTTGGCCTTTGGCTCGGTTGCAGCTTCTTCGCCATTACCCGCTAGAGAGCCTCGGATGGCTTTGGCACGGTCAAGCACTGACTGCGCCAAGCCTTTGATAAATCCAGTGTTCCAACGAATAACTTGTGTCACGTCAGGCACTCTTCCCCCTAGGTCATCGAAAAAAAATCAAGCCGCCTGAAGCTGCTGCTGTTTTCTCCAACGCTGCAACCGATCAAACCAAAGCATCAGCGGAGTCGCAACATAGACCGTCGAATACACTCCCAGAACCATACCAATCATTAACGTTTTGGCAAAATCCTCGATCGCACCGTCAGCAAAATAATACATAGCTGACACAACCAGGAAGGTCGTAACAAAAGTCATGATGGTACGAGACAGGGTTTCATTGATCGAACGGTTCGCAATCCAAAAAAGGCTTTTGTCACGATAGATTCCAACATTTTCTCGCATTCTGTCGAAAATCACGATCGTATCGTTTAATGAATAACCCACTATCGTCAACACGGCGGCCAAGGTTTGAATTGTAAATTCCCACTGGAAAATAGAATAAATCCCGACTGTCAAGATAGCGTCATGAAATACGCAAAAAACAGCCGCTGGAGCGAAGCGATAGTCAAATCGTAATCCGACGTAAACTAGGATCAATAGAAAACAATAAAACGCCGCCAAGATCCCGTTGCGCTTCATCTCGGCTCCGACCTGCGGTCCTACCGTATCCACCCGGCGCACGGCTGGTGCCTCGGCCGAGAATTTTTCATTCAAACCGCTTTTGATCTTCTCCACTGTGGCCGTGATGTAGGAGTTGACTTCGGCATCACTGCCGCCACGAGGCGATTCAACCCGCAACAGAAATTCATTTTTGTCACCAATAGACTGAACGTTAGCACTAGGAAACCCAATATCAGACATGAATTGGCGCACCCGTCCAGCCTCCACCACTTGATTGAATTGAGTCTGAACCTCGATACCTCCGCGAAAATCAACGCCGTAATTGATTCCGCGAGTACCCATCAGAATCAACGCGCCAATCATAACCAACGCCGTTACCCCAACAAAATATTTGGCTAAACCAAGAAAATCGAATCGACCCCAACTTGAATCTTTAGTGTTCGCTTTTGTCATTGCCAGCCTCTATGCCTTCACGCTTTTCGAGTTATTATAAATTAAATCCAGTAGGTAGTGAGTTACAAAAACCGCCGTAATCATGGTGGTGATAATACCAGCGATTAAGG
>JAYQON010000088.1:0-12750 GCA_038144835.1 Bdellovibrionales bacterium
CATCGCGAACGATCTTCGGACGATTGGGACTTAAGGGTGAGCATCTCGGGCATTGGGGCAGCATGCTTTTAAAAAAAGCAATACCTAAGCCAGTTTACGCTTTGAGGCGGGACCAACGAGCGCCAGCGAGGTGGGCCAGTTCTAGAAGATTTTACCGGGATTCAATATCCCATCAGGATCAAAAACATTTTTGATCTGTTTCATCATTTCAATTTCAGCCAAAGACCGGGTATGCCCAAGGTAAGCTTTTTTTGTGAGCCCAACCCCATGCTCCGCACTAACACTGCCCTGTAATTTTTCAATCATAGACATCATCTTCTGATCGACTTTTTTGCACTCACCAAGGAACTCTTCAACAGACATATTTCTCGGTTTCAGAATATTAATATGTAAGTTTCCGTCGCCAATGTGGCCAAACCAGACAGCTTCAAAGCTTGGGTATTCTTTCTGCAGAATAGCATCCATCTCCTCCAAAAACTGGGGCACCCGTGAAATACGCACAGAAATATCATTTTTATAAGGCGTGTGTGAAGACGTGGCCTCCGAAATATCCTCACGCAAACGCCAGAACTCTCTCGCCTGCTGTAGGCTTTGTGCCTGAATACCATCCTGAATCCAGCCCTGCTCGAGACCCTGCTCAAAAAGCTCTAAAGTCTTATCCATCACTGCCTGTCCAGTGATCTCCACCTCGGTGAGAACATAAAATGGATGACGGTCACCAAAAGGAGCCTTCAGATCCTTGTGGTGATGCAATACATGTTTGAGGGCCAAGTCAGTGAACATTTCAAAGGCCAGAAGAGGCAGATGACTCTTAAAACTATGATAGATCTTCATAACGGCGGCCAAATCTTTCACCCCGAACATTAACAGGGTCGGAGAAGCCGTAGGACGCGTAAGATTTAAAGTGACCTTGGTTATCAACCCCAAGGTTCCTTCAGACCCAACCATAAGGTGTCGCAAATCAAAGCCAGTAGCGTTTTTTACCAACGAGTTATTGAGTTGCAAAATATCGCCCGTGCCCGTAACGACTTCAAGACCAGCCACCCAATTGCGAGTCAGCCCGAAGCGCATAACCTTGATACCGCCAGCGTTCGTCGCCACATTACCACCAATGTGCGAGGATCCTCGGCTCGCAAAGTCCACAGGATAATATAAGCCCTTACCCTCTGCGAATTTTTGTAGCTCCTCGGTCACTACCCCTGCCTCAACAGTCACAGTTTGATCATAGGGATCATACTCCAGAATGCGGTTCATCTTCTGAAACGAAACAACCACTTCTCCTTGCAAAGCCACAGCGCCGCCGCTGAGCCCCGTTCGCCCACCGGAGGGAACTAAACCCACCTTGTTTTTTCGAGCCCAATCCACTAAGCGAGCTACCTCCTCAGTAGACCGGGGAAATACCACCGCCGATGGCTTGGGTTGCAGATACTTGGTCCAGTCGCGACCATATTCTTTTAGATTGGCCTCATCAGTTAAAATTTGACTGGGTTCGATGAATTCGGCAAGCGAAGCGGCATAATCCATGCTTTAAACTCCCTATACAAATACCTTAATGCTCCCGAGACCTGGCTTCAACCTTGCAGAAGCGCAGTTTATACGGCTAACCTCAAACAATCCGTGTTTTTATTGACGTCGATAACTCACCGACTCTTTCAAGGACCTCATTAGGCTTTCCCTGTTCCATATCCATAACTAAGTAACCAATATTCATATCCGTAGAAAGGTACTGGGCACGTATGTTAGTGCCTGCCTTAGAAACGATTCCGTTAATTTCACCTAACACTCCGGGTACGTTGCGGTGCACGTTAATCAGACGCGCAACGCCCTCCTCCTTAGGAGGAACATTGACTTGAGGAAAGTTGACAGCACCCAACGTTACCCCACTCCGCAAAAATAGTGAAAGACTATGGCTAACCTCGCGCCCGATAGCCTCTTGCGCTTCCTCCGTGCTACCGCCGATATGCGGAGTCAAAATCACATTACGTATGCCCTGCAATTCAGAAACAAAGCGCTGATCGTTGTTCTCAGGCTCTTCGGGAAAAACATCAATTGCAGCACCATGCAAATGACCATTTTTCAGATGAGCCGCCAAAGCACCAATATCCACCACCGTACCACGCGAGGCATTGATCAAAAAGGAACCCTCACGCATCTGCTGTAATTGCTCAAAGCTCATCATGTTCTGGGTCAGCGGCGTTTCAGGCACATGCAAAGTAACAAAGTCTGATTGCGAGAGCAGCTCTTCAAGACTAGATGTTGAGCGAGCATTACCAAGTGGTAGTTTTTTTATAATATCAAAAAACAAAACTCGCATACCGATGCCTTCGGCCAAAACACTCACTTGGCTGCCGATGTGGCCATATCCGATGATGCCCAATGTTTTTCCGCGCACTTCACGCGAACCCTTAGCTGACTTCTGCCACTCACCACGATGGGCGGCAGAGTTTACATCTCCCAACTGGCGCGACAAAGCGATCATCTCCGCCAAGACCATCTCGGCCACACTGCGCGTGTTCGAGTATGGTGCATTGAATACAGGTATCCCCAAACGATTGGCCTCCTGTAAATCAATCTGATTGGTTCCTATACAAAAAGCGCCAACTGCCCAGAGGTGGGAGTTAAGCATGAGAACTTGACGCGTCAACTGGGTCTTTGAACGCAGCCCCAAGACCTGAAAATCAGAGAGAACACGCTGTAAGTGTTCCTCAGAAAGTGCGCCTTTCTCTAACTCAACTTGAAATCCATCGGTTTTTAGAGCCTCGCGCGCACAATGGTGAATATTCTCTAAAAGTAAGATTTTTTGCTTCATTCAATAATAATATCTGTCATCCATTTCGTTGTCACATCCACTTTGGGCAGGTATTTTTAGAAATATAGGATCGCTTATAAGCAGCCAAAGGAACGCTATTGTGAAGGAATTGATTTTACTCGTCGTCGACGATGATGAATTGGTGATTCAATCAGTCAAACTTGCCTTACCCGAACAATGGCGGATGATGGCTTGTCAAAGACCTACGGATCTTCCAGAGCGCGGCTTCCACGCTGCTTTGGTAGATATTCACCTTACCGGACAACTGGGAAGAACCGAAGGAGTTGAAGTCATCCGTCGCTTAAGCGAGCGCCACGCCAGGCTGGAAATCATTGCAATGTCTGGTAATCTGGATCGGCAAATCATGGAACAGTGCTTACGCGCAGGAGCCTCACGCTTTTTGGCCAAACCGCTAAGCCTTGATGAGTTGGTACTTACACTAGATAAAATTGAAGCTCTATTTTTGCTTCAAGGAGCCACCCAAAGACTCACAACTCAACGCTGGGTAGGAACCAGTTTGGCATCACAGACAATCCAGCGCCAGATAGCACAACTACGCAATGAGGCGGGCCCAATACTGATTGAGGGAGAGTCAGGCACAGGTAAAGAGGTGACGGCACAATTGATTCACGCGCAACAAAACGCGGGCGCATTCGTTGCCGTCAACGTGGCTAGCATCCCCGATAATCTTTTCGAATCCGAATTCTTTGGTCACGTTAAAGGATCTTTCACCGGGGCCGATCAAAATAAGATGGGGCTGGCGGAAGCCGCTCAAGGCGGCGATCTTTTTCTCGACGAAATAGAGGCTCTTGCGTTACCTCACCAAGCAAAGCTTCTCCGTTTTCTTGAAACAGGAGAAGTTCGCCGCGTCGGTGCCAAAGACACCGCTCAGGTGCAAACTCGCATAATTGCTGCCACAAACCGCAATCTCAATCAATTGGTGAGCGAAGGTAAGTTTCGCGAAGACCTTCTCTGGCGATTAAATGGCAAAAAAATTCTCCTCCCCCCCCTACGCGAACGCAAAGAAGATATCCCTGATCTCACCCGCCACTTTCTTTCTAAAGATAAAGCTCGACACAAAGAGATCGGTGATGATGCAATGCAGCTATTGCAGCAGTACGCCTGGCCCGGCAATGTCCGCGAGCTGAAGCGCGTTTGCGAGCAGCTCATACTCACGGCTCCTCTACCAGTTCTACGCAAAGAGGACGTTTTGCACGTGATTCGCCCTCAAACACAAACTGCTGCACCTCAAGTCTTAGATCTACAGCGTGGACTGTCACAGCTCGTGAACGATTTTGAAGCTCAGATCATTCAACAAGCGCTCATGCAAAATAGCGATATCGATGAAGTCGCTAAACTGCTCAAAATTTCGCGTTCGAGCCTATACAAAAAAATCAAAGACCACGGTGTACAATGGAGGAGTGAACCATGATTTATGGATTATGGAATAATCCATTGTACGTTGAGACCGCTGGGTTAATTATTGGGTCACTCCTTATTCTTTCACTAATAGTTTTTTTTCTTAAACGTAAAGGCCCCCCCTACACTTCAGGGTGGGCTAGTTTAAAAAGCTGGCTTTTCGTTGCTCCCCTGCTTTTTCTCGCTTTCGCCCTGCCAAAACCCTGGCCATTGATCTTTGTGACCTGGACGGGCGTGCTCAGTGCAAAGACTTTTTTTCAAATGGTTGGCATGTACCATCGCAGCTGGTTTGTCTGGGCGACCTATGTATTCATCATTGCACTTGGGTACATCATCTACGATGGGCATTTGGCATATTACAACCTCTCACCAATGATTTTTCTGGGAGTCATCTCGCTCATTCCCTTACTGCGTAATTCGGTCAATCACATGATCCAGTATCTGGCCCTGACTTTAATGGCATTTATCTTCTGGGGTTGGTCTTATATGCATATGGGCCGGCTACTCACATTTGAGGGTGGCGAACTGATGGTGCTTTACCTGTATTTGCTCACAGAGGTCAGTGAAAACGCCAATTGGGCGGTGTCACGACTTTTTGGACGAATTAAACCTTTTTGTAAGATCTCAAACCGAGTGACCGTTGAAGGCATGGCTGTCGGTTTAATTATCACTATGCTTTTAGCTTGGGGTATGCGGCATCTTCTACCTGATCGATCCGAACAATTTTGGATTGCCGCAGGCCTGGTTGCCGCCATCGTAGGCCGTATGGGAGATTTGATCATCAACGTCATTCGCCGCGATCTTGGCATCAAAAACACAGGCATTTTCATAATTGGACGAGACGGAGTTTTGGCTCGAATCGACAAACTGATCTTTGTTGGTCCTATTTATTTTTACCTCTATATCTATTTGCAAGAGCAGATCATTACGCCATGAAAGATTGGAACTACGAAAATGAACAGTGGACGGAACTTCCCGCTCACCTTAAGCATCTGCCCCTGTTCACTCGCCACTTTGATTTGACGAGCTGGTTTTTTCGCGTTCTGTGGGCTATTTTTCTGAAAGGCTGGGCCTTCCGGTTCTACGTGCGCCTAAAAGTGATTGGCGATTTCAAAAAAGTATATCGCAAAGAGCGCCGTTTGATTTTGATTTCGAACCACTCCAGCCATTTAGACGCAGTTTCAATCACAGCGGCAGTACCTTTTATCTACTGGAAGAATCTTTTTATCACAGCCGCTAAGGATTATTGGTTCCGAAATCCCTTATTCACTTTTTTTTCAAAGCACTGTCTAGGCGCCATTCCTATCGACCGAAAAGACAAAAAGGGGGAAGCCATTAAGCTCTGTACGAGCTTATTGGAAAACCTTGACCGTATATGGCTTATTCTTTTCCCAGAAGGCACTCGTTCGCAAGACGGCTACATTAATCAATTCAAACGTGGCGTGAGTATTTTTGCACTCAAGACCGACACCCCGATCCTTTTTCTGTACCTCGAGGGTAATAATGAATTGTGGCCAAAGGGCCGTCTCATTCCCTTTCCTGGCACACTCAAAGTGCACGTTGGCCCTGTGCATCCCCCAGCGCCAATTGAAGATATCTACACGGCTTATCGCAATTGGGTGATGTCAATTAATCCGAACGCTTACCGCCCCGAAGATCTGCCACCGCCAGAAGACGAGCAATTAATTGAAAATAATACGAGCGACGACCTTGAAGACGAATAGATTTTTGCGGTACTACTTACTGAATGCAAAAGCACATCAATGATTTCGTAATCAGTGTCGCAACTGCCAATGGTAGTGGCAGTCAATCCTCCAATAACGTTTTGGTACGTACACTTTTTAGAATGGGACTGCCGGTGGGCGGCAAGAATCTTTTTCCCTCTAATATCCAAGGTCTGCCCACATGGTTCACTATACGAGTGAACCCAAACGGTTTTACCGCTCGAAAGCGGCTTGCCGATGTGGTTGTTGCCATGAACTCCGCTACAGCTGCTAATGATATGAATCTTTTGCGCTCGGGCGGCTTTGTTTTTTTGAACTCTGAAATTAAACTCGCACCCAATCAGTTGCGATCCGACGTAAAAACACTATCTATTCCGTTTAAGGAAATCATAGCCAAATGCTCCAATTCAGTGAAGCTGCGTAAGTTGTTGGTAAATATGGCCTATGTGGGAGTTCTTGCACATCTCCTGGAAATCCCCCAGAGTCACCTGGACGAGGTCGTAGACCATCAGTTCGGCCAAAAAGGCTCTCTTGCCGAAACAAACCGTCAGGCTATTGCTGCCGGTCGTGAATGGGCAGCAACCCATCTGAAAGACCTAGATTTTCCGTTTCGCGCCATAGCTCAACCACACCAAAACGACGGTAAAATCCTTATTGATGGCAATACCTCGGCAGCCATGGGGTTGGTGTTTGGTGGTTGCACCGTGGCAGCATGGTATCCCATCACGCCTTCAAGTTCTTTGGTTGAGTCCTTCGTGGATTTTGCCGAGCAATACCGAACCGATGAATCAGGCCGCAAAAATTTTGCGGTGATACAGGCTGAAGATGAACTGGCCTCAATATCGATGGTGGTGGGAGCTGGATGGGCTGGAGCCCGAGCTTTTACAGCCACTTCAGGTCCCGGTTTATCGTTGATGGCAGAGGCGGCAGGACTGTCGTATTATGCAGAGATTCCTGCCGTGATCTGGGACGTACAACGGGTAGGTCCTAGCACAGGACTACCCACACGCACCATGCAGGGCGATTTGTTAAGCGCTTATTACCTCTCACACGGTGATACCAAACATGTTGTACTTCTGCCTGGATCTCCGCAAGAATGCTTTGAGTTCGCTCAAATCGCTTTCGACTTGGCTGAGCACCTACAAACTTTAGTCATTGTACTGAGTGACCTGGATATCGGGATGAACTTACATATCAGCAAAAAATTCGCTTATCCCACCCAGCCCATGAATCGGGGCAAAGTTCTGAGCTCTGAGGCAATCACAAAATTGGGTAGTTTTCAACGCTACAAGGACGTCGATGGCGATGGTATAACCTATCGTACTCTAACCGGAACTCGTCATCCACTGGCCGCCTACTTCACCCGCGGGACAGGACATAATACGGCGGGACTCTATTCAGAAAAACCCGAGGACTACAGGGACAATATGCTACGCCTGGCGCGCAAATTTGAAACAGCGCGAAGCCTTGTGCCAGAGCCAATAGCTGAAATTGTTGATGAGGCAAAAATAGGAATCATTTACTACGGATCCACAGAAGAAGCGTTAAAGGAAGCACGTTATGAACTGAAGCAACTGGGTTTCAGTTCAAATACTCTTAGGTTGAGAGCTCTCCCCGTAGGGCGAGCGACACAAGACTTTATTTCTCGCCATGAGAGAATCTACATCATTGAGCAGAATAGAGATGCTCAATTAATGACAATTTTGCGCGGAGAATGGCCTCAATTTTGTCAAAAAATAACTCCTATTCTTCATTTTGATGGCCTGCCGATAGATGCCGAAACAATCTGTAGTCATATTTTGCAAAGCGAAAGGGCTCGCGTATGAGTGACACAACTTCACCGTCAACGATCTCTTCATCCGCTGAAAAAAACCAACTGGGTCTCAGCAAAAGTGATTATCTAGGCAGCAAGAGCACTCTCTGCGTCGGCTGTGGTCACGATAGTATTACAAATCACATCATAACAGCTTTTTATCAAAGTAGTGTTGATCCCTACTCCGTAGCGAAGCTCTCAGGCATAGGTTGTTCAAGTAAAACGCCGGCTTATTTTCTCGGTCTATCTCATGGCTTCAACTCTATTCATGGAAGAATGGCGCCTTTGGCTACTGGCGTTCATCTTGCCAATCACAAGCAACTTTTAATTGGTGTGTCGGGTGATGGCGATACCGCTAGTATTGGGTTGGGCAGCTTCGCTCATATGCTCAGGCGAAATGTTCCGCTTATTTATGTTGTAGAAAATAATGGTGTCTATGGCTTAACAAAAGGACAATTTTCTGCCACCGCTGATTTAGGCTCAAAATCCAAAAGCGGAACTGTCAATCCCTTCGAAGGTATAGATTTATGTTCTTTAGCCATTGAGCTCGGCTGTACTTTTGTAGCCCGATCATTTTCGGGTGATGCCAAACAACTGGTACCCTTGATCGACTTAGCTATCCGACATAAGGGCACTGCAATGATTGACGTGATTTCTCCGTGCATCACCTTTGCTAATCATGAAGGTTCAACTCGCTCTTTTGACGCAGTAAAATCACACAATGTGCATTTGCAAGATTTAGGTTTTATTCAGCCTCAGCAAGAAATAAAGGTGGATTACCCTGAAGGTGGCACTCAGCAGATTGAACTCTCCGATGGGAGCCAACTGATCTTACGTAAACTCATCAGCGGTGAGCATGATTTTACGCGCAAGGAACTAGCCATCCAACGTCTTCATGAGGCTAAAAGTAGGGGCGAATTTTTAACCGGGCTTTTTTACTGGAACAGAGAAGCTGAGCCTCTCAACCAGTTAATGCGTCTGGCCGACACCCCTCTTAGTCAATTGGACGAAAAAACACGTCCTCCCCGCGAAGCACTTGAAGAGATGCTTTCCAGATATGAATAATTAGAGATTTACCTGTGTTTTTTGAAAAAGGCTTCCATGGCTGGATTTTGAATCACGCCATGGCGTTCAACTCGAATTTCTCTGTCGCACTGAATTCAGTGTCAAGAAGAGAGAGGAGTCCCCACAAACGTAAGTAACTCCCTCGATGGGCAGAAGTAGCGGCAAGGACCCATGAATTCTCTGTGCGCACGAGTCGCTCATTGCGCCTGAGCGCGGCAAAATCAGGTTTATTTTTGCGCGCGAAGAATTTGCATCATCGCCTTTAAACACTGCAAGTGGGCCTGACGAATTCTGCCCAGAACCTCGTCAGCCAGTTCGGCCCTGTAAGTATGAGAAGTGAGATTGCGGTCCTCGGTCATCCGCAGCCAAAGCGCATGATCGGATTCTAAAATCCAACCGAGTTCAAAAGCCGCCTGAAAAGCCTGCTTCGGGGATCCCACCTGTTTGTTATGAGCCACGACTGATTTTTGAATCGCTTTCCAACATAGCTCAAATGAATATTCGAATGCTTGAATTATACCGGCTTTATCGCGGTCCTCGGTGACTGGAGTTGCCAGAAATTTTTCCAGCATCTGCAACGCACTTGCAAAATTGGCAAGAGCCCGGTCAACATCCTGATTCATAAATCACGATCCCTTCTTTGAGCACGGCCTCTCTCAATGACGGCTCAGCTCGATTGAGAAGAACCAGATCATACCGGTAGAGTGCGGGCGGGTCATCTTGGATGGAAGTAGAAAAAGCCGCCCACGCGCTCGAATCAAGCTCGATTTCAAATGCCAAATCAAAATCCGAGTTTGGCCGCGCGCCGCCTTTGGCGCGGGATCCAAAGAGCCACACCTTGCGAACCCTCATGGTCGCGCAGGCACGCTCCACCAATTTCTGAAGGTGCTCGGGCAGATGCTCCCGTCTGTCTTTCACGGAATATGATGTCAAACCAATAATAGCTGCGTTCCAAGTCATTGAGTTCTCAGGAAAACACTTTTGTCTTTTCTTGGGTAGTGGGGGTAGGCTCACTGTCTACCTTGTGTCATTTGGTTCTGCAAAGCGCGAGACTGCCCTACCCCACAGATGTGCAAGCACTCTTTAGCACCGGTGATACCCTCAGGGAACGCTTTTTTCGCGATACCGCCCTGGACTACACCGCCGACTCGCAGTTCGCTGCGCGCATGGGGCGCGCGACGCCGCCGGTTCTTGCACGAATTCAAGACCGGTGCATTGGGGCGGGATTGTCGCCACACCTTGGCCGGCAAACTGATTCGTCAGGAGCCCTTGCGCCAGGACATACGCCAGTGGCTCAAAAAGCTCAGGCCCAATAGCTACAAGGCAGTCTTTGTCCCGTAACAAGAAGACGATAAGGCACCCGGGGTAGCGGTAAATGTCAGGGACGGAACATATAACAACGGGCACTCGAGCAGCGAATGACCGATTCCCATAGGCCCGCGCGAAAGTGGAAGTCTCCAAAACCCGAAGTAAGAGCGCAAACGCAGACCAACGCCCGATTTCTGCTTCACATTTTTTTAAAAAAGATTCGTCAACAATAAGTAGTCCTTTGTCTTGCTGAGGCTAAGATTAGCGGCGAGTTTTTAACCGGGCTATTTTACTGGAACAGATAAGCCCGGCCTCTCGACCAGTTAATGCGTCTCGCTGACGTCCCTCTCAGTCATTTGGACGAAAAAACACGTCCTCCCCGCGAAGCACTTGAAGAGATGCTTTCCAGATACGAATAATTCGTGATAGCAGTAAACCATGGTCCGGTAGCTCAGTTGGATAGAGCAACTGCCTTCTAAGCAGTAGGTCGCAGGTTCGAATCCTGCCCGGATCGCCATTTGTCAATAAAGTCGAACGTGAGACCTGCAATTTAGATCTGGAAATTTCGCCTTCGCGCCCCTGAAACGCAAAAAGGCGGGAGCCGGGGGTTTTCCCCAGCTCCCGCATGTAATGGCTGTTGCCTATGTGGAAGTGAATTTCAAATCCGTTCGGTTGAATCGTGATCTTGTGAACCACTTTGTGAATAATTGCCGTCTGAATCGACTTATCCAGTTCGCCCTTTTCAATCAGCCGCTTGAGGTCTTTTCGGAAAATCATAAGGCTCTCCAGTTGAACCGGCTCGTCCCTTAAGGGTTTTGATCGTTCCGTCTCGATTAGCACCCTCTCCTGCTCCACCTTGGCTCTTTGCAGCCGCTCAAGTTGCCCCAACAAAGGAGCCGGATCGACCGACTTGGGAATTGAAGCGATTCGTTCCGCCAAAACTTCAATCTGATTCACCGTCAGCGCAATGCGCTTCTTAAGTTTTGACACCTCATCGACCTGGTTCAATGTCTCCTGCCTGAGCCTAGCCCGCTCCCAAAGATCCTTTGCAAACGCATCGCTTTGGATGAAGCGCTTTACCTCTTGCCAGACGAGCGGCTCGATCTTGACCGCCGGTATCCGGTGCGGCTCATGGATCGGCAGCCGCTCATAGACACTTGCTTGAAGACGCGTATGTTTCAAATGCTCGTAGTAACCAACCTTTCGATCAGAGCCATGCGCCGATTTGCCCGACATGCGCCCTTCGCAATGCTCGCAAAACACCAGGCCTGACAACGTGTAAGGATAGCGTTGACCTGCGTGGGTGCGCTTGTGGTGGCGGTTCTTTTTCAAAAGGCGATTCACACGGTCAAATGTTTCCTTATCTATGAGAGGCTCCCAAACGGCGGACGTTTCCTCCTCTCCATTCTTCGTCGTGTACACCTTGACGCCGATATAAGCTTTGTTTCGCAAGAGACGATAGAGCGAATCAATCGTGAATTTGGACTCTCGAATATTGCCACCGCCTTCGATCTTGCGAGGCAGGCGCAACTTCTGACCGTTCAAAAATTTGGTCGTTGCGGCCAGCGTTTCCTGCTTCAAGAAACTCTGAAACGCGAACTTCACCACCTCGGCCATGTCCGGATCGACTAGCAAATAACCCGGCCTGTTCTCGTCGATCTTATAGCCTAAGATCACCGAGCCACCGTTGTAGAGCCCGCGCTTTGAGCGCGCCAGGAACGAGTGCGACACCCTCTCTGCCGTTTGCCTGCGCTCGAACTCGGCGATACTCGCCATCATATTGAGAACCATCGAGCCCGCAGCTCCCGAGGTGTCGAAGTTCTCGCGCAGACTCATGAACTTGCAACCATGTTCTTCCAGATACTCCTGGAGCATGGTGAAATCCTTGGTCGAGCGCGAAAATCGAGAAAGCTCCGTTACGAGCACCATATCCACCTCGCCCTGACCGATGGCGTGAAGCATCTTCTGGAACCCCGGCCGATTCATGTTTTTGGCTGACACGCCAGGATCGGTGAAGACCGCGACAACCTCGCCAAATGACTCGACCGAGTTCTTAAGCCTTACGAATTCCCTAAGACGCTGCTCTTGATTCTTGATTGATCCTTCAGGATTTTCCGCCTGCTCCTCGGTTGAGACCCTCAAATATATGCAGATGCGATAGAGTTTGGATTTCAGTTTCTTGATAGCCTTCATCGTCTTGTCCTCCGGTTCGGGTTGGACAAGCGTTCAGAGCTGTATACGGGTACGACCTGGCAAGAGAGATAGGGCTGGCTTTTCCCAGGTAACAGGATCTCCCAAAGATCCGCAAGTAAATTTTTAAGCTCCGCTTCGGAGACCTGATGGAGTTTAATTTTGACACGCTCACAATTCCAGATAAACCGACGCTTCAATAAGCCCCCTTCCTTCCGGCTTACCCGCCGGATTTGAGATTGTGATTGGATTTCCCTTTCAATGACTGTCGCTGTTCCTCCGTTCCTTTCCCGGTTTTGGATTTGTTCCCTCTCCTCGTATTTGTATTTGTATTTTTCTTCCCCCTCCTCCTCACCTTCCTATCTGCCTGTTTTACCCGTAGTCCCTGTAGTCTAGCTTGCTGACCACTTCCGCTCGTAGAG
>JAYQON010000089.1:0-12643 GCA_038144835.1 Bdellovibrionales bacterium
TCTTACGCTCGCTTTTTTCTCGAAGAGCTGGGCGTATCTCAGTTCGACATCATTGCGTACATCTCACACGGGGCTGCCAAAGAGCCTACGCAAGGAGAATTGGCCGCTGATGGACTCCCCAAAGACCAGCAAAATAACAACACCTCGGCTCTTGCTACTTATTGCTCAAATCTGAATGATCGCGCCCGGGCGGGAAAAATCGACCCTCTCATCGGTCGCGACGAAATTCTCGAGCGCATGATGCAGGTTCTTTGCCGACGCACAAAAAACAACCCACTCTTGATCGGCGAATCGGGAGTTGGCAAAACCGCCTTGGCGGATGGCCTTGCCTTGCGAATAGTACAAGGGCAAGTGCCCGCAAAACTGCTTGATCGGGTCATCTACTCCTTAGACCTGGGGTCGCTTCTTGCCGGCACGAAATATCGTGGCGATTTTGAAGAGCGACTGAAAGCCGTAGTTAAAGAAATAAAAGCCAAACCGGGATCGGTTCTTTTTATTGACGAAATACACACTTTAGTCGGCGCGGGTGGCACCTCTGGAGGCGCCATGGATGCATCTAATCTCCTCAAACCAGCTCTCGCCGATGGCAGTTTGTCGTGTATTGGCTCAACCACATTTAAGGAATATCGGACGCATTTCGAAAAAGATCGGGCTCTGGTCAGACGTTTTCAAAAGATTGACGTCAATGAACCTACAGTTGAACAAACGGTAGATATTTTAAAGGGATTAAAGAGCCGCTACGAAGAATTTCACCACGTGATTTTTTCAGAAGATGCCCTGCGAGTCGCAGCGGAACTCTCGGCAAAACACATTCAATCGCGACAACTCCCTGATAAAGCCATTGATGTGCTCGATGAAGCAGGCTCACGGGCGCGCACCTTTGCCACCACGCCTGACATCATTCACCTTGAAGTTGAAGACATTCAAGCGACCGTGGCCCGCATGGCCCAAATTCCGGTAAAATCAGTGAACGCCTCAGATCGGCAAAAGCTGAAAGACTTGGACAAACAGCTCAAGTCCCTGATTTTTGGACAAGACAACGCCATCAATAAAGTGGTCGCCTCAATAAAAATGTCGCGCACCGGCCTAGGTCGCGAGCAAAAGCCAATTGGGAGCTACCTTTTTGCCGGACCAACAGGTGTGGGAAAGACCGAAGTTGCCAAGCAACTCGCTGAGCTTATGGGAATCTCATTCTTGCGCTTTGATATGAGTGAATACGTCGAGAAGCACGCCGTCTCTCGTCTCGTTGGTGCGCCTCCGGGATATGTGGGCTATGAAGAAGGCGGACTTCTCACGGATGCCGTCGTTAAAAACCCCCACTGCGTGCTTTTAATGGATGAGATTGAAAAAGCCCACCCCGATTTAATTAATATACTTCTTCAAGTTATGGACTCTGGGCGCCTGACCGACTCCAACGGCCGCACTGCGGATTTTCAAAATGTCATTTTGATCATGACCTCCAACGCCGGTGCTTTTGAAACGGCCAAGGGTTCTCTTGGTATCGTCCAAGACAAAAGCGCCGCCCTATCACTGGATGCCATCAAAAGGATGTTTCGCCCCGAGTTCCTCAACCGACTTGATGCCATTGTCGAATTTCAATCTCTGGACAAAACTTTATTGCTACAAGTTATTCGCAAGTTCATCTCAGAACTCGAGGCACAATTACTTAAGAAAAAAATCTCCATGGAAGTATATCCTGATGCCATCGATTATCTTTATGACAAAGGTTATGACCCGGCCTACGGTGCACGTCCTTTTGCGCGGGTTATAGACGAGAATATCAAACGTCCTCTGGTGGACGATATTCTGTTTGGTAAATTGCAAGATGGTGGTCGTGTCACCGTGTCCATGGAGCACGGCCAACTCAAAATAGACACGCTCAGCTTTGAAGACCTTGACCGCCCCCGACCTTTGCAAGGCAGAAAGAACCAGAAAGCTTTGCCGGGCAAATCGGAAAAGGTTTGAACTATTCTCAAGATTTGCGACAACCCAAGGTGGTATTAGGCCCTTGGGTATTGCGCCGAAAAATGCCGCTATCGATTATAGGATGCAAAATAAAATGAGCGGCATCATTGATCAGATCTGGGTGAAAGCTATGCTGATTCCAAACCGGTCGCGTCGGCATCCACGCCCGAGGCGAATGACTCACAAAGGCTCTAACACCAGTGATTTGCGCTGCCACTTCGCGATCTTGCACTTCAGAAGCATCCTTATAAAAGCTCGCCACTGGATAATTATTAGCCGCCAGCAAGATTGCTGAACTTTGTGTTCCGGTAACATCCGCTACAACCGGATACTCAAGTAAAGTACCGCTAGGGTTGACGATTTTATGTACGACTTCTAAACGCCTGTCACGAATTTCAAAAATGCGCAAATACTCCTCGTCCGCATAAAGAATTTCTGGTTTACGGTCGCCGTTAAGATCAAAACTGGTGACCCCAGTAATGAGCGAACTACAGTCTTGTGTGTCTGTTTTATATTTGGGCCTTCCTGTGTGATCGAAAATGGTCAGGTGCCTCCCGGTGGCAACAGCAATTTCAAGTGTCTCGGGCTCGCCATCAAAATCGCCAATAGTTGCGGGGCCACCACCTACACTGGGCGGATCCAAAGAGCAAAGCAGATCGTTATAACTTGTTAAATCGATATCCTGAAGCAGTTCGCCGGTCAGACCGTTAACAATAATTAGTCGACCCGAACCAGTCCCAACGATTTCCAATCCAGGCTTGTCTTTGGCAAGATCTGCAGCCGCGAAATACCAGACTGAATCGAGCGCATTTGCTCCGACGAGACGACCGTCAGCCTTAAATATGCCGGCTCGGGTGACTATCGACCAATCCTCTGGGCGGCTTGGATCTAAAGGCATTGCTAAAACTGGCGATTTTAATAGGGCCGCTGCGCCCTGAAGAGCGACGAGCATCTTGGGCTTCTGAGTCGCCGCGTCTTCAGTAAGAATGATTCCTGCGTAGATGATTTCACCAATGCCATCATTGTTGGTATCCGCTCCTGACAGACCTGAGTTTATAATACCCATGGGAACATCAAATTGATATTGCCAACGAAAACTTGCATCATAATTGAGCGCAACAATGGATCTGAGAGAGTAATGCAAATAAAAGATTTCTACCTTGCCGTCGTTATCGATGTCCATAAGCAAGGGGGTTTGCGAACCCATGGGTGCCCATTGAGCATCACCCAGTGAATACTGAGTACGCCCTGTTCGACCATCTACGATTCTAAGCACTCCGTTGCGGTAATAGCCGCTAAAAGTTGGACTGTCGGCAAACCAATCCTCTGCTGTCATGGAAAAATTGACGAACACCACCTCAGGTACGCCATCACCATTCAAATCCGCTACACTCGGAGACGCCATGGTTTGTTTGTACCGTTCAAATCTTGGCTCAGAGGATTTTGCCAACTCTGCCTGCCAGTCCCACAATAATTTGGGCGCCACCTCAGGTGCCACGACGTCGCGGCATTCAGGTACCAATAGACTCTGCATCTCCGCAAACTCAACCTGACCACAATTCTGAAAGGCGAAAAGACTTACAGCAACGACCAGCAACGCCAACAAAGCTCGCAAGCGCATTCTTACCCCCAACCCTCATGTACACAAACAGAAACACCTGCAAATCCAGTCCCTATTAAAAACATATTTGATCGATCCCACTAGTAAAATAGTGGACAGTGTCAAAAGAGTTACCAAATCGAATCTAGCCTGGATTTTTCTCTCGCCGCAAAAGGTCAACGCTCACCAAAATAGACAAGCCAAAACCCCTGCGATAACCCTCAGAGAACGGGAAATCTTAGAGGGGGAAATTGATGAAGCAATGGATGGTGCTGGGGTTTACCCTGGCCATGGCAGCCTGTCATCCGGCCGACGTAAATGTGCGCTCCCTGAAGGAACGTTTAGAATCCGGCGAAATCATCGAATACACGCAACCCGGTTCACAACGAGAGACGTGCCCAAAGGATCGGCCAGTATGGTCGAATATCGATTTACCGAAAGAGACCCGCGAAGGTTTGGTGCTCGGAAAGTTCGTATCTGTTTTAGGAGCTGGAAAATATGTTTGTTATCAAGTGGGAAATGAAGTGCGCCTCACCCAGGGACGAAGCCATCGCTTGGTCGCGGGACGCGCGGTGGTCCAACGAATTGCTCTCATAAAAGCTGACAACTTACAACCAAAGCACCTCAAAGGTAAGGCCTGGGCGGCCGAAGACACTTTTAATAAAGAAAAAGCCCTACTGATTCAACGACGACTCAAACCGCGCGATCAGGGTGTGATCTACATTTTGGACCTTGCCTACATTGGCGGATCCGCAGCCGATGAAAAAAGTCTTTTCGAAAAAGAACGTGAGCGCGAAAAAAGCGATGGCTTTCAACAAACTGAAAATGAAGGCGATAAACTTTCAAAATGCGACAGGCCTTGGTTCAATCTCAATATCGCCCCAGATTTTAAGACTGATGTTTTGAATGGCCGTCTGGGAACTTGGTTTCTTCTGGGTGAACGTAACTGCTTCGCACAAGGGCAAGAAGCCAACCTGAAGCTGGGAGCAGGTTCGCAAGCGCCCCTCCTTACCAAAGTCAAAGTGGTTAAAGTCAAACGCGTCAAGCTGGCTTTTTTAACCGCCGCTCACATTCAAATAGCTCCAACGTTCGATTTTAAGAGGTTGCATGAGCAGATCCACAAGGACAACGAAACTCGTAATGCTGAATACGTCAGTCTAATTGACTTTACCATTCCCTCCTCCCCACCAAGCTCAACCTGTCAAAACGAAATTAGCACAACGCATGCGCCATCTTCTCAGTCCGGTGATTGGGAAGTGTTTGTGCAAGGAAAAATTTGTGCCAATGTCGGTGACATTGTGCAGGTGTGGATTCTTAAAGGTTCGACGTCCTTGCCGGCCACAGCACGCATCAAAGCATTGAATATCGACCTCACGAGCGCCAGCGAGGTCACACGGCTTGAGCTTGAATATCTCGGAGGCCAAAAGTGAAAAAAACCATTGTACTTGCGTTTGTCATTTCACCCCTCCTTTTCGCTTGCGTGAGCAAAACAGTTCACACACAGCAATGGAACAATCGACAGACCTTTGCCGAGAACCGCCTGAGCCTTCTCACCTTTAATGTTGAAAATCTTTTTGACACTAACGACGATCCAGACAAGAACGACGAAGCCTTCTTACCGCTTGCTAAAAAACGCTCAGAAGTGATGCAGAACAAGTGCCGCGTTCAAAACCAATTTTACCAGGACAAAAAGAAAAGCCAGGACCTCAAAGGCAAACTGGTCGGACTCGAGCAAGAAGAAGATGGCATGCAAGAGTTTTTCACTCAGTTTCGCGTGAACGAATGCCTCAATAAGGACTGGTCTGAGCGTGTTCTTGCTCGTAAAATGACTCGCCTGACGGATGTTTTAAAACAGGTCAATGATGGCCTGGGGCCCGACATTTTAATTCTCCAAGAGATCGAAAATGAAGCTGTCTTGCGCACTTGGCGAGATAAGTACTTAAATGCAATGAATTATCAAACCTTGGTTCTCATCGAAGGGCCCGATGAACGAGGAATTGATACAGCCATACTGTCACGCTTACCGCAAGCCGAGCCCGCAAAGCTGCACACCGTGAATTTTAGCAAATTTCCTGAAATCGACGTCAATGATCGTCGTCCCACGCGCGGCATTCTTGAATCCAGACTGCGATTACCCAACGGAGACACCATTGCTGTTTTTTCCGTACACTTTCCCTCTCAAGGGGCTTCATCCGCGCATCGCCGTGCGGCAGCACAGACGCTCTTGGATGTCACCGCGACGATCCCAAAAGATATTCCTATCGTCGTGGGCGGAGACTTCAACATCACCGCACGTGAGGAATGGAAAAAACGCTACTTTCGTGACCTGCTAGGAAAAGAATTTGCAGTTTCATTTCTGGTCGGACTTGCGGATGTTCCAGGCAGCACTTACTACAAATATGATCAGACCTGGTCATTTTTTGATGTACTTTTGTTTTCCAAACCTCTCATGGATGAATCATCTGCATGGCGCTTGGACACAAACTCTTTACGCCTCATCAATTCTAGCGTCTATCAAACGGATCAAGATGGAAAACCAGCTAAGTTTCGCGATGGTTACGCAAGCGTAGGGGTTTCTGATCACTGGCCAGTTTACGCTGAACTGCGCTTAAAGCATAAACAAAAACTGGGAGCCAACTGATGAAAACGAATACATTTATAACGGCCTGCTTGCTGTTTTTCGCCTTCCATGCGCACGCCCAGTTTTCGATTGTTGAAACTGATAGCGGTAATCGTTTGCGTGTCTTGGGTCGAGACTTTAACCTGAATTTTTTCAGCTTTGCGGGAATTGAAACCGATAAATTTAGTAACGAAGGTGGCAGGATCAGCACTTACAACTATCTGACTTTTGCCACTTATTGGTCTAATTATCGCTTCAGTATGCGACTTCCCTTTCAATACAGCACGGCCGGTACAGATCGTTTCAATAAATCAAGGGTCAACAATCAAGAATTGTTTCTTCAAGATGTCATTGTTGGAATGCAAAAATATGATCCTGTTTTTTTGCCTTGGGATATTGAATCTTATTGGGAGGGACGGGTTTATCTTCCAACTAGCCGCCATAGTAAGAAAACCGGTCTCATCGGTAAACTGCGCAATACAATCAACATCTCTAAAGTTTTTTCACCGCGGTTCGAGCTAGAGTACGCGAATAACTACAGTTACTTCGTGCAATCACGAACAGCTTACCGCAACATTTTTATGGACGAAGACGGCTATGAGGTCGATGTGGCTTCAGCCACCAAGCAAATGGATCTCGATCACTGGGTGACTCTGTGGAGCAAGGTTTCACCAACGACTGGACTTGGATTGCAGTTCGGCCAAGAAATCGCATGGTGGAACGCCTCTGAGGTTAATCGGAGAGATAATCGCCGCCAGCGTCAACTGAAGTTGGGACCCTCTCTACGCTTTCCAATTTCAAAGAGTGCGAATTTTATATTTTCTTACACAGACACAGTTGATCAGGATAAAAACACGGCCGAACTGGGGCAATTTCTGGCAAGTAACACGCAATTCTCATTACTTAGCTTCCTACGCTTTTAGACCACTGGGACCGGCCTTGACAGAGCCCGACTCCGAGCCCAAATTAAGGCGTCGTATCAACGGAGGACGACGCCTATGTTCGCCATGATCAAACGTATATTCCTTTTTGCCCTGGTCAATGTCCTGATTCTTCTGACTCTCACTGTGACCTTTAATGTTGTTGTAAACCTTTTGGGCTTGCGCATGAGCGTAGATCAAAGTCTTTTGGTTTTTTACGCACTCATGGGTTTTGGCGGAGCCTTTATTAGCTTGGCCCTGTCTCGCAAGATGGCCAAGTGGACTATGGGTGTCCGGATCATAGACCCACAAAACGCTCAAGGAGGTGAACGCCGCTTGCTTGAAATGGTGTACGATTTCGCACGCAAGGCCAAACTTCCAGCAATGCCCGAAGTAGGTATCTACGACAGTCCTGAAATCAATGCCTTCGCCACTGGCCCCACAAAGTCCCGCTCATTGGTGGCCGTAAGTACTGGCCTGTTGAGACAAATGGATAATGCCGCAATTGAAGGTGTGTTGGGGCACGAGGTGGCACACATCGCTAATGGAGATATGGTTACAATGACGTTACTTCAGGGACTTATCAACACCCTTGTGTTGATCGTCGCTCGTCTAATTTCCACCGTTATCGCCAGTCAGGTAGAAGAGCGTTCGAGGCCCGGCGTTCAATTGATGCTGTTTTACATTTTACAATTCGCGCTTAGCCTTCTGGGCAGCATTGTCGTCTGTTATTTTTCTCGCGCGCGCGAATATCGAGCGGATGCTGGCGGAGCTCGCTTAGCCGGTCGCGACCGTATGCTTGCGGGACTAAAAGCTCTGCGTAACGTGTATGGACACGTTGACGACGAACATCAGTCACTTGCCACTCTCAAGATTTCTGGCCACTACGCAAGCCGTTTATCAGCACTCTTTAGCACTCACCCGCCACTGGAGTTAAGAATTCGCCGGCTTGAGAATTCTCCCCTGTGAGCCCCCGTGCAGTTGGGATAAGTATGGCTGTCGTCACCGCCCTCAGCTGGGCGGTGTTGGCCATTGCATTAAAGTTCACCCAGCAGATGTTTTAGTCCGGGAGCATCGTATGGACACGGATGATGGTTGGCTTTTTGCTTCTTTTGATCATCTTTGCCTGGCGAAAGCGCACGGGACTTAAAATCCTAAAGTGTCCCCCAAAACGCGGACTTCTGGCCGGCGCTTTGATTGCTTGCAATTACTTTGGTTACATGAAAGGCCTTGAACTCACCTCCGCGAGCAACGCCCAGATCATGATTCAACTGGCGCCCATGAGCTTTGCTGCACTTAGTATTTTCATATTTCGCGAAACACCTTCTATCACCCAATTTCTCGGCATGCTCACGGCCGTCACCGGATTTGGTTTTTTTTACTGGGACCAAATCCTCCAATCTTACGCCAAAATTGACAGCTTCCAATTGGGAAATCTATGGCTGCTTTTTGCGGCCTCAACCTGGGCTGTGTTTGCATTGTTGCAAAAATCACTTATGCGCAATTGGAAGCCGCAAGAGCTAAACCTTTTGATCTACGGAATCTCGGCGTTTTTACTTTTTCCGATGGCGAATATTTCAGAACTTGATTCTCTAAGTACGATTTCTACTCTTTTACTTTTATTTTTAGGACTTAATACAGTTTTGGCATACGGTGCTTTTTCAGAAGCGCTGACCAGAATTCCAGCGAGCCACGTGAGCGTTATCATAGCGTTAAATCCCCTGCTTACAATTGCTCTGATGACCTACCTGACCCAGATGGAAGCCCAGTGGATTTCTGGCGAGCCCGTCCAATGGCGTGGTTACTTGGGCGCCATCCTCGTGGTTTTAGGCGTGGTGACTACGGTTGTGGGCAAGCCCCGCTTGTCGCGCTAGGCTCAATTCACATACAATTAAAATCTATGCTCAAACTTGTAGCCGGGACATTGACTCTAGGGGTCCTTGCAATTGCCTTCAATGGTTGCAAGTCCGCTCAGCTCAAAAGCCAAAATATTTCTGTGTTTGAAGATCAATGGACAAAAACCTACAAAGACGCAAAAAGCTTTCAAGCTTCAGGAGATAGCGCCAACGCCTGCTTATTATACAAATCACTTGCCCAAATGGAGCATTTTCCAGCTCGCGAATTGGCTGAGTTACGTCAGTTCCAAACATGCTCTTCAATACAAATTCCGCAACTCACTCGCGAGCGCCTACCACCCTATCTGCGCAATCTTGCCATCGACATATATCTTGAACAGGTACAAAAACTAAGCGACAGAAAACAGGAGCTTTATTTTGTCATCGAAAAATCCAAACAGAAGCTTGCACAAAAAGAAAAGGTCTTTTGGATTAACCGAGCCCTAGATCTTGCCCGCGAACTCGACCATAAAGATGTCTTGCCCGAATTACAATCGCGCCTTTACCGAGTCGCTCCCCGCATGAATCCAAATCCATCGCCTGAAGATTGGCTGGATATAGCCGCTGATTATCGCCTAAACAGAGACTTCCAAAAAGCTCGCGAGTACTATGAACGTGTGATCGCCAGCCCTGATTTTTCTACTCAGGATAAAATTTCAGCCTTTAAAGGATTGCGTTTAGCCAATAAAAATTCCCGCGACAAGAGCGCTTACCTGCTCGCCTCGCAACGCTTGATTAGCTACCTTGATTCGGCCTTAAAAAAGGCTCCCCGCTCTAAAAGTCTGCGCAAAGCCTATTACGATGCCAGTATTTTTTACGGACGCGCTTTATGGACAGAGGGCAAGAGTACTGCCGCTAAAAAGATTTTTTCTCGGCTCGAAAGACAATTCAAAGGCAAACTTTCTCTGACCGAACTCTACTGGCTTAAAGGTCGTATGCAAGAGGAAGAAAGCAACTTTGATGAAGTGTCACGATTTATGCAGGCGGCACAGCGCGAACCGATGTTATCAAACGAACTGCAAGAAAAAGTGGCTTGGTATAGTGGTTGGAATGAGCGACGCCGCAAAAATTTTGATCTCGCTATTAAAAACTTCACAGAGCTCAGTGAATCAACTCAATCTGAATTCACACGCATGCGCGCTCTTTTTTGGCTAGGAAAAACTTTGGCTGAGGCCTCTAACGAAGAAGCAAAAAGTAAAGCTGTCTTTCAGCGACTCATCGATTTAGATCCATTGGGCTATTACGGGCTTTTAGCCCGTCGGCAATTGGGAATACCCATCTCGCTATCTCGATCTGAATCGCCTTCGCCGATAAAAGTGGATTTACCGCTCAACACTCAACTGGCGAGCTGGCTTGCTCAGGTAGATGAGCACGAGGCCTTGACAGCGTTACTCGATCTAGGCGCGAGCATCTACAAGCGAATGCCAGAACAAAATGATGAAGGTTGGGTCTCGATATTTAAACTCTACGCGCAGGGCGGACTTTATATGCGGCTGTATGAAAGTCTGGTGGAGCTACCTGCCGAACGACGGCGTATTTTGCTTGAGTCAAATCCCGATCTGCTTTTTCCTCAACCATGGAACGAAGCCGTTCGCCTGGCCTCACTCCAATCCGGAGTCGGCGAGGAACTCATTTACGCAATCATGCGCCAGGAATCCGCATTTAATCCACGCGCGCGCAGCTCAGCCGACGCCTTCGGTTTGATGCAACTTCTGCCCGAAGTGGCCGAGCGCTTGGATCGCGAGGGCAAAACGGGTTACCGACAGGCCGATGACCTTTATGAACCCAAGATTAATATCGCTTTGGGGGCAGCTCATCTCCAAGAGCTTCTCAATCGACACAAAAACAAATTTATTCTTGCCGTGGCCGCCTACAACGCCGATGAACGTGTCATCCAAAAGTGGATGCAACATCGCTACCGAGGCGATGCGCTCGAATTTATCGAAGAAATCCCCTACGAAGAAACCCGCGCTTATGTTCGTCTGGTTATGCGCAATCTTATTTTCTACAGCCTGCTGAGATCTCAATCTGCTTCCATTGAATTTCCCTCTTGGATCTTGAACCTCGGCCCATCCTAATTTCTTTGCCAAACCCCGATTGCCAGTAAACCTTGACCCTCAGCCCCCGCCGGGCCGTCTAAGGATTTGACAACCTCCTAACAGATCACCAGTTAGAGTCTCAAATTAGGGCGGTATTCTCTCGTAATCTCAAGCACTTAGAATTACCTCGTGCCGGCACCCCGCTTGCTCAAGGAGTTAGGTCAGAGAAGGAGTGCACCAAGATGAAAATGCCGTCGAATAAGCAAATGACCGCCTGTTTACTCCTGATCTGTGTGGTGCAGTGGTTGGCGCAGTCAGGTTTTTCTCGCTTTCAATCTACCGAGTTCGCCTCAAAAGGTCGCAGCACAGAGCTGGGCAAGCCTGTTCCCACTAAACATCAACCTCAAAAAGAAGTTGAAGTCCTTCTCAATGACCCAGCCATTTCCTCAGGTTGGGGATTGAAAATGACCCAAGCGCAAAAGGCTTGGCGTATTTCTCAAGGCAGCCGTGAAATCGTCGTTTGCGTCATCGATACAGGCGCGGACATTCGCCATCCCGACTTAGAAAAGAATCTGTGGGTTAACAAAGGCGAAATCGGCATCGACAAAAATGGACAAGACAAAGCCACCAACGGCGTCGATGACGACGGCAATGGAATGAAAGACGACGTGCATGGTTGGAATTTCGTTAAAGACAATAATGACGTCTCAGATGATCACGGACATGGAACGCACATCGCAGGAATTATCGGAGCCGAGGGAGGCAATGGAATCGGCATTTCTGGTGTATCTCCCAAAGTGAGTCTCATGGTGCTAAAGTATTATGACGCCAAAGGCTCTGAAATGAATAACCTAATTAACACAGTGAAAGCCATCGACTACGCCGTCAGCAAAGACTGCAATATCATCAACTATTCAGGCGGTGGAATCGCTCCAAGCAGAGAAGAAAAAGCAGCCATTGAGCGGGCAATGAAAAAAGGCATTCTCTTTGTGGCCGCGGCCGGCAACGAACGCTCAAACTCGGATATTCGCAAGTATTACCCCGCAGATTACGGTCTGCCCAATATACTCTCCGTCACTGCAATCGATCGTTTTCAAAATGTTCTTCCATCAAGCAATTGGGGTGAGCAAACTGTGCACATCGCAGCCCCTGGCAACGATATCATCTCCACTTTACCAAATGGACAGTATGGTTACATGACAGGAACATCGCAGGCCACGGCATTTGCCACCGGAGTGGCCGCGCTAGTCATGGCCAATAACACTAATTTAAGAAAAGCCGATCAGATTATCAAATATCTCACGCAGACAGGGGACACAGACGAAAAACTGATCGGCAAAACCATTTACCGAAAGCGTCTCAATTCCTATAAAGCTTTAGCCATTCAAGACTCCGACCTCTACTTCAATGGGGCTCAGGTCGACAACACAGTCAATTTGAAACGAAACCAGTTTGCCTCCCCCACAACTGCCGAAGAAGAGGAAGATGTCGTTGATGACAACTCAATTGAGCCAGAAACAAGGATTTCAGCTTTCGGCAAAAAGATTCAAAATCATCTGAGCTTAAAGAAACTATCTCTCTTGCCTCAGGCAGAGGCCCAAGGG
>JAYQON010000090.1:0-12448 GCA_038144835.1 Bdellovibrionales bacterium
CCCCCTTCCCTTCTCGTCTCAATAAAGCTCGTCTCTTTGTCTCACCCTCGAAACCCGAACGAACCTATGAGAAACTTAAATTTATTGTCGGATTCACCGCAATGAGGAGGGGTAATGAAAAGGCTAAAAGACAGCGCCGCCGCAGCGGGGTATGATCAGGAGGAGGCTTATTTTTATAAGCGAGAGCAGGAGCTGATACAAAACCTTCGTTCAAAAGCTAAACTCACGCTCATCCAAGGTGGCAAAGCGGACTCCCAGGAAGGTGGGTCCACAACTGAAGAAGCAAATAGCGAGCAAACACAAGAGCCCGCGCGAAAGCGAGCCGCTTAATGACCAGAAGTTGAGCCTGATCTGGGTCAACAAATTTTCAAACTCACTCTTCAATTTCCAGATCTAAGATGAAATCAGGGTTAGCTTTTCTATTCGATAGCGTAAGATATTTATCTTCACCCAAGGCCAGTAAAATCCCATTGTAACGATTAAAAAAAATGAATTGCGCAAATAA
The DNA here is from genome assembly GCA_038144835.1 of Bdellovibrionales bacterium. Lineage (GTDB taxonomy): Bacteria > Bdellovibrionota > Bdellovibrionia > Bdellovibrionales > UBA1609 > JALHOQ01. The sequence goes on from JAYQON010000090.1 coordinate 506, forward strand.
AGCCCAAATAGCTCCATTGTCTCAAGAGCCATTTCAAAGCGCCAATCACCATACCTTAGGTGGTTCCAAAAGAAATTTCCAACGCGGGCATTGATCGAAGCCATCACAAACAGAAACAACAAATAAAATGGAAGAGCATACACCAGCAGCCAAGGCCAAACACGGTAAGGCTCAATTTTGTCGGGGCCTATAAAATGAACAATCCCTACCCAAGCCAGTACAGCACAAAAAATAAGCGCCACTGAGGGCAAATAACAACGCGCCAAACGCCACCAATAGGCCCCCTCCAAGCAAAAGTTTTCTCCAGCAAAAGATGTTCGATGGAGTACAAATCGCCTATGCAAAAACCAACAAAGCGGAAAGGCAGTCAAAAAACTCAATAAAGCGAGCAATATGGCGCCACCATAAACTTTGTAACCATCACTAATTTTTGCCTCGAACGAAAAACAGGTGCCTCGATAACTGTAATTTGAAATGTAGTAGCGAAAACGCAAAACCAATAAGTAAGGAATCGCAAAAAAACATATTGCAAGAATCACTGCGATCCAGGGGTACACTGAAACTAATAACCAAGATCCAACAATCAAGCTCAGAGCCAACCTGCCTTGAAAAATCGGCAAACCACTTCCATGAAAAGCGAATGGCTCACCCAACAAGCGAGTGTGACTTGCCATGAACCTAAGCCGATTTACAGTCGCCCAAGGCGAATATAGGCCCAGAGTGACGATAATCAATAACAGGTTGAGGCTCCAGACACGAAAATACTGGCCCCCATGAGCAGAAAATTCGATGTTGTGAGAAACCTCTTGGCGAGCCATAATCCAATTCAGATTGAAGCAGCCAGGGAGATTCTGTCAATCTTTCCGGATTTTATGTCCCTGACCAGGGCCGGATCTATTCCCTCGATCATAGTCGGCTTTGATCGCTTCGAAGGCTTCAGCAAACTGCTTTTTTTCAAAATCTTTGCCGTTCAATAAAGCTGTGGAATTGGCCAAAATCTTGGCTTGATTAAAGTCGATCCTTTGCAAAATTTTATGTATTGACCAATTATACTCAGGTTCTATACCCACTTCACGCAAATGAAGCCGCGTCTGAAGAGCTTGGCGTAACCATTTTGTCCATTCACGTAATTGTTCAACGTCATACAAATGCAGATCGACGTTTTGCTTGAACCACAACATCCAAAATTTGCCGATAATGTTTCTTTCCATAATATCTGTCATGCGACCAACAACCACCATGGGAAGATAATTATGACGCAATTGAAGCATATAAATCGCTTCCTGTTTCCAATGTAAAATTTTAGCAATCGAACGCGGCAATCGCTCAGAACGCGAAGTCTGATTTCGGTTCTCCAGAGCCGTAATCACAAGGTCGTAAAAAGAAAAGGGTTCCAGCCCGGCACGAACCAAATGCTCAGTGAATTCTGGGCGAACATCCTGCATGCGCGCACCTAGAGATGCAATCGCTTTAAATGAACGGTTTGGATTTAAGCTGTCGACTTGAAAATCGCGCGGAATATGCTTCACAGCCCGAGTAAAAAGAATGTCGGCTGCAAGTTCGATACGACGATCCAAGACTTCAATACCTTCGTTAAAATCACCTTTCCAATATTGAAAATACATTGATTGCATGGCTGCACTAGCAAAGAGAAGAAGGTCAGAGTCGACCGAAAGATGTGCTTCTTGTCCGCGTTGAATCTCGCCCTTACCAAACAGGTAGTCGAGATTGGCCAGAGTCATCGCATAGGACTCTTTATTCGTCAGCTCGTTTTCCAGATCGTCAGTACGCTTGGCGAGATGTCGAGAGTATTTTTGAATGACATCGGATGTGCTATTCATTCTCTCGGTGTTCGCCTTGATTTCAGAAGAGTCACGTTTCATGTCTTCTGAATTTTCACGAATTCGTTCAGTGGAATCTTTCATTTTTTCGGCGTCATCCTTCAATCCGCAAGCTGAAAGCAATAGGACCGAGAAGGCTAGAGCCCAAACCAAATGATTCATTCATGTCTCCTGAAAGAGAAAGACCTTAACCTAGTAGGCACAAAATAAAAATAAAGCGAAAATATTACTCTAAACCGCTGAGTGCACAGAAGTTACGCTTTCTTGAATGTGTGACCGGATTGTCCCTGATTTTAGTCGGTCGCTTTTCGACCCTGAGACTGCGTTGGCATATTTGTGCCTTTGTGGGAAGGCGCGGCTTGGCGTTCGAAACTCTCAACAAATTCTCTGATCTTCGCTGGACTTTCATCTACAAAATTTGGCGACCCCCATTGCCAAGGAGAAGGAGCTTCACTTGCAGACGAAGAAGAAAGTTCTGTCCCACCTTCTTCAGCCGAAACGAACCCTACAAGCGAAGGGTTCAAAAAAATAAATATCCAGAATAGAATGCGCATATTGCTCCTACCTATTGCACATTTCAAAAGCTACACCACGCGAGCAAGGTCTCAAGTATTTGAAATATCTCATTTTTTTGTCTTATTAAATGATCTTCGCGAGACCTTCACGGCACCTATCTATGCAGCTTCTTGCTGTACTTAAAAAACGCCGGTGAATTCAGTCTTTTAGGCTGTCTAAAAACAGAACACCGCCGCAGGCCACAAAAAGGCTTGGCGCTCGCAGGCAGATGAGGTTACCTCAGCCTATGCGTTTGATTTCTTCACCATTCCCACTGATTAAGGCCTCCGCAACAGGCAACGATTTTATTCTTGTTGATCTGTTATCTACTGACCTTAAAAAACTATGGAAAACGTCTCAAGGAAAGAAGAGCCGAAATCTTTGGGTTCAATTGTGGTGTGAACGCCACGAAGGATTGGGAGCTGACGGCGTTGTGTTTTTAGAAACAGACCGTCATTGTGATTTTGCTTGGGACTTTTATAATTCCGATGGCAGTTCGGCGGAAATGTGTGGCAACGCCGCCCGTGCGGCAAGCCTTTACGTGCATCACCGCACTGGAAAATCCGAACTTTCATTTAAAACTCGAGTCGGAATCGTAAAAACGCGTATTCAATCGGCAAAAAAGATTTCGGTCTATTTACCAGCTATTGCCGAGGTAGAATGGAACCAATGGACATCGGCAGCTGATGGCGCTCGAGTGAGTTTCGATCTTGTTCGTCCAGGAGTGCCCCACGCCATTGTGCGCGTTCCTCACTTGGAGTCACTTGAAGATCTACGCGTACTCGCTCAAACAGTGAAACGTGATTCTCGCTTTAAAAAGGAAGGCATCAACGTCACTTTTGTAAAGGCCATAGGTCCTAACAAAATTGCCAGCCTAACTTTTGAACGTGGAGTTGAGGATTTTACCAAATCTTGCGGCACGGGCGCTGTGGCTGCCGCCTATTCTTTTTTGCGTGGCGAGAACAAGCGAGCGTTTGAAGTTCGGGTTCCAGGCGGACGCTTATCCGTGATATGGCAACAAAACAAACCCGTCTTAGCGGGGCCAGCGAAAATTATCGCTGAAGCTCATTGGATCACAGGAGGCTGAATGTCTTTATCAAACCAGCAACTCGCTAAACCCCTAAAAGTCGTCAAACGCATCCAAGAGACAGATGACGCCGTCTCACTGGTTTTGGAGATACCGGAAACACTCAAATCCAAATATCATTACCAGGCCGGTCAATTCGTGACCTTTTTTTTGAACGTCGATGGCCAGCAACTGAATCGTAGCTACTCACTTTCGAGCTCACCGATAGTTGACCAGGAATTTAAGGTGACTATAAAAAAAGTCCCCGGCGGGCGAGGGTCAAATTACCTGTGCCATCAAGTTCACGAGGGCGACTCGTTAATGACTACACCGCCCGCAGGACATTTTTTCAAACCATCTGTAGACGCGGGTGGTTGTCATTATTTTTTATTCGCTGCGGGAAGCGGCATAACGCCTATCTTTTCAATTATGAAAACTGTACTCAGCGCGTCGGCTTTGAATCATGTTACTCTTGTTTACTGTAATCGCGATGAAGATTCTGTGATCTACGCAAAAGAAATTCAAAATTGGATGGCACGTCTGACATCACGTCTCGAAGTTGTGAATGTATTCTCGAAGCCAAAACGCGAGGGATCCGGTTATAATGGACGATTGCAACGCGGACTGATCTCAGAAATTTTAGATATGCCCGCCACCGCTCCCTCAAAGAGGGAGTACTACCTGTGTGGGCCGCGCGAATTTATGAATACCGTACAAAATAGTTTAATTGAACTTGGTGTTGCTCGGGAACACATTCGTGAGGAAGATTTTGCGCTGGGTTTACAAAGTAAAAAAGAAATGCAAGTGAATGAGAGTTGGACTTTCATTGGTGACTCGTCTGCAACTAAAATCCCGGAGAAAATCATAGCGACCATAAATGGTGAAACCTTAGAGGTGAACGCCAAGGCTGGGCAATCAATCCTTGAAACCCTTTTGGAAGCCGGTGCTCAGCCTCCTTATTCCTGTATGGATGGAGCCTGTATGGCCTGTATGGCAAAGATTCAGGAGGGGCAGGTTTATCAAGAAGATCCGGGAATTCTGACCGATGAGAATATCGAGCAAAGGGAAGCGCTTACTTGTCAAGCTAAGCCACTTTCAAAAGTGGTAAAACTAACGTACGAAAATTTTTAAAACTAGCCCACTTGCCTGGTAGCGCCAGCGAAGTGGGCCAGTTTTCGACTTTTGTCCGTACCCCCACCGCCGTCCAGGATTACCTCGCAAAATGCCGGTAAATTGAAAGGCTGCGGGCTTTTTGCGATCCTAGAACCATGCATGGATTAAGTGTCGCAGTTGTAGCTCTTCTGCTTGGGGCATTTTCAGCCTTGGCGGCACCCGTTTCTTTTCGTAACGCTCATCCAGTCGCTTGGATGCATCTGCTTCCCGTTGGTGAACAACCTGGGTGGACTAAGCGCGGCTGGGTCAGCATAGAACTCAATCATGCAAATGTTTGGAACAATGAATTCACCATGACCGATAAGCGCACGGGAGACATCTATACTTACGAAGCCGATTTCGAACAAAGCTCGGCAATCTTGAATCTAGGGCTCGCGCTTTCATCCACTTTGGCTTTAGGCTTAGAGCTACCTTACGCGAACCGTAACGGCGGATTTTTAGACGACTTCATAGATCAATTTCACCAAACTATCCGCACGGATCGGTTTCTGCGGCACCTCAATGATCCATTTGGGAATTCATTCATTGTTCGAAAAAATGGCGAGGATCGTCTGACTACCGTCCATGGTGAGGGGTTAGGCAGTCACAAACTCAAGTTCAAATGGTGGCCTCTACAATGGCGCTCTCCAACGCCCGGACTCTGCGATTGTGGCGTCGGCTTTTCAGCGCAAGTAAAATTTCCTACACAAAGACGAACCACAGGTTTGAGCTCTGGAGAAAAAGACTATTCCGGGCTGGCGCATATCGGATTGCCATTGGGCAAATATTCGGCCGCTTGGGCTACGGCCGCATTCACGAAATTAGGAGGTAATGAAAACCTTAATGGATGGCCGCGAAGGGAATGGTTGCAAATGTATGAACTTTCGCTCGATATCGGCTTTGGGTCTAGCTTTGGATTGATCCTTCAGGCACGTACCGAATCACCGCTCTTGATGCGAGAACACCTCAGCTATAACTATACCTACATTACCGAAGCAGGCCAACTCGCAGAGCGTGTTGCAAGCGGCTGGAATTCTTTGGTTGAATGGCGCGGCTCTCAATCTCTCGGTCTCCGCTGGCTTTGGAAGTCTGGCAGTTCCGCCAATTTTATGCTGGTGGAGGATTGGGGCCTCGGTAGTCGAGGTTTGCCCAGTGAATGGAACTACGTGAATAACGCCCCGGACATTGCGTTCATTTCGCAATGGCATTTCACTCTCTGACTGTGTGCGGCAGTTATTACTCACAACCACCGTAGGTATGCTAAAGTCTTAAGCCAGCGAAAGGAACTCCGTATGCTGGTCAGTGATAGCATTCTTAATAAAGTGGTTGACGCAGCTCTAAGCCTCGGCGCCGATTTTGCCGAGGTTTACATCGAAGACACTCGTAAGCGCGAATTTTCATTTCTTGATCGTCGCCCAGAAAAAGCCATCACGGGCCATGCTCTAGGCGCAGGCATTCGTATTTTTAGCGGAACCGAACAGATCTACACATACACTAACGATTTATCTGAAGAAGGCTTGATTCGTTCCGCGCACCAGGCCGCCGCCGCCTTGAAAGCACCTGGCCGCGGTGCAGTTATTCGACCGCAAGGTTTAGAAATATTCGGGCAACCTCCAGTCATGCGAGCCCACGACGCGGTCGAACAATGGAACGCTCTGCAACTCATGGATGATTCCGCTCGACAGAGCAGTAGCTTAATCACTCAAGTGTCTGGCTTTTTAGCTGAAACGCAAAAAATTGTGCAAATTTTCAACTCTGAGGGCACTCATCGGCAAGAGGGACGCAATTACGTTAACGCTACGGTGCACGTCATTGCCGAGGATCAAGGCCAAAAGGAAACTGGCTATGATCGTACGGCTTTTCATGGCAAAGCCGATGATTGGCACAAGGTGAATTTTGCGGATTTGGCCACATCAGCCGCCGGTCAAGCTCTGCGAATTTTACGTGCAGAGTGGGCGCCAGCAGGCGAAATGCCCGTGTTGATTGACAGTGGCTTCGGTGGAGTCATTTTTCATGAAGCCTGTGGACATGGACTTGAAACAACATCGGTCGCCAAAAATGCATCTGTTTTTTGTGGACGACTTGGCGAGCGAGTTGCCCACGAGTGCGTCACGGCCATTGACGATGGGACTTTACCCGGCGACTACGGAAGTTTAGCAATTGATGACGAAGGTCAAAAGACCCAAAGAACCGTGTTAATAGAAAATGGCATTCTTAAAAGTTACATCGTCGACAAAATGGGTGCACGTAAGACCGGCTACAGTATAACCGGCAGTGGGCGTCGGCAAGACTATCGCTTCGCACCCACTTCTCGTATGCGCAATACCTTTATTGCCTCAGGTGAATCGACCTTCGCGGAAATGCTCAAAGATATTGATTACGGACTTTACGCCAAAAGCATGGGTGGAGGCTCGGTCAGCCCAGGCACTGGCTCGTATAACTTCGCCGTCAACGAAGCGTTTATTGTCCGTAACGGCAAAATTGAAAAGCAAGTCAAAGGTGCAAGTCTCATTGGCACGGGAATCGAAACCCTGGGTCGCATTGTGAAAGTGGGGCGTGAACTCAAGTTATCACCTGGTACTTGCGGCTCCGTAAGCGGTCTTATACCTGTCACTGTTGGACAACCGCCTCTGCTCGTTGAAAAACTCACTGTGGGAGGAAAAATATGAGCGACGCTCAGCCGGTACTCGAAGCTATCGATTATTTGCTTGCACGAGGTCGTCGTTCGAGTGTTGACCTTGAAGTCTTGGCCACTACAAAAAAATCGACAAGTATTTCTTTTCAAAACCGCAAACTGGATCAATTTTCATTTTCTGAAACTCGCCAGATAGGCGTGCGCGTTGTTCAAGGAAATAATGAAGGAATTGCGTTTAGTGAAAGCCTAGACCATGAAAGTCTCGATAATATGCTTAATGATGCGATAGCAAACGCACGCATGATTCATCGTGACTGGGTCGCAACGATGCATGACGGCTCAAATTTACCAGATATGCCAGGCCTACATAATCCAGAGATCGAAAAAATTTCTGTTGAAGAAAAAATACAAGTGGCGCGGGAGTTAGAAAGCGCAGCCCTGGAGCGCGATCCAAGAATTGCTTCAGTCGCGTACAGTCGTTATGGTGACTCCACAGCTCAAATGTGGATAGCCAACACCCGCGGACTACAGGGGAACTATAAAACTAACTCTTGCCATGCATACGCCCGTTGCCTAGCCGGAGATGGAACAAGCAATGTCATGAGTGGAGAAGTCAGAGTCGGTCGTGACTTCCGAAAGCTGGATGCAAGACAAATTGCACACATTGCGGCTGATAAAACATTGGCTCGGTTAGGGGCAATTCGTCCAGAAACGGGCAAATATTCGATCATCTTTGAAAATCGGGTTGCTGAAGATCTACTTGGTCTGATCGGTTCTTACTTTAGCGCCAAATCAGTAGACGAACAGCACTCGCCTTTAGCCGGCAAAATGAATCAACGTATTTTTTCGCCAAAAATCACCTTAACTGACGATCCTTTTTTACCAGAGGCTCTGGGTTCACGTCCCTTTGATGACGAAGGCTATTCCTCTGAAAAAACTGTTTTAGTTTATGAAGGACAATTGCATAACTTATTGACCAGCTCAGTGATGGCACGCAAGATGGGGCTTCCGCACACCGCCAGCGCGTCTCGTGGTCCAGCAACTGAAATAAATGTCAGCCCGAGCAATCTTGTTATTGCTCCCGGTCGTTCTCATCTGGGATCCATGCTCAACTCACAGAACAAGGTGATCTTGATAACAGATCTTCTCGGACATGCTGGCTTCAGACGAGGATCAGGAGATTTCTCTCTTCCCTTTGAAGGTGACCTCTATGAAAATGGAAAGCGCATCGTGGCCTTAAAAGATTTTTTAATTTCAGGTAATATTTTGGATGTGTTTAATCAGGTCGAAGAAGTAGGCAATGATGTTTTATCCCCATTGGGGGGAACCATCTCTCCTTCTCTTCTAGTGCACGACCTCAATATTGCCGGTCAAACATGATTTTAAAGTAGGTTTAATGCTGCTCACTTTACTGTTTATGCCAATCAATGACATTACTACGACCCTCCAGCCACCGCCCGTGTTTGTTAATATCGCTCAGCTTGAAGCACACAAGGGTCAAGATCTGTCTTACCCTGAACACTTCAAAAAACGACTCCTGGAACTCTATCCAGATCTGAAGCCCATCACTTCAAACAAAGTTGTGGCAGATATGTTTAAAGAAGTCGAAAGGCACGCGAGGGCGCAAGAGGGATGGGTGATCATTTCTTCTGATCTAAAATCTTTCCGCATTGAAGCGGTAGCGACAACTCCTCTTATGCGTTTTCGCGACGACATCGTTATTGAGGTACGTCCTGAACCTTCAGGATCAAGCGTACATATGCGTTCGCGATCACGTGTAGGACGCAGTGATCTGGGGGCTAATGCCAAACGCATTCAGAATTTCCTAAAGGGTCTTGCTCCGTAGGTTCAAGAACCAAGGCTTATAGGGTCTCTAAAAAAGCCCTGGTTTTTTGCAAAACCAATGAGGGTATTTCATGAGCGCCAGAAAAGGCGATCATCTGACAGTTGGCTCCCGCATTTTTAAACAAATCACAAAGCTTTTGCGCCCCGGCGAAGGGCAAGACAGAATCCTGATGCCCATGACTCATGAGAATCTTTTTACCCGTAAGGTTTTGAGCCTTAACTGACCAGTTCTTGCTATCTAAAAGTGTGGGTGAATAGAGTATCAGTCCATCTAAATCTTGTGCCTGCGTCATCGCCACCTCAGAAGCCACCATCGCGCCTTGACTAAATCCACCCAGAACGAGCTTTTCAGATTCCAAGTGAAAAAGAAGATCGCTTACCATGGCTGCCGATTCATCAAGTCCGGGCGGTCGGACCTCAGAAAAATCAATCCCACTCTCTAAGTCGCGAACTGATATGGGAAACCACCCGCGTCCCGACCACATAGGACCGACAGGCACCTCATGCGGAGCATTGGGAAAATAAAAATTCCACTCTCCTCTTGGGTCCAACAGGTCGGCCAAAGGAAACAAATCCGCGTGGTCTGCACCAAATCCGTGCAATAACACCACCGAATGCTTGGCATTTTCCCCCTGCCGCACAAGACAATTCAAAGAACCGATACTTTTTCGCATGTGGGCAATATAAGAAGCCGAAGTGCTCTTGTAAAGGACCTTCAGCTGATCTGTCGCCAAACCAAAAGTCTAGGCTGGTGGTTTTGTCTGCCATCACTCTAGGCTATCCTGTAGTCATGAAAATGCTTTTTCGCATCGCTGCCATCATGATTCCCACCACCATTGTCTTGGCTTTATTTCAAAATTTTATTTCTCGGAGACAGCCAACCGGAGATCACTACGAAATTTATAATCCTGGCGGACGCCTTAAGGAATCGCAAATCAATGCGCTTAACTCTGGTGACAACAAGGTACGTTTGGATCTATCCGAGTCCTTCGAGGCAGAGACCCAAGTTGACCTCGAATTTATCGACAGCACCGATGGACGACCGCGAGAGATTATTTTGAAAACTAATAATGGAAAAGTTATTGGACACGCGTTTTCTCCAGAATCCATCTGCCCGCCTGAAGATTTTTTAAAGGACAATTCAAAAGAAGATCCCGTGCCGATTGAGATAGGAACGGGCTACCTTTTACGTCAACCCCACGGCGAGAAGTTCCTCTATCTGCTTTATAGTGGCTACGATGGCACCGAGCTCGAAAACGGTCAAAATTTTCAACTCAAACAGCTTTCATTCTTAATCATAAAGCCCGACCAGGGCCTAACACTTGGGGATTTTCTCCAGGATCTCTGCGGCGAACCCAAGTTTGCTCAAAATCCAGACTAATCATTAAGCAATTGCGTCTCATTTTGTGCTGCACCCTGACCATAAGCCTTTAGTCACAATGACCCGAACATCCCTTTCCATTTAAACTGTCTTAATGAACTCAATCGCTCAGGAAATTACCCCAAAAAGATCGCGTTTTTTGCGCTGGAAAAAAACCTACGAAGACAATGAATCACATTTTGCCATCGCATTTTTTGTCGGTGGCTTTATTTTCGATTTGGTCACCCTTGATCGTATAGATTCTTGGCTAACAATTGGTCAGCAAATTTTTTACTTGGTTTTTATCCAAGCCGCCCTTATGCAGATGTTTTTTGAAGAAGCGCGGACACCAAGAGACTATTCACAGGATTGGTTTATAAAGCGCTGGTACTTCGATTACCGAACAGCAATTATTCACTTTTTTTTCGGAAATCTGCTTAATTTGTACACGATCTTTTTCTTCAAAAGTTCTTCACTATTAGTTTCATTTTTTTTCATGCTGGTTCTGGTGGCCCTTCTGCTTGCAAATGAATCCCTCCGCTTCAAGAGCTTAGGCCTGTCTTTTAAGTTTGGACTTCTGAGTCTCTGCTATCTTGCCTTTTTTTCTTACGTGTTGCCGATTTTTATCGGCTCAATTGGACTTTTGGTTTTTCTCTTATCTATGGCCGTCGGCACACTTCCTATTGTTGCCATGGGCTGGTGGATTCAAAATTTTCGGCAACCCATGTTTGAAAACGCCAAAAGTAAAATTTTAGCCCCAATGGGCATCACTCTTCTTTCTTTCTTGCTCCTCTATTTTTTAAAACTGATTCCCCCGGTACCGCTCTCTATTCCCTTCATTGGCGTTTACCATTCTGTTGAAAAGTCAGAAAATTTGTACAGAATGGGTCATCAACGCCCTTGGTGGCGAATTTGGCATAATGGCGATCAGCATTTTTTGGCTCAACGTACAGATAAAATCTATGTCGCTTTCCGTATTTTTTCACCTGCTCGTTTCTCTGACCAAGTTATGATGCGCTGGTATTGGCATGACAATCAGTTGGGTTGGATACTGCAAGACACAATTCCCATACGCATTTCTGGCGGCAGAGATGAGGGCTTTCGAGGTTATGGCGTTAAATCCAATTATCAGCCTGGTCAATGGCGGGTTCAAGTTGAGACCGGAGACGGTCGCGAAATTGGCCGGGTTTACTTTGATCTTGCGATCGGTCCCGAAATTCCACGGAGCTTCGAATACGACACCATGTAGGCGTTGCTAAATTTTGCCTCGCGAAGTGTTTCAAACGCCACAGTTGCAAAGACTGAATGTTTGCCGTTGTCGGGCGGGCGTCGATCCGATAAGCTCGCAGCATGATGTACTGGCTAATATTTTTTGCTGCGTTCGCCTTCATGGAGTTTGCAGCATGGTCCCTCCACAAATATGTTATGCACGGATTTTTGTGGTGTTTACACAAAGATCACCATGAACCTTACAAGGGTCTATTTCAAC
>JAYQON010000091.1:0-2181 GCA_038144835.1 Bdellovibrionales bacterium
CGATGAAGCAATGGGTGGCACATTTTCATGATGAGCTGGAAAGGCGTTTTGCTGGCGAATCAGTGCAACTCGTAGGCTATTCGATGGGTGGGCGTTTGGGTTTAAATGCGGCGCTGGTAAATCCAAAAAGATTTAAGCGCACTTTGCTGTTATCGACATCCCCATTTATGACCGAGGCTTTAGGTTCCTTACAAGAGCGGCAGGCGTGGGAAGCGGAATGGCTAAAGCGCTTTGAAAGTGACGATTGGGAAAGCCTGGAAAAAGCTTGGCAAGATCAGGCGGTATTTCGTCATTCACAGCCGCAGCCAGATCGACGTCGCGACCCGCCCATGCGCGAAATGTTGAGTCTGTCTCTGCGTCAATGGTCTGTTACGCAACATAGTTTTTCAGCAGATGCTGTCATGGCTCTACCGGCAACGGTCGACTGGGCGTTTGGCGCCTTGGATCAAAAATACTGTGAGGTTGCGAAAATCTTGCGGAATCTACCGGTTCAGGGGCAAATAAAGTCCTTTGAAAACGCAGGGCACCGAATTCCTTGGGAGACCCCCGGGGAAGTGGCCCAATGGGTGATAATGGGAGGTTTGTGAATGGAAGATTTCGTTGAACTCAAGTCCACAGAGGGCCAGGTGTTATTTGTGCGCAAAGATGCCATCGGAGCATTTGAAGTGGCGCCCGCCACTGCACGGGTAGAAGGTCATATTAAAGTTTACATTCAAGGATTTAAATTCACAGTCCAAGGTGAAAAAGACGAATTGATTGCGAAACTCGAAGGAAATTAAAAATGCAAGAGCAAGAGACCTGGATTCAGATTAAAGAATATAACGACATTCTTTTTGAACGCACACAGGATGGCATTGCCAAGATCACCATCAATCGTCCTGAGGTGCGCAATGCCTTTCGCCCGCAGACGGTCATGGAATTGAAGGATGCCTTTGAAATCGCCCGTGAAAACTCGAAAATTGGAGTTGTTATTCTGACCGGCCAGGGTCCTGAGGCTTTCTGCTCGGGTGGTGACCAAAAAGTACGAGGGCATGCGGGTTATGTGGGTGAGGACGGCGTGCCTCGCTTGAATATTCTGGATGTGCAAAAGCAAATTCGCGCATTGCCCAAACCGGTTATTGCCATGGTGGCGGGATACGCTATTGGAGGCGGCCATGTTTTGCACGTTGTATGCGATCTCACCATTTGTGCTGACAATGCTCGTTTTGGACAAACTGGCCCCAAAGTTGGATCTTTTGATGGTGGCTTAGGGAGTAGTTACTTAGCTCGTATTGTTGGGCAGAAAAAAGCTCGCGAAATTTGGTATTTGTGCCGGCAATACGATGCCGACCAGGCGCTATCTATGGGTTTGGTTAATAAGGTCGTGCCGCTCGCTGAATTGGAGAGAGAGACTTTGCAGTGGGCGCGTGAGATTTTGCAGCACTCTCCGATTGCTATTCGTTGTTTGAAAGCGGCTTTGAATGCCGATTGTGACGGACAAATGGGGCTACTAGATTTGGCTGGAAATGCCACATTACTCTACTACATGTCGGAGGAAGCTAAGGAAGGTAAGCAGGCATTTATTGAGCGTCGTCCTCCCGATTTTGGTAAATTTCCGCGTTTGCCTTAATGACCTCTCGTATTCATGCTTTTTATCTGACGGCACGTCCAAAAACGCTTTCGGCGGCGGCTGTTCCTGTTTTGGTGGGGACAGCATTGCCTTTGGCTGAAGATTTATCCGTCAATTGGTGGGTTACGATTTGCGCTCTTTTTTCCGCAATTTGTATCCAAATTGGCACGAATTTCATAAATGATGCTTTGGACTTTATGAAGGGTGCAGATGGAGATCGGCGACTGGGAGAAGCGCGTGCCTCGCAGTCGGGATGGTTTAGTCCTCGCGCTGTTTTAGCAATGGGTTTTGCCTTTTTCTTTTTAGCTTTGCTTTTCGGATTACCGCTTGTGGTTGAAGGCGGAGCTATTATTTTGCTGGTGGGAGTTGTTTCATTAATCATGGGCTATGCCTACACCGGTGGACCCTATCCTTTGGCCTATGTTGGTCTCGGTGATTTATTTGTAATTTTATTTTTCGGCTTGGTTGCTGTTGGTGGAGTTTATTTTTTGCACACCAAAGATTATTCACTAGCGGCTTTGGTAGCAGGCTTGCAGGTGGGATTTCTCGCTACAGTACTCATTGCCATTAAT
>JAYQON010000091.1:2191-12354 GCA_038144835.1 Bdellovibrionales bacterium
GCGTGATCTCGATCAAGATCGATTAATAAATAAAAAAACGTTAGCAGTTCGCTTAGGGCCTCGTTTGGGTCGACTCGAAGTTTTATTGCTTATTTTGGGTGCCTTTGTGCTCAATCTTTACTGGCTGAATCGTGGAGATCTCATAGCCTTTTTATTGCCACTTTTAGCTTTGCCTCCAGCCGCGCAAGTGGTTTTGGTATTGCTGCGTTCAGAGGCTGGTCGTCAGTACAATGGGCTTCTGGCGCGAGCCGCTTTTGTCCATTTGCTGTTTGGCTTGCTTCTGAGTGTAGGACTCCTCTTGCAATGAAAATTTGGGTACACCGGTATCAATTGGTGAGTAAGCCACCTGGTGCTTTAGCGCGTGAAGGCGCGTTGTTAAAGGTTGAATGGATGCCAGGCGAAATTGGTTACAGTGACCTGCATCCATGGCCCGAGTTTGGCGAGCCGCCATTGCACGAGCACATTCTCTCCTTGTCCAATAAAAAATTTACTCCTCTGGTGCAAATCGCTCTTGAGTTTAATTCAATTGATCGAGTTTATCGAGGTTTGAAGCGAAGTGCATTTTGGGGACTTGGTTTACCCAGAAGTCATAAATTGGTAACGGAGATGAGGTTCGTCGAAAGTGCGCAGCTCGTTGACTGGCAAAAGGCGGGGTTTACTCACATCAAGGTGAAGATGGGTAAGGACTTGATTGGAGAAACAGATCTTTTGCGCCAGTGGTCCATGCACTATCCTGATTGGTTTTGGCGCATCGATATCAATGCGCGATTGACCGTGAGTGAGTTCACCTCTTGGTGGAAGTCCTTGGACGATCGAATTAAAACAAAAATCGATTTTATTGAAGATCCCGTGACTAATGGTGAGCGAATTCCGTTTAGTGGTCCGTGGGCTCAGGATTGGACAACCTGCCCGGGGGCGCAGGTGCGAGTGTTCAAACCGGCTCACGAATCCATTTCGCTTGAGCGTGGATTTAAACGAGTGATCTTTACTCACAGCTTAGATCATCCTTTGGGACAATCCGCAGCCGCTTGGTCGGCGGCTAAGTTTTATGCAAAAAATCCAAGTATGAAAGAAGTTTGCGGGCTCGCCGCTGCCGAGGGTTACATCACTGACGCTTTCTCGCAAGCTTGGTTCTGTGCGGGGCCGCGGATGCAGCCACCACCTGGAAATGGCTTTGGTTTTGATGAACATTTGGAGGCTTTGACGTGGGAGCCTCTCACTTGAAGGCGCTGTGGTTGATCTCACCTCGATTGTTGGATTGGCAGGCCAATCTAGTTGCAAGTTTGCGCAAGCGTTGTCCAAATGATCCGGACTTGGTTTGGTTGTTATCATCGGGAACTCAGTCTGTTGATGAGGTAAAAGCAATAGGGCTAAGGCGCTCAGCCCTTGAAGTCTCGGCCAGGGCCGTGAATGACCATTTGCAAGCGACTCGACGCGATCGATGGTTGTTGGCGCTTCCGTCATATCATATCGGTGGCTATGCGATTCTGGTACGTGCTCGCTTAAACGGCGCAAAGGTCATTCGGCTGCGCAAGTGGCAGGTTCAGCGATTCGTAGATTCACTTATTAAAAATCGAATTACTCTTTGTTCTTTGGTGCCGTCGCAAGTGCATGATTTAGTCGAATCCGCTGCGCAGAGCCCACCATCGTTGCGGGCAGTGGTTATTGGAGGTGGAGCCTTAGATGAAGGCCTTTATGTTCGGGCTCGCGCCTTGGGTTGGCCTCTTCTTCCAAGCTACGGATTAACGGAGTGCGCGTCACAAGTTGCTACGGCGCCTTTGTCTTCGCTGAGAGACACCAAGAAATATAAATTCCCATCTCTGCAGATTTTGCCGCATGTACGCATACAGATTCGCGACAAGCGTGTATGGTTGCGCTCTTTGGCGCTTTGCGATTTCGTGGCCACCTTAAATCGCGATCAGGTCTTCACCCTTGAAAGCCCACAACGTCAGGGCGGTTGGCTGCAAACCCAGGACGTGGGTGAGATCCGCCAACGACAATTTCGTGTGCAGGGACGAGCTGACGACATTTTAAAAATTCTTGGTGTTCTTGTATCTTTGCCGCAGATTGAACGACACATCAGAAATTGTATGCAAGGTCTAGCCGGGCTATTTGTCGTGATTGCAGTTCCAGTGATGCGTCGAGGTTTCAAACTCATCTTAGTCACCGACACATTGGCGTCCTTGCGAGAGATCGAAAAGCGACAGAAAAAATATAATGACGGTGTCCCCGGACCATGGCGGGTGGAGGGACTTTGTTGGGTTCCTCACGTTCCGACTACAGATTTGGGAAAAATCAAGAGGCTTGAGCTGACTAGGCGAATATCATTTTGAATGAGTGGGGTGAGTCTTCTTTGAAGATGCGTTGTTTGAAGGTGCGTGTTCGCAATTTTGAAAAAGAAAAGTAAACAGAAACAAAATGAGTGCCGGAACAAAATATTTAAACATACTTGTTCTAGAATGATTCACTTTGATCCACCTATCCCTTAGGTTCCTATATATAATCGGCGTTTTTTGTCGATTCTTTAGGCAAAATGGCTAGGCCCACCACGGTGCCCTAAATTGTAAACTGATGTGTATCTTTTAGACATTTAAAGGCAAGCGAGTTCCAGTTGGCCTGGAGTTCAACTTGCTCTCTATCTTAGCATTATGCTCCAACTCAGTTTATCGAACTGTAAATCGATAGCTTCTTTTTTGCTGCTGACCCTCCTAATGGTAGGAACAAAGAGTCAAGCCGAATGGATTGCCTTGGAAGGTCCTGCACCTGCAGTAGTTAGACCTAAATTTAAGCAAGATCGACGAGATTATATAATGCCTGTCGTGGGTGGCCGCTTGAGCCGCAGAGGCTTTGGAGCAAGAAGACATCCATTCACGGGACGAAAGCGCATGCACTACGGGCAAGACATTACTGGACCCTACGGTAGTCCTGTATTGGCTTCTCGCGGTGGAGAGATTGTTGGACCATTGGTGCGTCATTGTGCTTCGTGGTCGCGATCGCGTAGGCAAAGAAGATGTGGTGGTGGATTTGGCAATTATGTGGTGATTCGAGACTCTGCGGGCAATTATTCTGTCTATGCCCATTTGCAGGGCTCGAATCAGTGTCGCTCGCTTGCAAAGCTAAGGGTGGGACAGAAGGTTCAGCAAGGGCAACCCATCGGTTGTCTGGGTTCAAGTGGAAGTTCTACCGGACCTCATTTACACTTTGAAATCAGACGTGGCGGACGTCATAAAAAATATGCTGTCGATCCAAAACGGTTTTTATTGGGTAGGAGATAGACCTATGAAGTGGGTAAATTTTAAAATTTTAGTTTTGATTGTAGGTTTGGCTCCAGGCATGGTGCTGGCGCGTGGCTCTGAAGTCACAAAAGAGCCTAAGGCTGTAGTGCTTACTGATCAGGACGAGTGGACCACCAATCTTAAAAAAACTTGTATTGAGACAACTGGTCGAAATAACGGCACTTCGCGGGTTAAAAATGTAGACGCGGGTTGTGCGTGTATAGCACGAAACTCAATTCAATTGGCCTTGCGTGAGGAAACAGTCAAAGAGGCAGTTGAAGACTTGCAATGGATTAAGAGATTTCTTCAAGACAAAATCAGCGATCGTGAGCTTGAAAAGGATCCTTTGGGATTGGTGGAATTCATTTATGATTTTGGTGATGCCTGTGCCAAAGATGTCGACTACAGGCATAAATTCTAAATCTAGATCCATGTCCCGACGTCGATTGTTTTTGCATTGGTCCGGGCTGCCGGATGAGTTTTCTACCCGGCAGCGCAGGATATGAAGCGCAGTTTGCTAATTATTTACAGTTTGCGTAGCGAATCAAGCTTTTGCTGTCTTCAACGATTGTCGTCGCATACCAGCCCTCAGAGCGAGTACCGATTGCTCCACAAACAGGAATTTTTCCCGCACATTTAGACCACTCAACTTTACCATCGGGAAATTGCCATCCCTCAGAGGCATTGCCTATGCTTGCGCAGGCAGGCTTGGTGGAGCGATCTTTGGCGCAGTTCTCGTAGCGAATCAATTCAGAGTGTACTACGGAGGCTGAGTACCAACCCTCAGATTTGGATCCAATAGCGTCGCAGAAGGCGATTTTGTTTTGGCAGGTGTCCGTGATCAAAAGGCCATCAGACATTCTCCATCCTTCAAGCGGGGTGCCAACGTTGATACACTCGGGTGCCACATTGGGAGCAGGGGTCACCGCCATCGTTTGAAAGGGCAAAATGCAAATCAAGGCAATGAGAAGTTTCATCTTTAGCTCTCCTTTCGCGGATTAAATCCGGAAGGCCGAGGTCTTAGCAAAAGGCCTAAGGTTTTTCCAGGCTACCCGCTCCGGCTGCGCTGAGCCGACGGCGAATACTCTCGGGAATCGCCTGTTTTCCGGTACCTTGACGGTTCAGAAAGACATGTGAAGTCTTTAAACGAGTTATGGGTAATCCATCTACGGTAAGAAATTCATAGGAGAATTGCACCGAAGTTTGACCAATTTTTGTAACCTGCACTCGTGCTTCAAAAGAGTCACCTGGCTTCAATGGCTGTAAATAATCAGCCTCGACATGACGCAAAGGTGCACCCCATTCGGGATTTTTGAACCATTCTTCCCAAGGGATTCCAATTCCTGGCAAATAGGCCTCAAGAGCCCGATGCGCCAAGCGGAAATAATTGCCAAAAAAAACGATTCCCTCTCCATCAGCTTCGTCAAAGGCCACTTTGAATTGCATGGCCTTCAAGAGATCACCGTTGACTAAAAGAGTCAATTGGCTGAGAACCAGGGTTCCCGTGAAAGACCTAAAAATATTCAATAAAGACGATTTCCCCAAGTATTTGCCGAAGCTAAATTCGCTTTATGATGATTTGTTTTCTTCTGGTAAGGGTTTTCGCTCAAAGTTGATCCAGGTCTTCGGCAAGCATCTCGGGCTGTCCTCTCGTCAAGAACACCTTTTGGCGCAGACCATTGAGTTCATTCACAATGCTTCGCTTCTGCACGATGATTTAATTGATCGTTCTAACCTTCGTCGCAGCAAGACGGCAGCTTGGTTAAAATATTCTCCTGAATACGCGGTGCTTGCTGGAGATTATCTTTTGGCGCGTGTGATGGTGAATCTATCGCGTTACGGAAATTTGCGTTTGATTCAGTACACAGCAGAGATCATTTCTGATTTGCTCGAGGGAGAGTGGATTCAGGACTCTTTGGTAAGTGATTGGAATGTTCAACTGCGCCAACTCGATCAGGTTCACGACTTAAAAACGGCCTCACTGTTCAAATGGTGTTTGCGCGCGCCATTTATTGCCAAGGAAAATTACGACGAAAACTTGCACCAGACGCTTGAAGAAATGGGCACTCTCTTGGGGACGCTATTTCAACGTGGTGACGATTTGCTTGATTTCGATATACGCAACGACGAGGGCAAGGCTCTTTTGGGTGATTTAAAATCAGGATACTTGAATTCTTTCGCTGCATATCTGGCGCGCAATCTTAGCGCTGATAAAAAGCAGCAGTTACGGGGATGCACTGAGTTAGCTCAAGTCAAAGAGTTGGTAGGTCTTGAGAACTTCAATCACACAGTACAAAGCTTCGACGATATGAATCGTCAGGTGATCAGCTTATATGCTCATAAGGCCAAATCGTTGGAGCGGTATTTGCTGGCCTCTGAACTGGGTTTGATCAATGAGTTAATGGGCCTTCCCGAAGTTCTTTATTTCCGTCGGACCAAGTGATGCAGTATTTGACTCTTACGCGCGAGGATCCAGAATTTGAATCCTATCTCTTGGGTTCATTCTCCAAAACAGAGCGGGCTTTGCCGGTAGAGACGTATGCCCCACAGACAGCGCGAGAGCGCGTCACCTTTCGCGTGGTTCCTGTGGATCAGGTCGCAATTCCACCATGGTGGAAAATTTATTTTTTATCTTGCCGTCCTGAGCTTTTGGTTCTCACCTTGGGCCCGGCCATTCTCGCATGGTTGAACCATCGTGCTTCTATAGAACAGTGGAGTCCATGGCCATCTTGGTTAGCCTTGGTGGGAATCGTTTTTTTGCACACGGCGATGTTTCTGTTCAATGATGTTCGTGATCATCTAACGGGTGCGGATCGACTTAATCGTCGTCGAGGTAGCCGTGTGATTCAAAACGGTTGGGTCCCAGCCTATATCATGCGCCGGTGGGCTCGGGTGAATTTGGCCTTCGCTATTTTGTTTGGCGCCCCGGCATTGTTTAATGCTCCGGAAAAGTTGGCTTTGGTTTGCGGTCTGGCGGCTGCGGCCTTGTGGATTTTTCAGAAAAATCTGGGGACACGCTATGGCTTGTGTGATCTAGCTGTCATTGGCTTGTTTGGACCTCTGTTGACCACAGGAACTGCTTTAGCGAGTTTTGGGCGTTGGACTTGGTTTGATGTGGTTCTGGGATTGACGTTAGGACTCACCACTGTGTGGGTTTTCCAGCTACGCCAACTTGAGGAAATGTTTCGTTCAAAACCCAGCGATTTTCATACTCTCTTGGGATTTCTTGATTTTGATCGCGCTCGTAATCTGTGTCTAATCACTGGTTTTTTACTCCTCGCAGTGCATCCGCTGACTGCAGTGCTTTTACGAGTACCTATAATTGCGTTGGTATTTTTACCGGTTTTTTCTATGCCTTTGATTTTGGCTCTGGCGCGTTTTCACAAAACAGCCTCGCCACTGTCGGGAACCATGATTGGCCTCTCTCGCAGGGCCTTGCTGTCGCACTTTACTCTGACTGTTTGGTGGGTGGGTGCTATGGGGTTATTGTGGCTTTAGTTTGCGTTGAAGCTGCTGATGGTTTGGCTTTGGAGAGGGCTCAAGTTCTAGCCGATTTTTTTAAAATTCCACTCTGCGCGCAAATGCACCCCCACACATTGGTTGAGCCGGGAGTAAAGTTAGTGGTGGCTCGGGAGGCGCTAGCGTTGGCTTTCTTGGATAAAAGACGTGGTAAACCTTATTCGGTTGATTTTCTAAGTTCTTCCTGGCGCGTGCGCTGGCAGCGGGGGCTCGAACGTAATCATATTTTTCGGCGCGCACTTGGTCTTCGTGATAAGCCGTTAAAGATCATAGATGCTACGGCTGGATTTGGTCAGGATGCGGCAATGATGGTCGCTTTGGGATGTGAAGTGACAGCCATTGAGCAATCGTGTGTTGTTGCTGCACTTTTGCGGGATGGTATCGAACGGGCCTGTTTGGAAGACGAACAGCTTCGTTTGCGATTCAGCAGGTTAAAAGTTGTTCAAGGAGACGCCTCGGCGATTATGATTCAGATGCAACCTGAGGCGGCACCTGATGTGGTTTATCTCGACCCCATGTTTATCAAACCCAAATCTTCAGCAAAAAGTCCCAAGGAGATGCAGTTGTTGCAAGAGTTGCTGCCGACTCCTGACTTGGAGGAAGAAGAAAAGCTTTTTCAGACGGGGATGAAGATGGCTCGCGAGAGAGTGGTAGTTAAACGGCCGCTGAAAGCCCGCGCTATGAGTTCGGCTCCTCACCACATGTTCAAGGGCCAAAGTGTTCGTTACGATGTGTATTTGAAAGTTCGTTAGTGCAGAACTTCAGTTGGCCCGCGTTGCGGCGGTTCGGGCATGGACTCTAGTTCCATCCAAGCCTGTTGAATTTCTGTTGGAGCGTTGGCTCTCTCTACAAATGAGAAATAACGTTTTAAATCGCTTAATGCTTCTCGCGTGAAGCCAAGCTTGTAGCGCAGAAGAGCACGTTGACCGAGGATACCGGTGTTGGCGTCATCGATTTGTAAAAGCAAATTGTACACGATATGGAGCTGTGGAAGATTTTGTACGGCTTCAAAGGAATGCATCAGCAGCTCTAGGTATTGAGTCATCAATTGCTTGGCACTCCACACTTCAAGGTTGGACGAGGAACGATTAAGAAACTGTATCAGTTCTTGATCTCCGAGAGCTCGGCATTCGTTGTAGAGATCCATATACAGAGTTTTTCCCGAACGCACCCATTTAAGCAAAAAGTGATGACGAGCTTGAATCAAGGCCAACGGGATGTCGAGCACGTGAGCTAAGTAGAGAAGAAGAAAAACAATGGGTAGGGGGTGGCCCGCGCGTTCATCAATCACGCATTTCATTAAAATTTGTTTTTCGTGTATGCAATTGCGAGCACTGGTCGAGACCTGGAAGTTTTTGTTCTCAAAAACGAACCTGCGCAATGTTTCAAAGCGTTCGGCTTCACTCAAACCTTCACACGATTTTAAAGTTTCGAAGCCCATAAATTGCACTTGGCGAAAACTCCCCTCAAGATTTTCCTTCGGCCAAAGCACGGCTTGCACGGCAATGGCGAGGGGCATGAGGGCGGCAAAGTCTTCATTACGGAGAAGACCTAATTCCATAACGAGCTTCTCAAAAGTGAAGCGGGTTTCAAAAGTCATGATTATTGTCAGTTAACCCAGTCTCTGAAAATTGTTCAACTGTCCGCTGTAAGCGCTTCCGCAACAGGAGCACAGCGTTAATCATTATGGGTTGTCTGTCTTTGATTTTGACATAAAGAGTCGTGAGTCTGAACATGATCAGCATGCCGACACTGACGCGTGAACAATTGGAGCAAAGGATCGCCGAACTCGAGGAAGAGTTGAAAGAACGGCAGACCGACTTAAAACGCTTTCGCGATGAGCTGGGTAAAGCCAATCAGCGTTTGGAGGTCATGATTGGCCAACTGACTGATGAGTTAAAACTCGCACATCTGATTCAGCGGGCCCTAGTTCCAACTGAGTTTCCAAATATCTCCGGATTTGAGTTTTCAACTAAGTATATTCCGAGCGCCATTTCTGGCGGAGATTACTTTGATATTTTTGAACACCAAGACCGTTTTCGTTTTGGGGTCATTGTTAGTAGCGCCTCTGGACATGCAATGTCGGCCTTGTTGTTGAGTGTACTCTTAAAAATGACCGCCCAAATCGAATCAAAACGCGGCTCTGAGCCACATGAGGTCTTGGCCGATATGAAAGAGCAGTTACTCGAGAATCTCACTGAGCCCGATGAGGCAGACATCTTCTACTCCCTTATCGATCGACGCAGTTTTGAAATGCGTTTTGTGCGTGCGGGTCAAGTTGTGGCCCTTCATCAGAGTGCACAAACGGGAGATATACAGATTCTCGATTCGGGACTCGGTTCCTTGAGTGCCAATTTTTCTGCGCCCGCGAGTTCGGGTTCTGTCTCTTTAAATCCCCGAGATCGACTGGTGCTATGCACTCGGGGCATTGTTGAGGCGCGCAATCCCGACGGCGAGACTTATGGTATGGAGCGCGTTACTCGCAGCTTCTTAACTGGACCAAAGCGCGGTGTGCATGAATTAAGAAATCACATTCTCTATGAGGTCCAGCGCTTCTCCTCAGGCGCGGAGCCCGCGCGTGACCAGACTCTGGTCGTTATCGAAGTGAAAGACAAAGTCATAAAATTGGCCAAGAGCTAGTGACGAAATCACCACTCTAGATTACGATGGGGTTGTCTTCATTCGAAAGGACTTCTCCATGGCCGTAACGCCCGAAATCTACTCTGGTGCTGTTGATAAAGGACTAGAAGGAGTGGTGGCTTGTACCACTGCGATCTCTTTCATTGTCGATGCGACATTGAATTACCGCGGCTATACGATTGAAGATCTTGCCGCTAATTCTTCCTTTGAAGAAACGACTTTCTTACTCTGGGAAGGCCGACTGCCCAAGGCCAGCGAGCTTGAAGCTTTTCGCAAGGATCTTGGCGCCAATATGGCGTTGACTGATGATCAGGTTAAATTGTTGCAAGCGTTACCGACCAAAGGGGTTCATCCCATGGCATGGTTGCGCACGGCAGTGAGTCTGATGGCTCTCTTTGATCATGAGGCTCAAAGCGTGGATCCAGCGGCTCAACGTCGGGTGGCTATGCGTCTTGTTGCTAAAATGGGCGTATTGGTTGCGCTTTTTGATCGCACTCGTAATGGCAAATCTTTTGTTGCTCCCAAACCAGAAAAGACTTTGGCTTGGAACTTCCTTTATATGCTTAAGGGAGAGGAGCCTAACGCTGAATTGGCGCGTGATTTTGATGTTTGCCTGGTTTTACACGCGGATCACGAATTGAATTGTTCCGCTTTTGCCTCGCGCGTAACCGCAAGTTCATTGAGCGACATCTATTCGGCAGTCACCTCTGCGATTGCAGCGCTCAAAGG